>DATMKM010000053.1:0-10855 GCA_035571315.1 Candidatus Acidiferrum sp.
AGTCGCCACGCCTACTTTCTCCAGGCCGATGTCCTTGGAGCGGGGCGAGCGCCCCACCGCAACGAGGAGCTGGTGCGCCCAGACCTCGCCTTGATCGGTGTTTACGCTGACGCCGTCGCGCGCCTTCTTGGCGCCGCTGACCTTGACGCCGAGCCGGCAGTCGATGCCCGTCTTCTTGAAGGCGGCCAGCATCTCTTTGGAGATCTCCTCGTCTTCCAGCGGAACCAGACGGTCCATCGCCTCAAGCACAGTGACCTTGACGCCCAGCTCGTTGTAGAGCGTCGCGAACTCGACGCCGACGGCGCCCGCGCCGATGATGCAGATCGACTCTGGGATGGTCGCCGCGAGCGTCGCGTGGTCGGAGGAGATGATGAACTTTCCGTCGAACTCCAGGCCCGGCAACGTCCTGACGGTGGAGCCGGTGGCGACGATGAGGTGCTTGGCTTTGACCTGGCTTGCGCCGACCTCGAGCGTGTTGAGGTCGCGGACCCGGCCGCTGCCCGCCACGACCTCGATCTTGTTCTTCTTCATCAGGTACTGCACGCCCTTGTAGAGCTGCGCCACGACCGAGTCGCGCCGGGCGGCGATGCGCGCGTAGTCGAACTGGACCTTGTCGGCGTTGACCCCGAACTCCGGCCCGCGCGCCGCCACGCGGTGGAACAGCTCGGACGATTCGAGCAGGGCCTTGGTGGGGATGCAGCCGATGTGCAGGCAGGTCCCGCCGAGCTTGTCAGATTCCACCAGGGCTACCTTCAAGCCCAGCTGGGAAGCTCGGATCGCGGCTGGGTAACCACCCATCCCGCCCCCCAGAATCGCCACGTCGAAATCAAAAGTGGGCACTTGAACTAAGTGTAGAAGCCGGTTCGAAAGGACTTCAGTTGCAGCCGGCCCGCACGAGGTTGCGGCGGGCCCGGTCGAAGTCCGCCTGATCGGTGACAGGAAGCCCCGCCACCGGGTCGCCGTAGCGATCGGTCGCCCGGTAGTACGTGGCGGGGTCGTTGACCTGGGGCATCACCAGGGCGTCAGCGGTCCCGTCCGCGCTGAGGCACGGGTCGGAGCGCTCGAAAGCGAGTGCCTGGAGGTCGGCCACCTCGCGCTGCATCTGGACGCTCTTGGCCGCGGCAAACGAGAACAGCAGCACGGCGCTGCTGAAGCAGGCGAGAAATAGGCACGCCGCCAAAGCCGGCCTCCAGGTGCCTCGCCACGGCAGGTTCCGGGCCACGTCGGCGAGCAGGATCAGCCAGAGGGCCGCGCCTTCGTAGACGTACCGGCCGGCCCCGGCCTGTTGAACGCCCAGCTGGACGCGCCCAAGACCGGTCACGACATACACCGCCAGGAGAGCTCCCAGCACGCCAAGCGCGAGCGCATCCGGCCGGCGCCGCCACCAGGCCACCGCCACCGCCGACGCGGCCAACACCAGCGCGGGCGGTCCCCATGGCCCGCTCTCACCGACCAGGCCGGCTGCGCTCTGTCCGAGGCCCCATGCGACGAAGAGCGGCACCAGCAGGACGTTCGAGGCCCTCGGCGGCGGGTTGGGAGGCGTTCCGCCGCGTCCCAGGGCCAGGTACCAAACCCCGAAAAGAACGATCACCGGCGCAAGCCAGAGGAGGTCCCGCCGGCGAGCGGGGGTTACGACCAGCGTCACCGCCGCCCCGGCGGCGAACGCAATCCCCATCGCCGAGAAGGCCAGCGCGCCAGCCAGCAGCAGCGCGGCGGCGAGCAGGCGGCGTGGGGTCGAGGGGCCCTCGAGCGCGAGCAGCATGCCGAGCCCGCACGCGACCGAGCCCACGAATGTGATCTGGAAAGCCCACAGCAGGTTCTCCCAGGCGGCGCCGAGCACGAGGAAGAGGGCGGCGCAGCCGATGGCGACGAGGTCGCCTGCGCGCCGGCGCACGATCTCGAACAGCAATACGGCGCTCGTGGCGTGCAGGGCGAGCAGCACGGCCATATAGGGCAGGTAGCTGCGGAGGCCGACTGTGGACAGCAGCGCCGCGTAGATGAGCCGCGGGAGCATCACCGGATGCTCGTTGTGCGGCTGCAGGTAGGTGATCCAGGTCCAGTCGGGCGCGGTAAGGATGAACGTCCATTCGTCGAAATAGAAGGTGTAGGAGTGCGTCAGCAGCAGAATGGCCGCCGCTGCCACGAGCGTCATCGCAATGACGATCAGGCGTGCATGCCGAATCTGGACGGACGAGATGCTCATTGCGCCTGTGCCGTACGCAGAGCGTGTGGTTGGGGAAAGGCGAGGTAGATCAGCCAGACCGTAAGCCCGATCAGGATGGGCAGAGGAGTCAGCGGCCACCCGAGCTCGCCTCCGACCACGACCACCACAAGCCACCAGCGCTGCCATGCAGGCGCCGGGTCGCCCCAGAAGAGCCAGGCCGCGCCGACCAGCATCGCGAAGTCCTGCAGGTGCCAGTAGCCGGCTCCGAGCGCGCTGCTCACGAGGCCGATGGCGAAGAGCCGGGCCAGGCTCGAGTGACGGTTCGCATAGGCGCTGGCCACTCCGATCGCCACGACGACCGCCTGGACGGCGAAGGTGACGGGTCCGGTACCGAAGATGTAGGCAAACGTGAAGTAGCGGTTGTTGGCCACACGCATGGCGTCGGACAGCAACATGCGGTAGTCGCTCAAGCCCTGCTGGCCGATCACCAGCACAGAAACGATCGCGAGGAAGCCGACGGTCACGGCCCAGGCCGCGGCGATCCGCCACCTGCCGGCGACCAGGAGGACCAGGGGTAGCACCAGCGTGAGCTGAGGCTTGAGCACCGAGGCTCCCAGCACAACGCCCGCGAGATATGGCCTGTTCCGGTCGGCAAGCTTCCAGCACGCCACCGCTGCCAGCAGGACGATGAGGTCGGGCTGCGCCAGGCTGAGGCTGTACTGGACCGGATACCAGGCCAGGGCTGCGATCAGCCACAGGACGCGTGCGCGCGTCGAGCCGGGCGCGGCCATCCACCAGGCCGCCACGAGCGCAGCCACCGAAGCGACCAGCCACACGTAGACGGTGGCCGCCGCACCCAAAGCCGTAAGCGGGACCAGCAGCCACGCGCTTGGAGGGGGCGAGATGAATCGCTCGCCGTCGTTGAACGGGGCGCTGGGTCGCAGCTGGCCGAACAGCTGGTGCTGAAGGCTGAGCGAATAGAGGTGGTTCCAGCCGTGCTCGATTCCGATTCGAGCGCCGATGTAGGCCAGGGTCAGGTCGTTGTCGAGGATCTCCCTGCGCAGCGGGACGGCGATGACGAACCAGCCGACAAAGGCGCCACCCAGAACCAGGAACCAACCGAGACCGACCGAGCCCAGATTAAGGAGCCGCGGCCGCGCGATGGGCTAGCCCCGCTCGGCCAGGGGTACGGGTTTGCGGGGCTCGGGCCCGATGTACTCCGACTGCGGCCGGATGAGGCGATTGTTGACGCTCTGCTCCAGCACGTGGGCGGTCCAGCCGGAGGCGCGGGACACGGCAAAGGTGGGCGGGAAATACTCCTTGGGCAGCCCGATGGCCTGCAACACGCCCGCCGAGTAGAACTCGACGTTGGTCGCCTGCGGCCGCTCGGGGTGCTCCTCGTGCAGGAGCATGAGCGCCGTTTCCTCGACCTTTGAAGCCAGCTCGTAGAACTTCGGGTTGAGGCGGGCGCACAGCTCTTTGAGGATCTTTGCGCGCGGGTCATACGTCCGGTAGATGCGATGGCCGAAGCCCATGAATCGCACCTTGTCCTTGCGTGCCGCGCGCATCCATCGTTCTGCATTCTCGGCCGTGCCGATCTGCTCGAGCTGGTCCATCACCGCCGAAGGCGCTCCACCGTGAGCCGGTCCCTTCAGCGCGCCGATGGCGCCGACCAGGCACGAGGCCAGGTCGGACTCGGTCGAAGCGATGACCCGCGCGACGAACGTCGACGCATTCATTCCGTGGTCGGCGAGCAGCACCAGGTATGTGTTCAGCGCGCGCACGAGCTCGGGGTCCGCTTCCTTCCCATTCAGCATGTAGAGGTAGTTGGCCGCGTGGCCGAGGTCAGGCCGCGGTTTAACCGGCGCGAGCCCCAGCTGGCGGCGGTGGAACATCGCGAGGATGGTGGGGAAGGACGCCGTCGCGTGGATCGCGAGGGGGATGGTCGGCTTCTCCAGCTTGTGCTCGACCCCTTGCACGGAGACGACGCTTCTCAGAACGTCCATCGGATCGGTGTCGGTGGGCAGCGCGTCCAGCGAGATGCTCGCTGCCTGCGTCAGCGTGCGAAACGCCGCCAGCTCTTTCGTCAGGCCGTCGAGCTCAACTCGCGTCGGCAGGTTTCCGTACCACAGGAGATAGGCGACCTCTTCGAAGGACATCTCCTCGGCCAGGTCGGCGATGACGTAGCCGCGGTAGACAAGCCGGCCGTTCGCACCGTCAACCATCGAAATCGCAGTCTGAGAAGCGACGACGCCCTCGAGGCCTGGGACGTACGTGCTCATCGTTTGGCGATGGCCGCGGGCTTCTTCCCTGGCTCGGGCCCCATCCACTCCGAGGCCGGCCGGATGATCCGCAGGTCCGCCAGCGATTCCAGCACATGAGCGGTCCAGCCCACCACGCGCGAGCTGGCGAACATGCAGGTGAACATCTCTTTGGGGATCCCCGCGCCGGTCAGCACCACCGAGGCCCAGAAATCGACATTGGTCGCGTTGGGTCGCTCCGGATGAGCTTCGTGCAGGATGTGGAGAGCGAGCTCTTCGGTGCGGGCCGCGGTGCGGTGCAGCTCGGGAGCGGCGCTTTGGGCCATCTCGCGAAGAATCTTGGCCCGCGGATCGTATGTGCGATACACGCGATGTCCGAAGCCCGCAAAACGTTCGTGTCGTTCATGCGCCTCGCGCAGCCACTTCTCGGCGTTGGCTTCGGAGCCGATCTTGTCCAGCATGGTGCGGGCGGCCAGCGTCGCGCCGCCATGGGCGGGACCCTTCAACGCGCCGATGGCGCCCACGACAGATGAGGTGAGATCGCTGCCGGTCGACGCGATCACTCGTGCCGCGAAGGTTGAAGCGTTGAGGCCGTGATCGGCGAGCAGCAACAGGTACGAGTCGAGCCAGTGGACTCGTTCGGCGCCGGGCTCCTTGCCTTCCATCATCCAGAGCAGGTTCGCCGCGTGCGAGAGGTCTTCACGGGGATCGAGGACGTCATGGCCAAGGCGCCGGCGGTGCGCCGCCGCGACGATGGTTGGGAAAACAGCGGTAAGGGCGACCGCCTCCTGGAGGGTTGGCTGGACGAGAGCCTTGCTTGCGCCTTGCGCTGAAACCACCGTCCGCAGCACGTCCATCGGGTCGGTCGCCGGGTCCGTCGACATAAGCGCGCCGCGAGCCGCCTTGTTCAGAGCGCGAGCGGACGCCATCTGCTTGCGAAGTGCGTCGAGCTCAGCCTGGTCGGGAAGCTCCCCGTGCCACAGGAGGTACGCGACCTCTTCGTACGTGACGGTGGGGGCCAGGTCCTCGATCAGATAGCCGCCCCGATAGATGAGCCTGCCATTGGCGCCATCGACCTCGCTGACAGCGGTCTGCGCGGCGACGACTCCTTCCAGCCCTGGGCTGAACTCCGGCACGAGGTGTAAGTGTACGGAGGGCCGATTCACGACCACTGGTCTACTGTGTTTCGGCACATGGTCGAAGCGCGACTCATTGACACTCGCGCGGCGCGATTCATGACCTGGTTTGCGCTTGTTTTCGCGCTCGCTACCGATGCTGTGTACCTCTTGCTGGTGCTCGGACAGGGCGGTGAACGGCCCGACGTGGCCACCGTCGTTTTCATCGCCTCCTATCTCATTGCGCTGGCGGCTCTGCTCGCAGCCTCCCTGCTACGTCGATGGAGCGCCGTCGTGCGCCTGTCGTTGCGCGCCGCGGCGGCCGGAGGTCTGCTCGTGCTCGGCGTCCTCGCCATCTTTTCAATCGGACTGCCCCTTTTGATCGCGGGCGCGATGGCGACGGGCGCGACGGTACGCACGCTGCGGGGGCCGTTCCTCACCGTGCCGTCGATTTCAGCTGTGGCGGCGGCTGTCGTCGCCGTGGTCGTCCTGGTGGCCGGCTTCGAGGTCACCGAGCGCATGATCGCCTGCCCCGCCCACGGATCATCAGGTGGGGGCGGGACCGGCCTGGTGACCGGCCCGTATTACTACGACTGCGTCGACGGGCAGCTGACATTTCACTCAGGCTCCTGCAATACGGCGGCGTCGATCGACTCGAATGGCATCGTCACGCACCCTGGCTGCTAAGGCTACAAATGGTTGGCGCTAGCAGGAAATCGGGTACCCATCCGTTAGGCTTGCCAGGAACACACACGACGGAGGCCACCAAATGTCATCTCTACGTCCTGCAACGATCGTCACAACGTTGTTTCAAGTGATCGGCGGATCGCTGGCCGAGCCGGCCGAACGGTCCGGGCCAAGTTGCTCGTGCGAGGGCTGCGTGGAGGCCTGGCGCAAGAATCATTCGCCGAAGCCTGATCCCGTTCGAGACAGGTTCACGGTGGGCCGGCGCCGAGTGAGTACCACGTAGCTCCCACTGACCGGAGGACGTCTCGCGTCATTCGAGCTGAATAGCGTCTACACCATTCCGAGCTCCCAGCGCGCTTCTTCGGACATGCGCTCTGGGGACCAGACCGGCTCGTAGACGATGTCGACGCCGGCGTCGGTGATGCCGGGCAGCGTGAGCAGGTGGTCGCGGACGTCGGCCATCACGTCGGCCGCCATGGGGCAGCCGAGGGCGGTCAGCGTCATCTTGATGTCGACCCGCGCCGGCTTGATCGCGATGTCGTAGATCAATCCTAAGTCGACGATGTTGACGGGGATCTCGGGGTCGAAGCACTGGCGCAGCACCTCGATCACATCCTCGGGCTTGACCGTCGCGTCATCAGCGACCTGGCTGGTCGGGGCGAATGGGGTCACGGTGTCTCCACGGGCAGTCCGGCGTCTCGCCAGGCCTTAGTTCCGCCTCGAAAGTTGACGACGTCCTTGACTCCGAGGGCCACCGCCATCTCGGAGGCGACCGACGAGCGCTCGCCGGACTGGCAGACGAAGATGGTCTTGTCACGGATCTTCTGCGCGCTCGGATTGGCCAGCAGCGTGTTGAGCACGATGTGACGCGCCCCAGGCACGTGGCCCTTGTTCCACTCCCAGTCCTCACGCACGTCGACCAGTTCGTAGCCCTCGTCGATCAGCTTCTTGACGTCATCCAACTTCAGGTCGCGAAAGCCCTCTTGCTGTTCTGTCGTTCCCATCTCCTACTCCTCGTCCTCATCGCTTGCGGCCAACCCGTAAGCACCCACCTTCAGCACCTTCAATGACAGCAGCGCGCACTTGATCCGCGCGGGGGAGATGTCGATGCCGAGCTCCCCGAGCACGTCCGCCTTGCCGATCTTCTTCGCCTCTTCCAATGGAAGGCCTTTCAGCCGCTCGGTCAACAGCGACGCCGAAGCCTGCGAGATCGCGCAGCCCCGCCCGTGAAACCGGATGTCCTCGATCACCCCGTCCTTGACCCGAAAATCCATCCCAATGACATCGCCGCAGAGAGGGTTGTCCTCTTCGTGGCTGATGTCCGGGTTTTCGAGACGGCCGAAGTTTCGCGGGTTCTTGTAGTGGTCAAGGATGTATTCGCGATAGAACTGGTCGTCGGCGGCTGTCCCGGTGCTCATTTGAAAATCCTCTGGGCCTCTTTGATGGAACCGACCAGGCGGTCGACTTCATCCTTCTGCGTGTAAACGTAGAACGAGGCGCGTGCCGTGGCCGCGACTCCGAGCCGGGTCATGAGCGGCATCGCGCAGTGGTGGCCTGCCCGCAGGCACACCTGGTCGCGGTCGGCGATGGTGGCCAGGTCGTGCGGGTGGATGCCCTCGACCGCGAAGGAGATGACGCCGGCGCGCCGCGAGGGCGGCGGGCCGAACAGGGTCAGCCCTTCGACGTCGCTCAGCGCCTCGTAGGCGTACTCCGTGATCTCTCGCTCGTGAGCGCGCACGGTGTCCATGCCCAGGGCGCTCAGGTAATCGACAGCGGCTCCGAGCCCGATCACCTCGGCGATCGCCTGCGTCCCGGCTTCGAACTTCCAGGGCAGCTCGTGATAGGTCGTGCCCTCGACGCGGACCGTTTTGATCATGTCCCCGCCGGACATGAACGGATCCATCGCTTCGAGCAGCTCGCGGCGGCCGTACAGGATGCCCGCGCCGGTCGGCCCCAGCATCTTGTGCCCGCTGAAGGCGTAGAAATCGCATCCCAGCTCGCGTACGTCGACCCCCTGGTGCGGCGCGCCCTGCGCCCCGTCCACCAGCACCGTCGCGCCGGCCGCCCTGGCCGCCGCGACCATCTCCCTGGCCGGGTTGAGGGTCCCCAGGGCATTGCTCACCTGGCCGAAGGCAACGAGCTTGGGGGAGCGCTCGAGGAGCTTGTGGAACTGGTCGAGGCGCAGCTCTCCGCGCTCGTCGATGTCGACGTACTCGATCGTGGCTCCCTTCTCGGCGGCCAGGATCTGCCACGGGACGATGTTCGAGTGGTGCTCGATGATCGTGAGGACGATCAGGTCCCCCTTCTGAATGTGCTTACGGCCCCACGAATATGCGACCAGGTTGATCGCCTCGGTCGTGCCCCGCGTGTAGACGATCTCCTTGGTCGAGCTCGCGTTGATGAACTCGCGGACCTTCTCCCGCGTGGCCTCGTAACGCACGGTCGCCTCCTCGGCGATGTGGTACGCGGCTCGGTGGATGTTCGAGTTGAACTTCTCGAAGTACTCCATCATCGCTCCGGTCACCTGGCGCGGCCGCTGCGAGGTGTTCGCCGAGTCCAGGTAAGCAATGCCGGTTTCGAAGATCGGGAAGTCTTTCCGGATCGCCGCTACGTCAAAGGTCTTGATCGCCATCTCAGTCGGGGACCTCGATGTAGACCTCGTCGCCCTCCACGGATACCGGGTAGGTCTTGGCGGGGATCACGGCCGGAAGGCCGGTCACCTTCCCGGTCACGAGGTTGAAGCGGGATCCATGCTGCGGGCACTCCACGTCCATGCCCCACAACTCGCCGTCGCTGAGGTTGAACTCCTCGTGCGTGCAGATGTCGTTGAGCGCGTAGAACTTGCCGTCCTCGGCGTGCGCGAGACAGACCGGCGTGGTGCCGGCGTCGACCCGCTTGAGGCTTTCGTCAGGCATCTCCTGGACGGAAGCAACTCGATACCTAGCCAAGTCGCGCCTCGAGGTCTGCCTCGATGAGGCTGCGCGCGTGCTCAAAAGGGATCCGGTCCAGCACGTCGCCGAAGAATCCCTGGACGATCATCCGCTTGGCGGTCGGCGCGGGGATGCCGCGCGACTGGAGGTAGAACATGCTCTGCGGGTCGACGGGACCGACCGTCGCGCCGTGCGTGCAGCGGACGTCGTTGTTGTCGATCTCCAGCATCGGGATCGATGTCGCCTTGGCGTGGTCAGAAAGCACCAGGTTGCGGTTGGCCTGATAGGCGTCCGAGCGCGCGGCGCCTTTCTCGATCCGAATCAGCCCGGCATAGACGGTGCGCGCGGTGTCCTGGAGGGCGCCCTTGAACAGGAGGTCGGAGCGCGTGTTGCCGACCTGGTGGTCCTGCAGCGTGTGGAAGTCGAAGAACTGCTTACCGGAAGCGAAATAGATCGCCTTCAGCTCGGCGTCGGAACCCTGCCCAACGAGCGACGCTTCGACGCGAGTCTTGGAGAATTTCCCTCCCAGGGTCACGTTGAACAGTCGCAGCCTGGCGTCCTTCTCGAGGCGTGCGCGCTGGTCTGCGAAATGCCACGCGTTGCGGCCCCATTTCTGGACCGCGACATAACCGACCTCGGCGCCTTCGCCGACGAAGATCTCGGCCGAGCCGCTTCGATAGGCGGCGGGCTCGTCGTCGCGGCCGATGTACTCGTCCAGGTAGTGGAACCGCGAGCCGCGCCCGGCGACGATCAGGGTGTGGGGCAAAAGGGCGGTGCCACCTTCGTGAGATGTGTGCTGGCCCACGATCGGTTCCTTGATCTCGACTCCGTCAGGCACGTAGATGAAAGTGCCGCCTGTAAAGAACGCAGCATGCAATGCGCTGAATCGATCGCGGTCGGCCTTGATGAGCGAGAACAGGAGCGGCTCGACGAGCTGTGGATGCTTTTCGGCAGCCACGCGTAGCGGTTCGAGGATCACGCCGCGCGGCAGCGATGAAAGTGTGTCGAGCTTGAATCCGTTTTTGTGCTCGAGCTCCGAGAACTGCGCCGGATTCAGCCCGCTGATGTCGGTGCGGCGCCACTCCTCATCGGTCTTGCTCGGCATGGGCAGGCGCTCATAGCTCGCCAGCGCGCCGCGCCGCCGCTCTCCAAGCCAGTCGGGTTCCCCCCGGAGTACGTCCAGGGAGTCCAGGGTCAGCGCCACAGTTACCCTACCGAGCCCTCCATCTCGAGCTGGATGAGCCGGTTCAGCTCAACCGCGTACTCGAGGGGGAGCTCCTTGGTAAACGGCTCGATGAAGCCGTTGACAATCATCGTCTCGGCCTCGTTGCGCGTGATGCCGCGGCTCATCAAGTAAAAGAGCTGCTCGTCGGAGACCTTGCTCACGGTCGCCTCGTGGCCGAGGGTCACGTTTTCCGCATCGACGTCGTTGTAGGGATAGGTGTCCGAGCGCGACTCGTCGTCGAGCAAGAGCGCGTCGCACTTGACGAACGACTTGGAGTTGTTGGCGCCCGGGTACATCTTGATGTGACCGCGGTATGAGGTGCGGCCGCCGCCCTTGGAGATCGACTTCGAGGTGATGGTCGATGTCGTGTTCGGCGCGACGTGGATCATCTTGCCGCCGGCGTCCTGGTGCTGCCCCTTGCCGGCGAACGCCACCGAAAGCACGTCGCCCTTGGCGCCCGGTTCCATGAGGTA
>DATMKM010000054.1:0-4823 GCA_035571315.1 Candidatus Acidiferrum sp.
TTCGCGAGGGTGACGTAGATGTTCCCCGGACCGGCCACCACGTCCACACGAGGGATCGTGGCCGTCCCGTACGCAAGCGCGGCGATCGCCTGCGCACCTCCAACCCGATAAACGGCGTCCACGCCGGCGATGTGCGCGGCCGCGAGGATGGCAGGCGGAACCGTGCCGTCAGCTCGAGGCGGCGTCGCGAGGACGACCTCGGGCACCTTGGCGATCCGGGCCGGAATGACGGTCATCAACACCGTCGATGGGTACGCCGCGCGGCCTCCTGGCGCATAGAGGCCGGCGCGCCGGACCGGGCGCGTGAGGAGCTGGAGGCCCGGCAAACCGCTCGAGGCTGATGGCAGCTGCTGCTCGTGAAAGGCGCGGATGCGCTCGGCTGCGAACTCCAGCGCTGCTCGATCCGCGGCCTCCAGCTTGGCCGCGGCCACGGCCAGCTCGCGCTGCGGCACCTCGAAGGTTTCGCCTGGGTCCGGGGCCCAACCGTCGAACTTCGCTCCCAGCTCTGGCAGCGCGTCGTCACCCTGGGCCGCGACGCGGGCGCAGATGTCGGCCACCACGGCTCGCTCCTTGGCGAATTGGGACAGGTCGAGCCTCCGCCGCGACATCGGAGAGTCAAGCCACGAGCGGGCGTCGAACCGCTTTGGGCCCATCAGCCGGCGGCCTCTCTGAGGCGACCGACCGCTACCTGCACGGCGTCGGTCCGCGTCTTGAGGCTGGCCTGGTTCGCGATCAAGCGCGCCGTCGAAGACCCGAGGACAGCTGTCACCCGCAGCCGGTTCTCTTTGAGAGTGCGGCCTGTCGCCGTGAGGTCCACGATCGCATCGACCAGGCCCACCTGCGGCGCAAGCTCGACCGAACCGTGGAGCTGAACGACCTCAACCGCCTGGCCACGCGCCTCGAACCACGCGCCGGCAGTCCGGGGATATTTCGTGGCGACCCGCAGCTGCGGCGGCCACGTCTCGGGACCGTTGAGCCTGGAAGCGAGCGGCACCGCGAGCACCAGCCGGCAGCCGCCGAACTTGAGGTCCACCAGCTCGTAATGCGCGCCCGGCGTCTCCCAGAGGATGTCCTTGCCGACGATCCCGAGGTCGGCCGCCCCAAAGTCGACGTAAGCGGGGACGTCCGCCGGCCGCACGAGGATCACGCGGACGCCCGAGCGATCGACCATCAGCTGGCGGCCAAGCTCCTCGGCGCCAAGGCGGGCCACCCCCGCCCTTGCCAAAAGGCGCAGCGCGCCCGGCATCAACGCGCCGGTCGGCACCGCGATCGAGACCTTCCTGGCCGCCGCCTTCCGCGGTCTCACGCCAGCCCTCCGGCCAGGCGCCCTGCCACCTGTTCTGGGGGCAGCCGGCGCGTGCTGTGTCCGCGCGCTGTCCAGGACACGTTTGACTCGTTCCTGCAGTGAATGAGGTTGACGGCGCCGACGGTGCGCCACCAGGCTTTCGAAGCCGCCTGGTCTCGCGCCTGGGTGTCGACGACCGCGCGCATGCCGAAGAGGCGCAGCGTCGAGCCAAGCCGGAGCGCAGTCTTCAAACCCGAGCCGCTCCACGCCACGGCGGCGTCGATCCGGGGCAGCGCCGGAGGCCGGGCTGCTCGTGTCAGCATCTCCCAGACGAGGTCGAGCTGAACGACGAAGCCGGTCGCGGGGGCCGGCCGGCCAAAGCGCGCGAGCAGGCCGTCGTAGCGGCCGCCCTGTGCGACCGGCCGTCCGACGTCGGGCCCGTATCCCTCGAAGATGATCCCCGTGTAGTAATCGAAGTCGCGTATCGCTCCGAGATCGAGGCTCACGACGTCGCCAAGGCCGTGCGCGACCAGCAGCTCCTGCACCTCGGCGAGCTCAGCGAGCGCGCGCTCAGACCGGCGATTGCGCACCAGTCCCCCCGCGGCGTCGAGGATCTCGGACCCGCCGCGCAGGGCGGGAAACTTCAGCAGGAGCTCGTGCTCCGCGGTACGCAAAGGCGTCTTCTCGAGCAGCGCTTCGAGCGCCACGAAATCTCTAGCTGCCAGTGCGACGCGGACGGCGGCTTTGACGCCGTCGGGCAGCTTGACCGCATCCATGATTCCGTGGAAGAACTCGGCGTGGCCGACATCGACCTGGAAGCGCCGAACGCCGCTTGCCTGCAGGCACCGGGCCGCGAGTGCGATCACCTCGGCGTCCGCCACGGTGCCGGGGGCGCCGACGAGCTCAGCTCCCACCTGGTATGTCTCGCGACGCTGGTGGAACCTGCCCTCGTCGGTCGAGAGCACCGCGCCCGCGTAGCAAAGCCGCAGGGGCAACGGCGAGCCCTTGAGCTTGCCCGCGACCAGCCTGGCCACCGGCACGGTGCGCTCGCCCACCAGCCCGATCACCTCTCCGCGCGCGTCCGCGAATTTGAAAAGGCGGCGGCGCTGCTCGGCGCTGATGCCGCGCTCGAGCACCTCCGTGCTCTCGATCATCGGCGTGATCACGTGGCGATAGCCCCAGCGCCGCATCTCCGCGAGGACCGATTCCTGCGCCTCACGCAGCACCTCGGCCTCGTCCGGCAAGCGGTCGCGAAATCCTGGGACACCGCCCAGGGGAACTACCTCTGACTCGCGACTACCGCCGGTGAAGAGACCTCCGGGCCGCGGCCACCTGAGATTCGCTAGCTGTCATCTTCGTCTTCGTCATCGCCGTCGGCATCCGCATCTTCGCTGAAGTCGACCGGCTCGGCGTCGTCCTCGACGGCGTGCATGCCCTCCTCGAGGTCATCGGTGACCACCGCCTCGACCAGTGGCTCCTCGTCGTCGTCCTCGCCGGCAAAGACCTCGACGTCACGAGACAGCAGGCTCTCCTTGGTGTAAGGCCGGAACTCGACCTCGCGCTTACGCCGCATCGGAAAGCTCGGTTTGCCCGCGAACTTCGGATCCTGGTAAGTCTCGCGCACGATCAGCTTCACGGTGCTGCCGTCGCACGCCGTGACACCACCCTGATAACGGTTGCCGCCGCGCATGAACTTGATCAGGCGGCGGGCCAACTTGGCTTCCAGGGTGCCCAACTTGACGCCGCGCGAAGTCTCGGCCACGATGCCGTCGTCGTCGACTTTCAACTCGGCGACGTCCCCGGCCGCCACCTTGGAGCAGATGTCGGGGGAGGCGCCCTCGAGCGCGGTAATGATCGTCTTGCCCATCTCTTCGACGAAGAGGTTCAGGTCGACACGAGTGCCTCCGACCTTGAGGCCTTCCTTCTGGTGGAGCAGCGTGTTGATGCGCGCCGCATTTTTCTTCGCGATCGAGTTCATCGGGTTGAGCTTGAGCGCGGCCTCGTAGGCGGGCTTCGCGTCCTTCAACTTGCCGAGCTCCGAGAGCGCCTTGCCGAGGCGGTTTTGCGTTTCCTCGTCGGCGCCGAAGTTCTCGACGATGTTCTTGTTCAGCTTGACGGCTTCATCCCACTTGCCGGCAATCGCCAGCTGGACGGCCTCGTCCGCATACTGCGAGCGCGGCTTTAGGTGCTCACCGGTTTCGGTCTTCAAATAGGGGCGCTCCTGAAGGAACTGGGCCGGGCGGCATGGTGCATTGCCCGGCTGGGAAAGGACTACGAGTATAAGAGGGTCGAGAATGCGATAGAGCACCGCCTCCGGTGACAATCACCCGGTGCGGCCTCTGCTCAGGGCTTTCGCAATCGCCTGCGGCGCGCTGTTGCTCGCCTTGCCGGCCTGCTCCGGCGCCAGCGCCGCCGCGACTCCGAACAAGACGATCACGATCGGCGTGGACCTCCCGCTCACCGGGGTCGAAGGTCGCGCCGGGACGTCCACGCTCAACGGCGTCCGCTTTTTCGTGCAGCGTCACCCGATCCTGGACGGGTTCACCATCACTATCGACGCGCGGGATGACCCTGGCACCGGGTCGAGCGATATCGCGCGGAGTCTCCAGAATCTAGATTCACTGATCGCGCAGCCTCGGGTCCTCGCCATCGTCGGCCCGTTCGACTCGAATGTCGCCCGCGCCCAGATTCCGGTCGCCAACCGCGCGCACATCGCGCTGGTCAGTCCGGGCACGAGCAGCCGCTGCTTGACCAAAGAGCCCTTCCTGCCCGCAGCCCTGAACCCGGCGCGCACGCCCATCACGTGCTCTGCCGCCGGCCTCCCGTCTCCGGCCGCGCTCCGGCCCACGGGAGTCAACAACTTCTTCCGCCTTTCGACCACCGACGAGCTCCAGGGACCGGCCGCCGCTGACTACGCCACCAAGCAGCTGCACCTGGAGAGGGTGGCGGTGCTCACGGATAAAGAGGCGTACGGGCAGGGCCTCGCCGACAGCTTCACAGCCCGGTTCATCAACCTTGGAGGGACCGTCGTCGCACGCATGGACCTCGATCCATCGAAGGCCATCGACGCCACCGCTTTCCTCCAGGCGGCCAAGAACGCTGGCGCCCAGAGCGTGTACTACGGCGGCACCTCGGCGAACCACGCGTGCGTCCTGCGCAGCCAGATGACGAGCGTGTTCGGGGCCGACTCGGCGGCCCCACTTCTCGGGGGCGATGGAATCGCCCTTGATCCCGCATGCGTCAACGACGCCGGCGCGACCGCCGCCGGCATCTATGCGACCGTCCCCGCAGCCGACGCGGACCAGATCGCCAGCGCGGCCCCCGTCATCAAGGCGTTCAGGTCGCAATTTGGGCGTCCCGAGGATTTCGGCCCGGGCACCATCGCGGCGTACGACGCGACCGGCGTCGTCTACGACGCTCTCGACCGGTCGATCAGGGCGTCGGCGGGAAACCTCCCGGCCCGCGACAGCGTCGTCGCGGAGCTCGCGGCGACCACGGCGTACAGCGGCGCGACCGGCGTGTTCGGCTTCGATGAGCA
>DATMKM010000055.1:0-14031 GCA_035571315.1 Candidatus Acidiferrum sp.
CCCAACTTCATGGCGCAGGCGATCAGGGGAGAACCGCTCACGGTGTACGGCGACGGTTCTCAAACGCGCAGTCTGCAATACGTGTCCGACCTGGTGCGAGGCATTCTCGCGGTGCTCCAGCGCGGCGATGAGATGCCCGTCAACCTCGGCAATCCAAGCGAGGTGACTGTGCTCGAACTGGCGCAGACGATAGTGCGCCTCGCCGGCTCCAAAAGCGAGATCGTCCACCAAGAGCTGCCCGTCGACGACCCGAAGCAGCGCCGCCCGGACATCACGCACGCCCGCACGCTGCTCGGCTGGGAACCCACCGTCGCGCTCGAAGACGGTCTATCCCTGACGCTGGAATACTTCCGATCGGTCGTATGACGACACCTGAGGAGCTGAAGCAGTACGTCCGCGACGTCCCCGACTTTCCGCAGCCGGGAATCATCTTTCGCGACATCACGCCGCTCTTGGGTCGCCAGGAGCTCTTCCGCGAGGTTGTCAACATGATGTCGCAGCGCTGGACCGCCGCGCCGCCCGACCTGGTGGCTGCCATCGAGGCTCGCGGTTTCATCCCTGGCGCCGCGATCGCGGTCAAGCTCAACGCCGGCTTCGTCCCGATTCGCAAGACCGGCAAATTGCCCTGGACAACCATCAGCGACGCCTACCAGCTCGAATACGGCGCCAACGAGCTCCAGGTGCACTCGGACGCGGTGCAGCCCGGTCAGAAGGTGCTGATCGTCGATGATGTACTGGCGACGGGCGGCACGGCGGCCGCCGCGGTCCGATTGATTCGCAAGCTTGGCGGCGAGGTGATCGGCGTGCAGGTCCTCATCGAGCTCAAGGCTCTGGACGGGCGAAAGCTCCTCGACGGCGTCGAAGTGGTCAGCGAGATCGTGTATTAGGAGATGACGAGAGACTTGAAAGTCAGCACCAAAGGCGGCGACGTCAAAGACCTGGACCTTGCGGCGCAGGGTCAGGACCTGATCGATTGGGCGGCACGCGAGATGCCTGTCCTCACCCTCATCCGGGCGCGCTTCGCGAAGGAGCTTCCGCTTAAAGGGCTGAAGCTCGCCGCGTGCCTCCACGTGACCAGCGAGACCGCCAACCTGATGCTGGCGCTCAAAGCCGGCGGCGCCGACGTCGCGCTGTGCGCCTCCAACCCGCTTTCCACCAACGACGCCGTGGCGGCCGCCCTTTCGGCGCAGCACGCGATCAAGACGTACGCGATTCGGGGCGAGGACAACGACACCTACTACGAGCACATCGAGGCGGCTCTCGACCATCACCCGTCGTTCACGATGGACGACGGCGCGGACCTGGTGTCGGTGCTGCACAAGTCGCGACAGCACCAGCTGCCCGAAGTCATCGGTGGCACCGAAGAGACCACCACCGGAGTCGTGAGGCTGCGCGCGATGGCGGAAAAAGGTGTGCTGCGGTATCCGATCGTCGCCGTCAACGAGGCCGACACGAAGCACATGTTCGACAACCGCTACGGGACCGGCCAATCCACCATCGACGGGATCATCCGGGCCACCAACGTGCTGCTGGCCGGGAAGACTTTCGTGATCGCCGGGTACGGCTGGGTCGGCCGCGGGCTGGCTTCACGCGCCAAGGGACACGGCGCCGACGTGGTCATCACCGAGGTCGATTCGGTCAAGGCGCTGGAGGCGGCGATGGACGGCTTTCGAGTCATGAAGATGGACGAGGCTGCCCGCGACGGCGACATCTTCGTCACGGTCACGGGAGATGTGAACGTGCTCGACCGCCAGCACTTCGAGGCGATGAAGGACGGAGCGATCCTCGCCAACTCCGGGCATTTCAATTCGGAGATCAACCTGAAGGCGCTGGACCAGCTGGCGACCGGTGTGCGCCAGGTGAGGCCGTCGGTGCAGGAATACAAGATGGGAGACGGCCGCCGGCTGCACGTGCTGGCCGAGGGGCGCCTCATCAACCTCGCCGCCGCCGAAGGGCACCCCGCCGCGGTGATGGACATGAGCTTCGCCAACCAGGCGTTGTGCGCGGAATACCTGGCCAAGCACGCCAAAACGCTCGAGCGCAAGGTATACGACGTGCCGGACGACATCGACGCCGAGGTGGCGCGGCTGAAGCTTCACGCGATGGGGATCCAGATCGACACCCTGACGAAAGAGCAGCAGCACTACTTGTCGTCCTGGGAAGAAGGGACCTAGGCCACGTTCGGGCCCGCTCGGCGCACCTGGGTGCTGGGCGGAGGCGGCGCGCGAGGCGCCGCGCAGGTCGGGGTGCTTCAGGCCCTGTTCGAGGCGGGCGTGGACCCGCCGAGCTCGATCGTGGGCACCAGCGTGGGAGCCCTCAACGGCAGCGCGATCGCCGCCTATCCATCGCTCGCCGGCACGATGATGCTGCGCGAGGTGTGGGTGTCGCGGCAGGCGATCGACGTCTTCCGCGCCCATCCGCTCGGCATGATCCTCTCTGGCCTGAAGCACGACCAGGTGAGCGCCTTTCCCCAGCAGAACATCCGCCGCCTCATCGAAAGGGCACAGGCCCTGACCGGGATCACGACCTTCGAGCAGCTGCGCGTACCGCTGGCGGTGGTGGCCACCGATCTCAACGCCGGCAAGCCCGCGGTGTTTCGCGCGGGGGAGCTGACTCCGGCGCTGCTCGCCTCCACCGCCATCCCGGGCCTGTTCCCGACGGTCCGGATCGGGGACCGCGAGCACTTCGACGGTGGGGTCGTCGACAACACGCCTTTGAACATCGCCGTGGACGACGGTGCGAAGGAGATCCTCGCGATCAGCCTCATGGGCGGCGGTGAGTACGCCGTGGTGCCGAAAAGCCTTCCTGAACTCATCGCGCGGACCCTGCAGCTGTCGCTGCACCATCAGATGCTTAGCGACTACGAGAAGCTGCGCGGGCGCTCCCGGATCGTTGTCCTATGCCCGGTCACCTCGACGACGGCGACCTGGGACATGAAGCGTGATCGCCTCGACGCGGTCATGGAGTCCTCGCGCGTCGCCACCGCCGCGCTCCTGTCCAAGCGCGGCTCGAAACTGTTCCGCCACTCGGGGATCCACTACATGGAATTGCAGTAGGATGCGCCAGTCCCAGAGGTAAGAACCTGGCGCTTGGGGATTTTCCTTGCCGGCGCGGGAGATTCAATGGAGGACTTTGTTGCCATGGCGGAATCGACCCTGTTCACGTCCGAGTCGGTGACGGAAGGCCACCCGGACAAGCTCGCCGACCAGATCTCGGATGCCATCCTCGACGCGATCCTCTCCAAAGACCCGCTGGCCCGTGTCGCCTGCGAGGCAATCGTCACCACTGGACTGGTCATCGTGGTCGGCGAGATCACGACGGACTGCTATGTCGACATCCCTCGCATCATCCGGCAGACGGTTCGCGAAGTCGGCTACACGCGTGCCAAGTACGGCTTTGACGCCGAGACCTGTGGTGTCGTCACCAGCATCGACGAACAGTCGCCCGACATCGCGCAGGGCGTGGACGTCGGGGGCGCCGGCGACTCCGGGATGATGTTCGGCTTCGCGTGCGACGAAACCCCTGAGCTGATGCCCCTTCCGATCACGCTCGCCCACCGGCTCGCGCGCCGGCTGGCCGACGTGCGCCGCAACAAGACGCTGACCTACCTCAGGCCGGACGGCAAGGTCCAGGTCACCATCCGTTACGGAGAAGATGGCCGGCCCGCCGGCGTGGACAGCGTCGTGCTTTCGACGCAGCACCACGACGAGATCGGCACCGAGCAGCTGCGGGCCGACATCACCGAGCACGTCATCGACGCCGTCATCCCGGCTGAGCTTCGGGGCGATGGCATTCGAACGTTTATCAACCCCACAGGCCGCTTCGTGGTCGGCGGGCCTGTCGCGGACGCGGGACTGACCGGTCGCAAGATCATGGTCGACACCTACGGCGGTTACGCTCGCCACGGAGGCGGCTGCTTCTCCGGCAAGGACCCGACAAAGGTGGACCGCGCGGGAGCGTACGGCGCGCGCCACGTTGCCAAGAACGTCGTCGCCGCCGGGCTGGCGTCGCGCTGCGAGGTGCAGATCTCCTACGCGATCGGAGTCACAAAGCCCGTCGCGATTCGCATCGACACGTTCGGCACCGGGAAGGTGCGGGACTCGGCGATCTCGAGCGCGGTGAGCAAGCTCTTCGACCTGAGCCCGCTCGGGATCATCAAGGAGCTCAACTTACGCCGGCCTCTCTTCCGCCAGACAGCGGTCTACGGCCATTTTGGCCGCACGGACATCGACGCCCCGTGGGAGTCGACAGCGCGGGCCAAAGACCTGGCTGAAGAGCTCGCCGCGCACCGCGCTTGACACGCACCGTCGCCGTGATCCCGGCGGGTGGAGCGGGCACGCGACTGTGGCCGCGCTCGCGCAGCTCGACACCCAAGCACGTGCTGCCGCTGGGCGCTCATGGCGAGCCCTTGCTGCGCGCGACCTACGACCGGGCCACCGCGCTCGCCGACGAGGTGTTCGTCCTCACCGAGCTCAGGCAGCGCCCGATCATCGAAGCCGTCCTCCCAGAGCTCGATCGCTCTCATCTCATCCTCGAACCGCAGGCGCGTGGCACGACGAACGCCTATGGCCTCGCTTCGCTGCTGCTGCGCGAGCGCGATCCGGACATCGTGATGCTCATGCTGCCGGCGGACCACGTGGTGCGCGGCGCGGCCAAGATCGCCAGGGCTGCGCGGACCGCCGTTCGCGAGGCTGACTCGAAGGCCTCGCTCGTAACCGTGGGCCTGAAGCCGACCTTTCCATCGACCGGTCTCGGCTACATACACGCGCCGGGCCGCATGACCGACGGCGCCCTTCGCGTGAAGCGCTTCATCGAGAAGCCGGACCTGGCCGAGGCGAAGCGGTACATGCGCGCGGGCGGCTACTACTGGAACCTGGCCTGGTTCAGCTGGCGGGTCGAAGTGTTCCTCGAGGAGCTCGCGCGCCACGCTCCACGGCATCTCGCCGGGCTGCGCAAGGTGGTCGCGGCCCAGAACTCCGGCGACGAGTCGGGCGCCGCGCGCCTCTACGGCCGCCTGCCGGTTGAGGTGGTCGACCGCAGCGTGATGGAGAAGACCGACCGGCTGTTGCTCGTGCCGGCCGATTTCGATTGGGCCGACATCGGCAACTGGTCCGAGCTGGGAGACCGGGTGCGGGCGGATGATCGAGGCAACTCGGTCCAGGGGGAGACCATCCTGGTCGACACGAAAGGCAGCCTCATCCTTGGGGACAGGCGCCTGGTGGCCGCGATCGGCCTCGAGGACATGATCATCATCGATTCGGAAGACGCGCTGCTGGTGGTGCCGCGCTCCCGCGCGCAGGACGTTCGGAAGGTGGTCGAGGCGCTCAGGCGTGCGCGCAAGACCCGTTACCTTTAGCCCCTGATGACGACCCAGATCAAGTTCGGAACAGACGGTTGGCGGGGGGTGATTGCCGACGACTTCACGTACGAAAACGTGCGCCGCGTCGCCCAGGGTACGGCCGAGTACATGAAGTCCCGCTCGGCGGACCCGCTGGCCGTGGTCGGTTACGACTGCCGCTTCGCCTCCGAGGATTTCGCGCGGACCGTCGCCGAGATATTCGCGACCAACGGCGTGCGGACGTTGATCTTCGACCGTCCCTCGCCGACGCAGGTCGCCTCGTGGACGGTGATCGATCGCAAGGCCACCGGCGCGGCGGTGGTGACCGCGAGCCACAACCCGTACCAGTTCAACGGGATCAAGTACAAGCCGGAGACCGGCAGCTCCGCGCCGACCGAGGTGATCGCCGACCTGGAGAGCCGCATCAACGCTTTGTCCGCTGTGCCGCCGATCGACCATCGCGCGGCGCGCGAGCTGGTGTCGACCATCGACCCGCGCCAGCCGTACTACGCGCAGATCGCCCGCATGGTCGACGTCGACGCGATCCGGGACGCGGGGCTCCGCGTCGTCCACGAGTGCATGTACGGCTCGGGCTATGGGTACATCGGGGAGCTGATCGGCAGCGGGCGCACGAACGTGACCGAGCTGCACAACCAGCGGAACCCACTGTTTGGCGGAATCAGCCCCGAGCCGATCCGGCCCAACATCGACTCGGCGCTCGCCTTCATGAAGGTCGGCGGGCACGACCTGTGCATCTGCACGGACGGCGACGCCGACCGCGTGGGGATCATCGACGAGACCGGTACGTTCATCAACCAGCTGCAAGTCTTCGCGCTGCTGATGCTCTACCTCTTCGAGGTCCGCGGGATGCGGGGCCCGGTGATCAAGACCGTGAACATGACCGCCATGGTCGACAAGCTCGGCGCGGACTTCGGCGCCAAGGTGTTCGAGGTGCCCGTCGGGTTCAAGTACGTAGCTCCGAAGATGATGGAGACGGACGCGGTGCTGGGCGGCGAGGAGTCCGGCGGCTTCGGCGTCCGAGGCCACATCCCCGAGCGCGATGGGATCCTGGTCGGCCTCCTGTTCGCGGACATGATCGTGAAAGCGGATAAGCCGCTGTCCGCGATCCTCGCCGACCTCGAGCGTCGCGTCGGACCTCATGCGTACGCACGCCATGACATCCACCTGGCGCGCGAGACGTACGACACGGACCGCCAGCGGATTCTCGACACGCTCGAGAAGAACGAACCACAGGAGGTCGCTGGGGTCCACGTGCAGCGCATCCGCTCCGACGACGGCTTCAAGTTCTACCTCGAGGACGGCAGCTGGGTGCTGCTTCGCGCGAGCGGCACCGAGCCGCTGATCAGGATTTATGCCGAGGCGGCGGACAGCGCCGCGGTCGAGGCGCGGCTGGCGGCGCTGGAGGACATCGTAGGCATCCGACAGCATGCGTCCTGAGTTCGGCCGGGCGGACGCGGCGAGAGTGGATAAGCCGTGGGGTCACGAGCTGCGCTGGGGGGTCACCGACCGCTATGCGGGCAAGGTCCTGCACATCAACAAGGGCGAGGCCCTGTCGCTCCAGTACCACGACCGCAAGGACGAGTTCCTCTATGTGGTCACCGGCGCGATCGACATCGAGCTGGGTGGCCCGGATGGCGCGCTCAACAAACACCGGATGACCGAAGGCGACACGCTGCACATCGCTCCAGGGACTCGGCACCGGATGACCGCCGTGGACGACACGGACATCTTCGAGGTGTCGACGCCTGAGTTGGACGACGTGGTGCGGCTGGAGGACCGTTACGGTCGCGCCGGGACGTAGACTCTCACCGGTCGAATGAAGAACCCCCCGATCCCGGCTGAGAGGCTGGCCCCCTCCCCGACGGCGAGCCGCTCGGAGCGCGACCGCAGCTTCCTGTTCTTCACGGGCGTGGTGCTGGTCGCGATCGCGCTCGGCTTCAAGTCCGAGCTGCTCGGCCAGGGCCAGGTCTGGGCGCTCAGCCTCGGCATGGTCGTGGTCGCAGCGCCCGCGCTGCTTGGGTACCTGCGCGGGATGGAGGAGTTCCCCCGGATCGAGCACTACATCCCGGTGGCGCTGGGCGCGATCACGCTGGCGGGCCTTTCGCTGCTCGTGCCCGAGCTGTGGAAGTACCTGGTGCTGACCGGCGTCTTCGGCGTGGGCTTCGTCCTGGCCGCGCGCCTGGATTACCTCCGGCTGCGCGACGAGGAGAAACGCGGCCACGTCGTGCTCCAGGAGACGATCCTCATCCTGGCCCTCGCCGGGGCGTACCTCGTCATCGTTTCTCTGCATTTCAACGCGATCCTCCAGCTGTTCTGGATCTTCGCCATCACCTTCCTCGCGTCGTATCGCAGCTTCCGGATCAACGGGTCGGCCATCCACCCGCGGCGTGCGTTCATCTTTGCTTTGTTCGTCGGCCAGGTCGTCACCTTCCTGGCCTGGGCCATCACCACGCTCTCCATCTACCTGGTGGTGAACGAGGGCACGTTTGCGGTGATGCTGCTCTTCGCCTGGTACATCAACCGAGGCCTGGTCCGCCACACGGTCGAGGAGAGCTTCACCCGCAACGTGGTGCTGGAATACGGCGCGTTCGCAGTTGTGTTGGTTTATCTCTTCGTGTCGAGCTACCAACCCGGTCGGTAGCGACCAAGGCTACATACCTAGATAGGCTTTCTGGACGTCATCCGATTCGAGCAGCTCTTTGCCGGTGCCTGTCTTCACGATGACGCCGGTCTCGAGGACGTAGCCGCGGTGCGCCACCTCCAGCGCCTTGTGGGCGTTCTGCTCGACCAGCAGGACGGGGATGCCGCGGGAGTTGATCTCGCGCACGATGTCGAAGATCGTCTCGACCAGGATCGGCGCCAGGCCGAGCGACGGCTCGTCGAGCATCAACAGCTTGGGCGACGACATGAGCGCCCGGCCCATCGCGCACATCTGCTGCTCGCCGCCTGACAGAGTTCCGGCAATCTGGTTCGAGCGCTCCTTCAAGCGCGGAAAGAGCTCAAACACGCGGTCCATGTCCTTTTTGATCTCGAGCGCGTTCTTGCGCGTGTAGGCGCCCATTCTCAGGTTGTCGAGCACCGACATCCGGGCGAACAGGCGCCGGCCCTCCGGCGACTGGCAGATGCCGAGGTTGACGATCTTCTGCGGCTCGGTGTGGGTGATGTCCTTGCCGGCGAACTTGATCGTGCCCGCGCTCGGGTGAATCAGCCCCGAGATGGTGCGCAGGGTCGTGGTCTTGCCCGCGCCGTTGGAGCCGATGAGCGCCACGACCTCCCCGGTGTCCACCTCCAGCGAAGCGCCACGCACGGCCTGGACGCGACCGTAGAAGACGTCGATTCCCGAAATCTCGAGGAGCGCCATCTATGCGCTCTTGCCCAGGTAGGCCTCGATCACGCGCGGGTTGTTGCGCACCTCGGTGGGCGGGCCCTCGGCGATCTTCTCGCCGTGGTCGAGCACGACGATGCGCTGCGAGACCTCCATCACGACCTTCATGTCGTGCTCGATCAAAAAGACCGTGATGCCCCTCGAGATGATCTTGTCAACCAGCGCCATCAGCTCGACTTTCTCCTGCGGGGTGAAGCCGGCCGCGGGCTCGTCGAGAAGTAACAGGTGCGGCTCCGTCGCCAGCGCCCGAGCGATCTCGAGCCTGCGTTGCTGTCCGTAAGCCAGGTTGCGCGCGTAGTTGTCCGCGTGGCGCTCGATGCCGACGAAACGGAGGTACTCCATCGCCCGCTCGGAGACCTCCCGCTCCTCGCGGCGCGCAAACGGGGTGCGGAAGATCGCGTCCCAAAGCTTCGCCTTCATCCGGACGTGCTCGCCCACCTTGACGTTGTCGAGGGCGCTCATGTACTCGAACAGGCGGATGTTCTGGAAGGTGCGGGCGATGCCCAGCTGAGCGGTCCGGTATGGCTTCGTGCCCGCGATATCGCGGTTTTCGAACACGACCCTGCCCGCCGTTGGGATGTGCATTCCGGTGATGCAGTTGAACAACGTCGTCTTGCCTGCGCCGTTTGGTCCGATGAGGGCGAACACCTGGCCCTTCGGGACGTCGAAGCTCACCTGGTCGACGGCGGTCAGGCCGCCGAAGCGCTTGATTACGCCCTGCAGCGAGAGGATCGGCGGCTCGACCTGCGCGCTCATGCGGTCACTACGGCCGATTCGTCGTGCACGCCACGTTTCAGCTCCTGCGCGCGCAGCCGGCTGGGCAGAAGACCCTGAGGGCGCAGCAGCATGATGCCGACCAGGATCAGGCCGAACATGATGAACTGCAGCCGGTGGATGAATTCGGAGATCCCCGGCCATCCGTTGGGCGACGACTGGTTCAGCCAGTCCATCCCAACGCTGTGCGCCAGCGCTGAAGCCTGAGCGGGAGCGGCGGGCAGGAAGTAATAGAGGATGCTGTAGAGGAGCAGGGCGCCGATCATCGCGCCGGGGATGTTGCCCATGCCTCCCAGCACCACCATCGAAAGGATGGTGATGGAGACTATGAAGCCGAAGCTGTCCGGGCTTACCAGTGACAGCTTGGCGCCGTAGAACGCTCCGGCGAACCCGCTGAAGGACGCTCCGATGGCAAAGGCGAGGAGCTTGGTGTTGACGGTGTTGACCCCCATCGCGGCGGCTGCGGTCTCGTCCTCTCGTACCGCCATCCAGGCGCGCCCGAGCCGTGAGCGGTACAGGTTGTTCACCCCGATCACCGAGAGGGAGATCAGGATGACGACCAGCACGTACCACGCGGTGGGGTTGAACGAAACGAAACGGAAGTTGTGCTCGATGCCCAGCTGCGCGTTGGCCCACGGACCAGTGATCCAGAACGGCAGCGTGGGAACGTCCAGGGCGCTGATCCCGTTCACACCGCTGGTCCAGGCTCTCATGTTGCGGAAGAACACGGGCACGATCTCGCCGAATCCAAGGGTGACGATGGCGAGGTAGTCACCCCGCAGGCGCAGCGTTGGTGCCCCCAGGAGCGCGCCGGCGCCGGCGGCGACGAACATGCCGATCAACAGCGCGATCCAGAAGGGGATGTGGACCGCGTGATGAATCGGCGAGCTGATGAGCTGCTCGGAGGCGAGCATGCCGTACGTGTACGAGCCGATCGCGAAGAAGGCGGCATAACCGAGGTCCAGCAGCCCCGCGAAGCCGACCACCACGTTGAGACCGATCGCCAGGAGGACGTAAACGCCGGAGTCTGCGGCGAGGCTGACCAGATAGTCCCCATTTCCGTTGTTCGCGAACTGGATGACGGCTGGGAAGGCGAGGGCGCCGACACCCATCACCGCGTAGGCGATCGCGTTCGGGTTCCGGGCATTCTCGCGAAGAAACTGCCGAGCCCTGATCACTTTTCCGGTACTCGCATGCCCAATAGGCCGGTCGGCCTGAAGACCAGGGTGGCGATCAGGATCCCGAAGATGAGGACCTCGGTCCAGGACGAGTCGAAGTAGGAATCGGAGAAGGCTCGGATCAGCCCGATCAGGAGGCCGCCGAGCGCCGCGCCTGGGATGTTGCCGATGCCGCCGAAGACCGCCGCGGTGAAGGCGATCAGCCCCGTGATGAAGCCGAGGAACGGATCAACGCTGCTGATGTAGAGGCCCCACGTGATCCCCCCGGCCCCGGCGAGAGCGGCCCCGATAAAAAACGTGGCCGAGATCGTGCGGTTGATGTCGATCCCCATCAGCTGAGCCGCGTCGCGGTCCTGGGCCGTCGCCCGCATCGCCTTGCCCAGCTTGCTGAGGTTGATGAAGAGCGTGAACACGACGACGAGAATGACGGCGAACGCGATCACGATCAGGTCCTTGACCCCGATGTTGACCGGACCGATGTTGAAGCGTGTCAGCGGCAGCAGATCCGGGTAGTGCAGGCTGAACGGTCCGCGCCAGAGGTACATGGCCCCCTCGAGGACCGAGGACATGCCGATCGCCGTGATCAGTGGAGCAAGGCGCGGGGCGTTGCGCAGAGGCCGGTAGGCGACTCGTTCGATGGTGATGTTGACCAAACCGCAGAGCAACATGGTGATCAGAGCCACGATGAGGAGCGGGATCACGTATCCGAAGCCGGCCTTGCCTTCGGCAATCCCGAAAATGGGAAACAGGGCGAGGGAGAAGTAACCCCCGAGCGTGAAAACGTCGCCGTGGGCGAAGTTGATCAGCTCGATGATGCCGTAGACCATCGTGTAGCCGAGTGCGATCAGGGCATAGATCGAGCCGTCGGCGATCCCGATGATGAGGATCTGGAAGAACAGGGACGCGCTGTGCTGGAGCACGTGCTGCAGGGTCAGCGCGAGCGCGGCGGCCACGATCAGCAGGCCGATGAGGTTGGAAACTTGGGAACTACCTAACGTCCGTAACGTCGACGGCATCCGGGCCAGGGCTCCGATCAAGGCCTCCCCCCTCCCAAGGTCTCCCGATGATAAAGGAGGGGGCGTCGCCGCCCCCTCCTATTTAAACCGCTACGAGGTGATAGGGGCTAAGAAGTAGTTCCCCCAACTGCGAACTGGCTCTTGAAAACCCACGCGCCGTTCTGCACCTGCTGGAACTGCAGCGTCGGTGTGGTCTGGTCGCCGGCGGTGTTGAGCGTGATGACGCCGGTCAGGCCCTGGAAGTTCTTGGTCTGGCCGAGGGCTGTGATGACCTGTGCGCGTGTCGGAGTCTTGCCCCCGTTCGCGTCGATCGCCCGGCCGATGGCGTCGATGAGGATCGCGGCGCAGTCGTAGCCCGCGAACGTGTAGGCGCCGATGTTGCTGGCGCCCGGGTAGGCCGCCTTGTAGGCCGCGACGATGGTGGCCGCGGTCGGGTTCTGGGTGGCGTCCGCCACGCCCTGGGTCGCGTACATGTTGCTGGTGGCCATCGAACCTGAGTCGGTCAGGCACTGTGCGTCACCGATCCCGTCCGGTCCGAGGTAGTAGATGTCGGGGTTGAAGAGCCCTGCCATCTGGCCGCGGGCCTTGCACGCGCCGGTGGCCGAGGTGCCGCCGACGTAGATTCCCTGCGCCCCGTTGGCTTTGGCAGAGGCCAGGAAGTCGTGGAAGTCGCTCTTGGCCTTGGGGTCGTAGCTCTTGCGGTCGACCACGGTGCCACCCTTGGCGGTGAATTCCTTCGCGAAGTTGTTGGCAACACCCTGACCGAATGTCTCTTCGTCATCCCAAACGGCGATCTTGGTGATGCCGAGACCCGCGGGTGCCGCCTTGAGGGCGAAGTCGGCCATGGCCGGGCCCTGGAAGGTGTCCGGGGCGGCCACGCGGAAGTAGTTGTTGCTCCCGCTCGGGCGAAGGCTCTCCGCCGTGAACCCGTCAGCCGACTGGCAGTAGGAGTAGGTGACCGTCAAGCATTCGTTGGTGTTCGACGGGCTCATCATCGCGAGCGGCGCCGCGTTCGCGACCGGGATCTCGGCTTTGGCCACGTTGGAGTTGAACGGGCCGACCATGCCGAGGATGAGGTTGTTGGAGATCATCGCCTGGACGTTCTGCACGCCGTGAGCCGGGTCGTGCACGCCGTTGACGGAGTCGTCAAAGGGTACGAACTTCAGCGTGTAGCCGCGGACGGTGCCCGCTCTTGTCACCGCGAAATTGGCACCCTCCTGGGTGGGTAGACCGCTGGACGCGTCGGCACCGGAGGTCGGGAGGTCGCTCGCGATGTCGATCTCTCCCTTGGAGCCGCTGCTGGTGGTGCCGCCGCAGGCGAATGCGACGAACGTAGCGATGATGAGGACTGCGAGTCCTCGAGCTCGAACCATATGTTTCCCCTTTGTGTTTGTGGGGAGGCCCGCGCGACTGTGGACCTACTGCCTCCCCTCATTCGCCGCCCTCTTCCCAACTCAAGACCTGGTCGGGGCGAGAGTGCGCCGGCGACGAATGCGGCCACATTGGGGTGGCCGAACCACTACTCCGGTCAGAACTTTGGACTTGAGGTAGCCCGCAAGTCAAGCGCGAGATTGCCCAACCCGGCCGCGCCCCTCTCGATGTGGGTGCGACTTTATATCAATATGGGAGTGTGGTGCTGTAATCAACGGTGGCAACCCACTGCCAGCCCGCGTCGAGCTCCGGGCCCGCCGGCCTGAAGATCGACACGAGCCGGAGCGTGGTGTCGCCCTGCTCATCGAAGCCGAACACGCCGGTCGCGCCGCTGTACGCAGTGGTCGCCGCAAGCTCCGCGACGACGCTGTCGCGGGCCGGGAGGTTTCCCGCCGACGCCCTGATCGACCGGTCGAGAGCGTCGTAGACGACGCCGGTCGCGTCGTACGCCGCGATCGTGCCCGGGCCGAAATCCTCGGGACGCCCAAATTGCGACCTGAACGCCTTGATGACGGGGGCCGCGCTGGCGATCTGCTCCGCGTCGGCTGCGGGGACGGTCGCGTAGATGCCGGCGGCGGTCGCGCCGGCGTCGTTCACGCATACGGGATCAAGGGCGATTCCGTCGCCCCCGAGAAGCGGCGCCGCCGAGTCGGCCCCGAACACGCTCGTCAGCTGGCTGCGCAGGACGCACGCGTGGTTCGCCGAGGTGCCGCCGTAGTACACGCCCTGGGCGCCATCGTTCTTGGCCGCCTGGAGGAAAGCGGTGGCGTCGATGGCCTTCGATGGATCGAGGTCCATGTGTGCGACGACGGTCCCTCCAAGGTTGATGAACCGGGCTGTGAAGCTGTCGGCGAGGCCCTGCCCGTACGCCTCTTTATCCGTGAGCAC
>DATMKM010000056.1:0-7835 GCA_035571315.1 Candidatus Acidiferrum sp.
GCGACGCCGCGGACGAGAGCCGCACCGAGCTTTCAGCGGTTGTGCAGGACTCGGACATGGTGTTCATCACGTGCGGCATGGGTGGCGGCACCGGCACCGGGTCGGCCGCGATCGTGGCCGAGCTGGCCAAAGAGGCCGGCGCGCTGACGATCGGCGTGGTCACCCGGCCTTTCGCATTCGAAGGTCGCATCCGCAACGACACAGCCGAGGAGGGCATCAAGGCGCTCCGCAGCCAGGTCGACGCTTTGATCGTCGTGCCCAACGATCGCCTGGCCCAGGTGGCCAGCTCCAAGACCACGCTCGAAGAAGCCTTCCGGATGGCGGACGACGTCCTGCGCCAGGGGGTTCAGGGCATCTCCGACCTGGTCACTCAGCCGGGCGTCATCAACCTCGACTTCGCGGACGTGAAGGCGATCATGGAGAACGCGGGAGAGGCCCTCATGGGCATCGGCCACGGCGCCGGCGACACGCGCGCCGAGGACGCCGCCAAGCAGGCGGTCTCCAGCCCGCTGCTCGAGACGTCGATCGACGGCGCCAAGGGCATCCTCTTCAACATCACCGCCGGGAAGGACATCACCCTGCAAGAGGTGCAGAAGGCGGCCGAGATCGTGCGCGCGGCGGCGGACCCCAGCGCCAACATCATCTTCGGCGTGGTCCGCGACGAGACCATGCAGGGCGAGATCAAGGTCACGGTCATCGCCACGGGCTTCGGCGGCAAGACCCAGTCCGAAGCCAAGCAGGAGACGATGCGTCGTACGATCGAGCGGCCCGAGTTCGGCGCGGAAGAGCTCGGCGACATCAACATCCCGGCGTTTCTCCGCAACCGAATGTAACCAGGAGCTTGCATGCGCTGCCCGTACTGCGGTCATCACGACCTGAAGGTCGTCGACTCGCGCGACTCGGAGGTCGGTGAGGCGATTCGGCGCAGGCGTGAGTGCCTGCAGTGCGGGCAGCGATTCACCACGTACGAAAGGATCGAAACGGTCCCATTTTTCGTCACGAAGAAGGACGGGCGGCGCGAGGACTTCGATCCGCAAAAGCTGTTCACCGGCCTGAAGAAGGCCACCGAGAAGCGCGACATCTCGCCGGAGCGCCTGCGCGCGATCGTCGATGACATCGAGGCGGAACTCCGGCGGTCGGGTCGCGTGGAGATCCCCAGCGGTGAGATCGGCGAGATGGTCATGAACCGCCTGCGAGACCTGGACGAGGTCGCGTACATCCGGTTCGCCTCGGTCTACCGGGAGTTCATGGACCTCCAGCAGGTCAAAAAAGAGATCGAGCAGGTCTTAAGCTCCCGGCGTTCGTAGCCGCTCTTTATCCCGCGGTAGATTGATCTCACAGATGGTCACGAGCGCGCGTCCACATATGCCCGGATACGGAGTGCTGCCGGCCGGCGAAGGCACGGGCCTTCTGCCGTGGTCGTGGGCGGAGGAGCGCCTGAAATCGTCGCGCAACTACTGGCTGGTCAGCACCTGGCCCGACGGCCGGCCGCATGCGATGCCGGTCTGGGGGATGTGGCACGAAGGCGAGTTCTGGTTCAGCAGCAGCAAGCCGTCGCGCAAAGCGAGAAACCTCACCGCCAACCCGCGCTGCGTCGTCACGACCGAAGACGCGGACAACCCGGTGGTGATCGAGGGTAGGGCCACGCAGATCACCTCCCCGCACGAGCTGGAGTTGATGCTCGAGCTCGAGAATGCCAAGTACTCGACGAGCTACGGCATCGAGCTGCTCGACCCGGCGACGAACACAAGCTTCCGGATCCGCCCCGAGTGGGCGTTCGGCATTCAAGCCGGCGACTTCACCGGCTCTCCGACGCGGTGGGACTTCAAGACTTGATCCACACACCCCTGGTGCTGCGGATCCGGGAGCTCGACGACCCGGGGTTCGCCCATGGCTTCTCCACCAACGCATTGGGCTCCGTCGGCCTGACCCACGCTCCTGACCCGGTGCCGGTGCTGGCCTCGCGCCGGGCCTTTGCAAGGGCGCTGGGAATCGGGGACTTGGTGCTCACCGCGGCCGGCGCTGTGCACGGCTCGACGGTGGCGCGTGTGGATGAGCCCAGGGATGTCGTGCAAGGCGTCGACGGGCTGATCACCAATCGCCAAGGCGTAGCCCTGTTCTTGACGTATGCCGACTGCTATCCGATCGTGCTGTGGGACCCGGTGAATCGAGCCGTGGGGCTCGTCCACGCCGGCTGGCGCGGCACGGCAGCCGGCGTCGCGAAGGAGGCCGTGAAGGCCATGAGCGACGAGTACGGCTCCGCCCCGGCGGACATCCGGGCGGGCATCGGGCCAGGGATCTGCGGCCGCTGCTATGAGGTCGGCGGCGAGGTGGCCTCCCAGTTCGACGCGAGTTTCGTCGCGCCTTCGGGTGATCGATTCGTGCTCGACCTGGCCGCGGCGAACCGCGCCCAACTCGCTGAAGCCGGCGTCTCGCATATCTATGTCATCGGCCTGTGTACCAAGGAGAGCGATTTCCTCCCGTCGCACCGCCGCACCCCGGACGGCACCCGTTTCGGCGCCATAGTCGCACTGCGTTGAGCGAGCCGACGGTTCTCGAGCGGCTGGCCCGAGTCAGCGCGCGCATCGCCGCCGCCGGCCGCAACCCCGACGAGGTGGCGATCGTGGCGGTGACCAAAGGATTCGGAGTCGAGGTATGCCGCGAGGCGCTGGCCGCCGGCCTGCATGTGCTCGGCGAGAACCGCGTCCAGGAGGCGCTCTCCAAGATGGAGGTCATCGAAGGTGCGCGCTGGCACCTCATCGGGCACCTCCAGACCAACAAGGTCAAGCAAGCCGCCGGGCGATTTGCGCTGATCCAGACCGTCGACTCGGCGCGCCTGGCTGAGGCGATCGCGCGCCACGCGCCGCATCAATCGGTGCTGGTCGAGGTGAACATCGCGCGCGAACCGCAAAAATCCGGGGTGTCACCCGATCAGGCGCTCGAGCTGATCAAGACGGTGGCGGGCCTGCTCGAGCTTCAGGGCTTGATGGGAATGGGGCCGTCGACGGGCGATCCGAAGCCCGCGTTCGAGGAGCTGAGAGCTTTGCACGACGAGGCCGAGCAGCGCGTGGGGAAGGGCCTGCCCGTCCTTTCTATGGGCATGAGCGGCGACTTCGAGGCCGCCCTGGCCGCCGGAAGCACGATGCTACGATTGGGCCAGGCGCTTTTCGGACCTCGCGCCTAAGTCCATGCTGATCGCTTCCATCCTCATCTACGCCCTCTACGCCCTCATCATCCTGATCCTGGTGCGGGTCGTTTTCTCGTGGACGAATCCCTATCCGAACAACTCGGTCTACCGGTTCGTCTACCGGGCCACCGAGCCCATCCTCGCGCCGGTCCGGCACCGGTTGCCGCCCATGTCCGGGATGGACCTCTCGCCCCTCGTCGTGACACTGGTCGCCTACTTCGTGATCGCCGCTCTGCGCAACCTGACCGGCGCCTGACCGTGTTCGAAAAGGTCGACCAGAAGGTCAGCTTCCCTGACCTGGAGAAGCAGCTTATGGCCCGCTGGAAGGAGGAGGGCACCTTCCAGAAATCGCTTGAGATGCGCGCGGGCAAGCCGCGCTTTGTCTTCTACGAGGGGCCGCCCACCGCTAACGGCAAGCCCGCCACCCACCACATCCTCGCGCGCGCCTTCAAAGACCTGTTCCCGCGCTACAAGACGATGCAGGGGTTCTACGTCGAGCGCAAAGCGGGTTGGGACACGCACGGCCTGCCCGTCGAGATCGAGGTCGAGAAGAAGCTGAAGATCTCGGGCAAATTCGAGATCGAGAACGAGATCGGCATCGAACGCTTCAACGAGCTGTGCCGTGCAAGCGTGTACGAGTACGTCTCGGACTGGGTCGCGTTCAGCGAGCGGATGGGCTTCTGGCTTGACTACGACAACGCGTACTGGACGCTGACGCCGGACTACATCCAGTCGGTGTGGTGGGCACTCAGCGAGATGTGGAAGCAGGGCCTGGTGTACAAGGGCTTTCGCGTCGCCCCTTACTGCCCCCGCTGCGCCACGCCGCTCTCCAGCCACGAGCTCGCCCAGGGCTACCAGGACAACGTGCCCGACCCCAGCGTTTACATCAGGTTCAGGCTCAAGAAGGACCCCAACACCGCGATTCTGGCCTGGACGACGACTCCCTGGACCCTGCCCGGCAACGTCGCCCTGGCGGTCGACGACGACGTCGACTACATCAAGGTGAGAGACGGCGACGATGGCTTCCTGATCCTCGCCGAGGCACGCCTCTCGGTGCTCAACGAATCGCCCGAGGTCGTCGAGCGCATGCAGGGTCGCGACCTGGTCGGTCTCGAGTACGAGCCGCTTTATCCCTACTCCGTCCCCGCGGAAGGTCGCGCGCACTACGTCGTCGACGCGGACTTCGTCTCCACCGAGGAGGGCACCGGCGTCGTGCACACGTCAGCGCTCTACGGCGTCGACGACCTCAGGCTCTGCCAGGAGAAGGGGATCCCCTTCAAGCACACCGTTGGCCTGGACGGAAAGTTCTTGCCCTACGTCGAGAAATTCGCCGGCCTTCATGTCAAAGAGGCGGACCCGGTCATCCTCGACGACCTCAAAGCGCGCGGCCTGCTGTACAAGGCCGAGACCATGCTCCACACCTATCCGTTCTGCTGGCGCTGCAGCACGCCGCTGATCTACTACGCGCTCGACTCGTGGTACGTACGGACCACGGAGCGCAAGGCCGAGCTGATCGCCAACAACGCCGCGACCAACTGGGTCCCCGCGCACATCAAGACAGGGCGAATGGGCGACTGGCTGGCGAACAACGTCGACTGGGCGATCTCCCGCTCGCGCTACTGGGGCACGCCTCTGCCGTTCTGGGTGTGCGACAAGTGCGGCGAGCAACGGTGCGTGAGCTCGTCGGCCGAGCTCGGACTCAAAGAGGACACTGACCTGCACCGGCCGTTCATCGACACGGTGACGCTGCCGTGCGAAAAGTGCGACGGCACGATGAAGCGGGTTGCCGAAGTGCTCGACACCTGGTTCGATTCGGGATCGATGCCGTTCGCGCAGCGCGGCCATCCGCGCCATGGTGAGCGGGAGTTCAAGGAGAGCTTTCCCGCGGACTTCATCTCAGAGGCGATGGACCAGACGCGCGGCTGGTTCTACTCGCTGCTGGCCATCTCGACTCTGCTCTTCAAACAGAACGCCTATCGCAACGTCATCTGCCTGGGCCTCGTGGTCGACCCCAAGGGCAAGAAGGCGTCCAAGTCGCGCGGCAACGTGCTGGACCCGAACTTCCTCTTCGACAACTTCGGCTCGGACGCCGTGCGCTGGTACTTCTACACGTCAACACAGGTGGGCGAGAACTACCGCACGAGCGCAGAGGCCCTGCGCGAGACGGTGCAGCAGTTCTTCATTCCACTGTGGAACTGCTACTCGTTCTTCGTCACGTACGCGCGGCTCGACGGATTCGATCCGTCTCGGCCCGCGGTCCCGGTTGCAGGGCGCCACGTGCTCGACCGGTGGCTGCTGTCCAAGCTGAGCGGCCTTGTGGACACGGTGACAGGCGGGCTCGACAGCTATGACGCCAACGAGCCGGCACGCCGGATCCACCGGTTCGTCGACGACCTTTCGAACTGGTACATCCGGCGCTCGCGCCGTAGGTTCTGGAAGTCGCAGTCGGACAGCGACAAGCTGGCCGCCTACCAGACGCTCTACGAGGCGCTGCGCACAGTCAGCCAGCTGATGGCGCCGTTCGTCCCCTTCATCTCGGACGCCATGTACCGAAACCTGTCGAACGGCGAGTCGGTGCACCTCAGCGACTTCCCCGCGCCGACCGCCAATCACGACGCGCCGGTGGAGGCCGACATGGCCCGAGCCCGGCAGGCCGTCGAGGCCGGGCTGTCCGCCCGCGATGCCGCACGCCTGAAAGTGCGGCAGCCGCTGGCTTCGATCGCCCTTCCGGGCGACCCGCTGCCCGAGGAGATCGCCCAGATCGTGCGCGAGGAGCTCAACGTCAAGGAGCTGAGCTTCAATGCCCCCGAGGTGAGGCTCGACACCGAGATCACCGAGGAGCTGAAGCTCGAGGGCCTGGCTCGCGAGGTGGTGCGCGCCATCCAGGAGCGCCGGAAGAAGCTTGGCTTCAACGTCGAGGACCGCATCAACACGCGGTATGACGCGGATGGCATGCTGGCGCGGGCGGTCGAGCGGCACGCCGACTACATCAAGAACGAGACGCTGTCGGTCACGCTGGATAAAGGTCGCGCGGATGATTTCGACGGCGAGCAGACGATGATCGAAGGAGTAGAGATCTGGATCGGCCTCAAGCGAAACTAGCCACCGGCCGGATCGCCTTCGGCCTGGTTGCGCTCGTCGTGTTCGTCCTGGACGCGGTGACGAAGAGCCTGGTCGCTGCGTCGGTCCCTTTTGGGACCGAGGTACCGGTCGTCGGCCGCTACGTGGGGATCACCAACGTGCGCAACTCGGGAGCCGCTTTCGGCCTGGTTCCCGCCGGCGCGGGCGTCTTCCTCGTTGCCTCGATCGTGGTGGCGGTCGCCCTCGTGGTTTACGTGGCGCGCACCCCCACCAGCCTCTGGGGCGGGGTGGTGCTCGGGCTGATCCTGGGTGGGACAGTCGGCAACGGGTTCGACCGGCTCGTCTTCGGCACGGTGACCGACTTCATCAACGTCCACTTCTGGCCCGTGTTCAACGTGGCGGACTCGGCGATCAGCATCGGCGTCGTGCTCCTGATCGCCGTCAACGTGCTAAAACGACCAACCGCCTGACCGCGGCAGCCGCGGCCGCGCGGCTGGACCGCTTTCTCGCCGAGCATGCCCAGGACCTGAGCCGGTCGGCCGCCGCGCGCCTGATCAAGGGCCACCTCGTCCGGGTCAACGGCCACACCGCCGACCCGGCGGACCGCGTGGTGGCGGGCGACGTCGTGGAGTTCGAGATCCCGGAGGCCTACATCTCCGAAGCCTCGCCGGAGGCGATTCCACTCGAGATCGTTTACGAGGACGACGACCTGGCGGTCATCGACAAGCCGGCGGGCATGGTCGTCCACCCGGCGCCCGGCCACCACACCGGCACGCTGGTGCACGCGTTGCTGGGCCGCGGCGGTGGCTGGTCTGTGGTCGGGGGCGTGTCGCGTCCGGGCATCGTCCACCGGCTCGACAAGGGCACGTCCGGCTTGATCGTCGTCGCCCGCAACGATGCGAGCCACCGCGCGCTTTCGGCCCAGCTCAAGGACCGCTCGCTGAGCCGGACGTACATGGCGATCGTGCGCGGACTGGTCAAGGACGAGGCAGGAGAGCTCGAGGGGCCCATCGGGCGCGACCCCAAAGAGCGCAAGCGGATGGCGGTCGTGAGCAGCGGGCGTTATGCGCGGACCCGCTACCAGGTGGTCGATCGGCGCGGCGGCCATACTCTCCTGCGCTGTGACCTCGACACGGGCAGGACTCATCAGATCCGGGTGCACCTGGCCGCGCTGGGCCACCCGGTGACGGGCGATACCGAGTACGGAGGAGCACAGGCGGGCGTCTCACGGCCGCTGCTCCACGCGTGGCGCCTGCGCCTGCGCCACCCGCGCACCGGAGAGGAGATGAGCTTCGAAGCGCAACCGCCAGCAGACTTTGAAGAGTTCTGGACATCACTGATCACTTCGCCAGCCGGTCCGCCGCAGACGTCGGCGCCGGCGGCCACGCGGCACCGGCGGGGCGGGGGGTGACAGGCCTGAACCGCAAGACAGAGAAGAAGGGCTTGCTCATGGTCATCTCCGGCCCGTCGGGTGTCGGAAAGGACACGCTGATCAAGCGCCTCCTCGAGCAGGATCCCAACCTGCGCTACTCGGTGTCGTGCACCACGCGCGCGCCGCGCCCGGGCG
>DATMKM010000057.1:0-23648 GCA_035571315.1 Candidatus Acidiferrum sp.
GCGCTTGATAGGAAGCACCCGACCGCAAATGCGAACACGAAACTTGCGTGTCGGCGCTCGAGTGCGTACATGACCATCATGAAGGTCAGCGCAATAACTCCAAATACCGTGATGACCGGGCTCGTCACTCGTTACCTCCAGATAAGAAAAGACCCAAGCGCAACAAATAACTCGAAGCTGAACCTTAGGACTCGCGCGACCTCGCGCGAAGAGCACCTTGTCTCGACCATCCGCTTTGGTGGTCGCGTCTCGCGACGAAGCTCTTAGCGGGGGTCTGGGAGCATCGCATCGCGCACCAGGGCGCCCAGGTCTCCGCACGCGGCGATGAACTGGCGGAGCGTGCGGACGGTCGGTGCGAAAGAGTCGAACTCGTCCAGCGCGAGGCCGTTCGCTGAGTAGGCACGGCCGAAGTCTGGGAAGTGGGCGAGGAGCAGATCGACGGTGGCGGGGTCGACCGGGTCGTCAATGCGCGGGCGGACCTCTATGTCACTTGCATTGAATCGCCTCTGCCACGCGGCTGGCGGTGAGATGACAGCGTCCGCACCGATCAGCTGGCTCCAGTGCATGTGGTTTCGAAACGCTGCTGAGAGCAGCCGGATCCTGTAACCCCGCTCTTGAAAAACGCGGTACGTCTTCTTGAACACCGCGACGCCCGCCCACTCGAGGATCCCGGGATCGACGGAGATCTCGCGTCTCTCGAGCAGGACCTTCAACCAATCGTCGAGGCGGCCGACCATGATGGTGCAGACCGGGCCCATCGACCTGATGTCCTTGCCTTCGGCCTCGCGCCGCCGCAGACCCTTTTCGACCGCTTCGGCGACCGCGATGCACTGAGAGAACGTGAAGCAGACCGTGGCGTTGATGCTGATGCCGCCATAGGTCGCCTCCTCCATGGCCGCTATGCCGGCACTGGTCGCCGGGATCTTCACGATCATGTTCGCCGCGAGCGCGCCGAAGGCCTTCGCGTTCTCGAGGATCGCCCGGGCGTCTCGGAAGTACCTTGGGTCTGTCTGTATCGACAGGCGGCCGTTGCGCCCGCGGTGCGCAGCGAATGCGGGTTCCAGCAGCTTGGCGGCTTTGACCGACATCTCTTCCACCAGCTTCCAGCCGATCTGGTCTTCGGTCGCGTGGGGGAGCTCGCGGAGCAGCGAGTCGATGCGAGGCCGCCACGCTGTGATGTCCTTCTTCAGGATCCCAACCGCGATAACTGGGTTGCAGGTCGCTCCAACCGCGCCGTTTTCGATCGAGTACTCGAGCTCCTCGATGTCCGCCGAGTCATTCCACAGGCATGTCGGCGTCGTCTGCGTCATCTCGTGGAGAAGACTCCTGTACGTCGTGGTTGGGCCGGGCCCGGTCATTTCGCTTTTCACATCAAGTCTCCAGCTGCCAGCGGTGGTCGGGGTCGGTCGTGACCACCCAACGCCGTTGCGGACCGGCCATCACGTTGAGGTAGTAGAGGTCGTAGCCGGGGCTTGCCGAAACGGGGTGGTAGCCGCGCGGTACTAACACGACGTCCCCATCGCGCACCATGAGCGCCTCGTCGACAGAGCGATCGGCGGTGTACACGAGCTGCATCGCGAAACCCTCGGGTCGCCGGGTCCGGTGGTAGTAGGTCTCTTCCAGAAGGCTCTCGCGTGGCAGGTCGTCGGTATCGTGCTTATGCGGCGGGTAGCTCGACCAGTTGCCACCGGGCGTGAGCACCTCCGTAACGAGCAGCGACTCGGCAGGCCTGTCTTCCATAAGGAGATTGTGAATCGTCCGCAGCATCACGCCCGAGCCGCGCGTGAACGGGCGAACCTCGGAGGCACGAACCATGACCGGGTCGACTCCGCGGGTGGCGGGAGCCCAGCAAAAAGCGATCTCGCAGGTCTTGCTCGTCGCGGTCGCGTTCAGCTGACCGCCAGGCGGTACGTACACCGTATCGGGAGGACCGTCGAACACGGACGCTCGCGAGCCGACGTCGGTCCAGCGGTCATCACCAAAGGCCAGATCGGCTCGACCCGAGAGCATGACGGCCAGGCCCTCGCGGCCCGAGGTGTCACACGTGACCCGTGACCCTTCGCGCAGTCGATAGACGTCGAATCCGACGTACGACCAGCGCGCCAGAGCCGGGGTCACTGAAACCAACCGACCGTCTGGGCCGGGGGCGGTCCGGCTGTGGACCCTGAATCTGCTTTCGCTCACACGTGCCAGCGACGCAAACGAGAGCCTCGTTCGTGCTCCTGCCGCGCCGCGTCCAGGTCGTCCGACTCCGATACCTCCGCGACCGGGACGTCCCACCAGCCCTCGTAGGCGGGCACGCCCTCATATCGGTCGACGGGCACGTGGATGACCACCGTGCGGTCGATGTCGCGCGCCGCGACCAGCGCATCGCGGAGCTCCTCGACGTTCCTGGACCGGATCACGTGCGCGCCCAGTCCCTCGGCGTTGCGTGCCAGGTCGACCGGCAGGTTGTCGCGCTCGCGATTTCCGGAGTCGTCACCCAGCGACCCGCCGGTTCGATACCGGTATCGCGTCCCGAACCCGGCGCTGCCCTTGCTGCGGGACAGCGCGCCGATCGATGCGAAACCCTGGTTGTCTACGAGAACCACGGTGAGCTTGAGGCGCTCCTGTACCGACGTGACGATCTCCTGCGCCATCATCAAATAGGAGCCGTCGCCCACCATCACATAGACGTCGCGATCGGGAGCGGCCAGCTTCACGCCGAGCCCACCCGCGATCTCATAACCCATGGTCGAGTAGCCGTACTCGACGTGGTAGCCCTTGGCGTCGCGCGTCCGCCAGAGCTTGTGCAGGTCGCCCGGCAGGGAACCTGCGGCGCAGACGACCACATCGCGCGATCCGGACAGCTCGTTGACCGCGCCGATGACCTCGGACTGCGCGGGCAGAGGCCCGTGGTCGAGGTGATAGAGGCGGGACACCTCTTTATCCCAATCCGCCTGCAGCCGCTCACAGAGTGCGCGATAGTCGGCTTCGATGGTCCAGCCCGCGAGCCGCTCCCCAAGCGCTTCGACTGTGGCCCTCGCATCGCCCACGAGCGCAAGGCCGGCGAGCTTGTGCGCGTCCGCGTCCGCGATGTTGACGTCGATGAAGCGCACGCCGTCGCCCTGGAAAACAGTCTTCGACGCGGTGGTGAAATCGCTGAAACGGGTACCGATCCCGATGACGACGTCGGCTACGGCGGCCGTCCGGTTGGCGGCCAGCGTTCCTGTGGCGCCGATCGCGCCCAGCGCGCCAGGCTGGTCGAAAGGCAGCGAGCCCTTGCCCGCCTGCGTCTCGGCCACGGGAATGCCGGTGCGCCGGACGAGCTCCCGGAGCGCGGCGGTCGCCTCCGAGTAGATGACGCCTCCCCCGGCCACGATCAGCGGCCGCTTCGCGCCACGGATCAGGAAGGCGGCTTCCTCGAGCACGCGCCCCGCCGGGATCGGGCGATCGATCGTCCAGACGCGGCGGGTCAGAAACTCGACGGGATAGTCATAGGCCTCGACCTGTACGTCCTGCGGCAGAGACAGCATCACAGCCCCGGTCTCAGCCTGGTTGGTGAGCACGCGCACGGCCGCCAGGGCCGCGGGGACCAGCTGCTCCGGTCGCGAGATTCGGTCCCAGTACTTGCACACCGGCTGAAAGCAATCGTTGACCGTCATCTCGCCGCGCCACGGCACCTCGAGCTGCTGCAAGACGGGGTCGGGACGCCGCGAGGCGAACGCGTCGCCCGGCAGCAGCAGGACGGGCAGGCGGTTGACGGTCGCGGCCGCCGCGCCGGTGAGCATGTTGGTCGCGCCGGGCCCGATCGAAGTGGTGCAGGCGAGGGTCGAGAGCCGGTTGCGCTGGCGCGCGAACGCCGAAGCCGTGTGCACCATCGCCTGTTCGTTGCGCGCCTGGTAGTAGGTGAGCATGTCGGGGTGCTCGGAGAGCGCCTGTCCGACCCCGGTCAGGTTGCCATGGCCGAAGATGCCGAAGCAGCCTTCGAACAATCGATGCTGCATGCCGTCGCGCTCCGAATGCTGCGCGGCCAAAAAGCGCACCAGGGCCTGGGCGGTGGTGAGACGGACGGTGCTCATATGCCGCAGGCGCTCCCGATCACCGCTTTTGCCTGCCCGCAGCAGAGCCCGCAGTGGTGAAACCGACGACCGCAACGGTGAGCTCACTCATCGATGGTCGCTCAACATTAGGCGGATCAGCATGCGCCTGGAAGGATCCACAATGACTCCTTGCCGTGACCACACCTGACCAGGGACGAGCCCATGAGCCGGCCACCGCTCGGATCGGTCTGGTGACCGAGGCATTCGCGGACAGGCCGCTGGTCGACGTGATGGACTGGATGCTCGCCTCCTCACCCGAGATCACCGACCTCGAGATCGGGACCGGGGGATACGCGCCGATCGGCCACTGCGACATGGCCCTTCTGCTGCGCGACGCGGCTGAGCGGCGTGACTGGCTAAGGGAAATCACGGTGCGTGGTCTCGGCATCGGCGCCCTCAACGTCTGGGGCAATCCCCTTCACCCGGATCCCGACGTGGGCGCCAGGCACGCGGCCGACCTCAAGGACACGATCCGCCTCGCGGCTGAGCTCGGCGTCGACCGCGTCGTGGCGCTGGCCGGCTGCCCGTCCGGCCGGCCCGGCGACCGCACGCCGCACTTCGCGGGCGGAGGCTGGCTGCCCTACCTCGAGGGCATCTACGAGGCGCAGTGGACTGAGCGCGTCGCCCCCTTCTGGTCGGCCATCGCCGAGTTCGCGAAACGAGAGCATCCCGGGCTATTGATCTGCCTGGAGCTTCATCCGGGCACTGTCGTGTACAACGCGGAGACGTTCGACCAGCTCGCCGTGCTGGGCGACGCGCTGGCCGCCAACCTGGACCCGAGCCACTTCTTCTGGATGGGCATGGACGCGTTGGCGGTCGCCAAGCACCTCGGTCCGCGAGTCGGGCACTGCCATGGCAAAGACGTCGTTTTCCTCCCGCGCAATCTCGCGGTCAACGGCCTCCTCGATCGCCGCTGGCCGCGGCCTCCCGAATCCATGCCCTGGAACTTCGCGGTGGTCGGGCGTGGCAGGGATGCCGGGTGGTGGTCGTTGTTCGCCGCCGCGGTCCGGGCGGGCGGCCGCGTCCACACGGTGGCAATCGAGCACGAGGACCCGTTCGTGTCGGCTGAGGTGGGGATCGTCGAAGCGGCGGGCGTCCTCGCGCATGCGCTCACGTCCGCGCACTCGCCCGCGATCAACGCATGAAGGACGGGCGCCAGGGTGCCGGCAGGCACGCCACGATCTTCGACGTCGCGCGGGAGGTGCAAGTCTCCAAGTCGACTGTCTCCAATGTCATCCGGGGGGCGAGCGGGGTGGCGCCGGCGACGCGCACGCGGGTGATGGAAGCGGTCGCGCAGCTCGACTACCGGCCGAACATCCTCGCGCGCCAACTCGTGCTGCAGCAGACGACCACAGTCGGTGTCGTCGTGGGCGACCTTGGCAACCCCTTCAACGCCGAGATGGCCAAGCACATCGCCAAGGAGGCCACCCTCCGGGGCTACCGTGCGATGTTCTGTAACACGCAGGGCGACGTGGAGACCGAGCTCGGAGGCCTCGAGAGCCTGCTCGAATACCGAGCCGCCGGGATCATCTTTCTGTCACAACCGGCGGGCCGCGAGCGAGCGCGCAGAATCGTCGAAGGCCGTGTTCCAACGGTGTTCGTGAGCTGCGTGGCAGATTGGTGCGAGGCCGTCGCGGCCGACGACCGCTCTGGTGGCGAGCTTGCCACGCAGCATCTCGTGGATCTCGGCCACGAGCGGATCGTTTACTTCGCGGATCCGCTCGTCGAGGATGCGGCGGACCGGGCTCGCCGCTCGGGCTACGAGCACGTCATGCGGCGCGCGGGCCTGCGGCCGGCCGTGTTCCACTGGCACCGGCCGCCCGACCAGATGCCCCCCGAGATCAGGGACCGTCAGGTCGATCAGATCCTGCGCAACCACACCACTGCCGCGTTCTCCTCGAACGACTACGGGGCCATCGAGCTGCTCGAATCCGCGGACAGGCTTGGGGTGCGCGTCCCGCAGGACCTGTCGGTGGTGGGTTTCGACGACGTCGTGATGGCGGGCCTCGCTCGCATCAACCTCACCACGGTCCGCCAGCCGCAGCCGCAGCTCGCCAGTCGGGCCCTGCACCTGCTGGCCGGGCGGATCACGGGAGAGCTGCGCGGCGCACCTCGGCGCGAGACGCTGGGGGTCGAGCTCGTGGTGCGCGGCTCGACGGGACCACCTTCTCTGCGGGTGGGTTGACAGCCGACCAGGTTTTTGGGTACGTTCCGTGGAACGTTCCAGTCCGAGCCGCGACTGTGGGTGAGTTGAATGGGTAGCCGTCTCAAGGTTGGGGTGATCGGCTGTGGCCTGATCGCCCAGGTCATGCATCTGCACTACCTCCGCGAGCTTTCTCACCGGTTTGAGATCGCGGCCGTGGCGGACCTGTCGGAAGAGGTTCGGTCGGCGTGCGCGCGCGAGTACAGCGTGCCCAAGCAGTTCGCCACGTGGCAGGAGCTGGTGGCCGAGCCGCTGGATGCAGTGCTCGTGCTCACGTCTGGGAGCCACGCCCCGATGGCGATCGCGGCGGCTAAAGCCGGCATGCACGTGCTGGTCGAAAAGCCGATGTGCTTCTCGGTGTCCGAAGGCCGGGCGATGGTCGACGCCGCGTCGGCCGCCGGCGTCACGCTGATGGTCGCCTACAACAAGCGGTACGACCCGGCCTACCGCCGGTTCGTCGACGAGGCAAGGAGGCTGACCGACGCCCGCCTGATGAGGGTGACCACGCTCGAGTCGCCGCTCGCGCCTTACGTCCAGCATTACAACCTGCATCGCGGGGGCGCGCTGCCGAGCTCCGTCGTTCAGGCGCTCACCGACGACAACCAGGCGCGCATCACGGCCGCGATCGGTGAGGCCGATCCCCTTTCGCGCTGGGCGTATCACCTCGTCCTCCTGGACAGCCTCGTCCACGAGTTCAACGCCATGCGCGGAGTGCTGGGCGAGCCCGACCGGCTTGATTTCGCCGACATCCGCGAGACCGGGCTCACGACTGTGCTGACCTTTGGCGACACGCAGTGCGTGTTCGCCTGGGTCGACCTACCCAGCATCGCTCGGTACGAGATGGAGTTCGCGCTCTACTCTCCCGACCGCAGGCTGACGCTTTCCTTCCCGTCGCCATTTCTGCGGAGCATGCCAACCTTGCTGGTGACGGAATCCGGTGAGAGTGGAACCCCCCGGTCGTCGCGGACCGAAGAGATCACGTCGTTCCAAGAGAGCTTCCGGGAGGAATTGATCCACTTTCACGAATGCGTGACGACCGGCCACCCACCGACGACTTCCGGAGCGGACACGCTGCACGACATCGCGCTGTGCGAGGCGGTCATCGCCGTGCACCGCAGCCGGGCGCCGCGGGATCATCCTTCGGAACCGACCTTGATCGCGGCGCGATAGTCCTTGACCGAGACGCGCTCCAAAGCGATCCCGTCGATCGTCGTGGCCAACGCGCCCGTCAGCTACGGCGCTTTCGAATTGACCGTGGGCATCCTGCCGAACGTACCCGCCGGAGACCTGGTCCTCGACGAGGTGGCCGCGGCCGGATACCAGGGCATCGACCTCGGGCCTCCCGGATACCTGGGCCAGGGACCTGATCTCGCCGCCGGCCTGGCGCGTCGCGGCCTCGGCCTGGCGGGCGGATTCTTCGAATTGCCGTTCAGCGACCCCGCGGCGATGCGGGAAGCTGTCATCGGCCTCGCTTCGCTGCTGGATATCTTCGACTCGGTGCGAGGGATCGGAGGTCTCCCCCCGAAACCAACTCTCGCCGATGCGAGCAGTGATCTCCGCCGATCCCGACCGGCCCAGGCGGCGATGGACCGGTCGCTGGGGTTCGACTCTGAGGGCTGGAAGCGCTTTGCGGCGGGCGTCGAGATCGCCCAGTCCGTGTGCCTGGAGCGCGGTTACGAGCCGACCTTCCACCACGAGACCGGCACGCATATCGAGGCGGTCTGGGAGATCGAAAAGGTGCTGGAGCTGACCTCGATCGGTCTGTGCCTGGACACCGGCCACCTTCTGCTCGGCGGGGGCGACCCCGTCCGCGCGATGCGCGAGTGGGGTTCACGCATCAACCATCTGCACCTCAAGGATGCGCGGCAGGCCGTGGTCGACCAGATCGTCCGCGAAGCGGCGCCCGTCGCAGAGATCTGGCGCCGCAAGGCTTTCTGCCGGCTGGGCGACGGCGACCTCGACATCTCCGCGGTCCTGTCCGAGATCCGGTCGGGATATTCCGGATGGCTTGTCGTGGAGCAGGACGTACTACCCGACCCGGAGAATCCACTTGGCGAGCCCGCTCGCGACCAGCGCGCCAACCGCGCGTATCTGCTTGAGCGAGGGTTCTAGGGATGGGGATATTCAGGCTCGGAGTGGCCGGTGCGGGGAGGATGGGGCGCAACCACATCGCAGCCATCGCCGCGTCCGACAAGGTCCGGGTGGTGTCGATCGCCGAACCGGGCGCAGCGGCGCGCGAGCTCCTGGCCGGAAAAGACGCCGCGGTTTACACGGACCTCGATTCGATGCTCGCGGCGGGCGGCCTCGACGGGGTCCTGGTCTGCGTTCCCAGCGACCTTCACCTGCAGACGGTGAGCCGGCTTATTGACGCAGGGCTGCCGATCCTGTGCGAGAAGCCCTGCGGGGTGACGCACCAGGAAGCGCTGGAGGCGACGCGCCTGGCCGCCGAGGCCTCGCTGCCGCTTCAGATCGGGTTCTGGCGCCGGTTCGTGCCCGCGCTGCAGAAGCTGCGGTATCGCATCGGCGAGGGGGAGCTCGGTGGGGTCTACCTCGTCGCATGCTATCAATGGGACGGGGTGCCCCCAGGGGCGAACTTTCGCACGCACAGCGGGGGCATCTTCATCGACATGGGCGTCCACGAGTTCGACCAGGCGCGGTGGCTCACGGGCCAGGAGTTCGGCGCGATCAGCGCCCTGGCGAGCGGCGTCGAAGCAGAACCTTGGCCGGGTGACCCCGAGAGCGCGCAGGCGCTGGCCGCGATGAGCGGAGGCACGACGGCCATCGTCTCCCTCGGGCGGCGGTACCCGCTCGGGGACGTGTGCAAGGTCGAGGTGTTCGGCACCAAGGGCGCCGAGGAGTGTCGCTTCCTGTGGCCTCCCGACGCGGACGCGACGTTTGAGGCCGCGCTGAGGGAGCAGGCCGAGAGCTTCGCGCGCCATGTTCGCGGCGGTCCGCTCGAAGGCGCCGGCGGCCACGACGTGGCAGAGGCGGTCGCCGCCGCCGAGCGCGCCGCCTCGGCTTCCGGTCTCGACTGAGCCGAGCGGTAGATGGCGCTGCCGGAAGTTCGCATCGGGGTCGTCGGCTACGGGATGATGGGCCGCGCCCACTCGTACGCCTATACGGCCGCCCCGGTGATGCGCCCACTGTCCGTGCGCCCACGTCTGGTCGTGATCAGCGGGCGGGACGAGGGCAAGGTGGCGCGTGCGGCCGCCGCGTACGGTTTCGAAAGCTGGACGGCCGACTGGCGGGAGCTGGTGGAGAGGCGGGACGTCGACATCGTCGACATCTGCACGCCACCGGGGACTCATGCCGAGATCGCCACGGCCGCCGCCGCGAGCGGCAAGGCGCTGATCTGCGAGAAGCCGCTGGCTGTCTCCTACGCCCAGGCGTTCAACGCGATGGAGTCCGCGCACAGGGCGAACGTGCTGAACGCCGTCGGATTCAACTACCGACGGCTGCCGGCCGTGTCGCTGATGAAGCGCATGGTCGACGAAGGCGCGGTCGGCAAGGTCCGGCTCTGGCGCGGCGTCTGGCTGTCGGACGAGTTCGTCGACCCCGGGATCCCCTTCGACTGGCGCTTCGACCGCGCCGTCGGCGGCTCCACCATTGCGGACCTCGGCAGCCACCTGATCGACATGGCGCTCTGGATGGTCGGTGACGTGGCTGAGGTGAGCGCGCAATCCGAGACGTTCGTGACCGAGCGGTCGAACCCGTCCGGCGGCAGGCCTGTTCCGGTGACGGTCGACGAAGCCTCCTCGGCCCTGCTGCGCTTTCAAGGCGGCGCTCGAGGCACAGTCGAGATGGCTCGCACCGCGGTGCGGCGCCCTTGCGACTTCACGATCGAGGTCAACGGCGACAAGGGCACGCTGGTCTTCGAGTACGCGAGGCTCAATGAGCTGCTCTACGGGGATGGCGGCGACAGCCCCGGCCTTTACGGGATGCGCAGGATTCGAGCCGAGCACGAGACCCATCCCTACGCGCGCTTTTGGTGGCCGGTCGGCCAGGGGGTTGGCTATGGAGCGAGCTTCGTCAATTACCTCGGCGACCTGCTGGAACGCTGGCCCGATGGCCCCTGGGAGCCTGATTTCGCGCAGGGGGCCGCGGTTCAGGCTGTGTGCGAAGCCATCGAACGGGCCGCCTCCGGCAGACGCTGGGTGGCGGTCGACGAAGTGACCTCAACACAGGCTTAGCTTCCGCGTGACGGCGGTACCCACAAAAGTCTTCTTGACGCGGCCCGAGGCTTCGATTATCGTGCGGGAAACTCTCCTCTGGAACCTTCCAGAGGACCGCTTGCCAACTAGGAGGGGAGATGGCCAGCTCATCAACGACGGGTAAAGCTCAGGGCTTATTCACGCGACAGTCGTCGGGCTTGGTGCGAGAGTTGGGCATCCCCGCTGCCACCGGTATCGCCCTCGCCTCGGTCGCGGTCGTCAACACGTTCATCAACTTTTACTCGGGCCTTTTCAACTTCACCAAGGTCGACATGATCCTGCCGCTTCTCCTTGCCGCGCTGATCTGGTTCGTCGCGATGTTTGCCTACAAGTACCTGCTGCAGGCGATCCCCCGCGCGGGCGGCGAGTACATCTACATGTCCCGCATCATCTCCCCGGCGGTCGGGACCATGATCGGCATCGCGACCGCGGTGGGCTTCTCCTACACGCTGTCGGCCAACGCCAACTTCGCCGCCGCCTACGTGCCCTTCGGGCTGACCAGCCTCGGAGCGGCGTTCAACAGCTCCGCGCTCACGAGCGCGGCCTCGAACATCTCCAGCACGACGACCTGCCTCACGGTCACCTGCTCCCCAGGGCTGGTCATCTGCGCGGTGGGCCTGCTGGTGATCGTGGGCCTGGCGTCAGTCTTCTCGCTGCGCCGGATCGCCCAGGTCATCCTCGCCCTCGTGATATTCCAGGTGGTCGCGTTCCTGGTCCTCGGCTGGCTGCTCGTGACCCACTCGCACACCGACTTCATCAACGCTCTGGGCTCGTTCAGCGGCCACTCGACCGCCTACGGCGACGTGATCAATCTGGCGAAGAAGAACGGCATCCCGCTCGGGGTCGACGTCGGCGCATCAATCCTGGTGGTGCCTTTCATGGTCCTGAACTACAACGGTGTGCTGTACTCCTACTACGTCGGTGGCGAGCTCAAGCGACCCGGCAGCACCTACATCTGGGCCTCGGTGATCAGCCTCGTCCTGTTGATCGTGGTCTGGGTCGGCGTCTGGCTCCTGATGCTCAACACCATCGGGCTGGACTTCATGCAGTCCCAGGCCCAGGTCGGCGGGACCTCCGCTTACGGGAATATCACGAGCCTGCAGGCCAACGCCGGGGGGCTGGGCTACGGCCTGGTCCTGTCGGGAGACCCGATCAGCAAGATCCTGATCGGCCTCGCGGTGCCCGCGGCCGAATTGGCGGTCGACCTGGCATTCGTCGCGGTGGTCACGCGGGTCATCTTCGCTTTGGCTTTTGACCGCATGCTGCCGATCGGGCTCGCCAAGGTCAGCGAGCGCAACGCGACCCCGATCAACGCGATCATCCTCGCCGTGGTCGTCGGCATCGGCTTCACCATCCTGGGCTCCGTGCTCAACATCGCCAACATCTCGGCCAACCTGGCGCTGTTCTTCGCGCTGGTGCTGCTCGCCGGCTCGATTGCGGCGACCGCGCTTCCCTACCGCCGGCCGGAGCTGATTTACAAGCCTGGCACCAACGACGTCGAGCGCTTCGCGGGCATCCCGACCGCGACCATCTGGGGTGCGATCTCGACCTTGCTTGCGCTCTTCACGGTGGGCGTGATCATCGCCAAGCCGAACGTATTCGGAGCCTTCAGCATCGCGTCTGTGGGCTCGCTGGTCGTGATCTTCATCTCCGGCCCGATCATCTACACCATCGCCCGGCGGATGCGGCTCTCGTCGTCGTCCATCGACATGCGGCTCGCCATGCGGGAGCTTCCGCCGGAGTAACCCAACCCATCGAGAAGGGAGACCGATTTGCCCGGTAGCCGGAAGCGCGCGCTCCGCATCTACTTCTCCACGGACATCCACGGTTCGGAGCGCTGCTTCAGGAAGTTCCTGGCGGCGGCAACGACCTACGAGGCGGACGTGCTGATCATGGGCGGCGACATCGCCGGGAAAGGGCTTGTGCCGATCCGGGCCCAGAACGGCATGCTCACCGCCCAGGTACGCGGCGAGTCGGTGTCACTTCCGCAGGAGGAGGAGGCGCGGCTGCGCGCCGAGATCAACCGGCTCGGTTTCTACTCGGTGATCGGCGACCCTGGGGAGATGGACCGTCTCGAGGGTGACCCTAAGGCGATCGACTTGGCGTTCAGGCGGGAAATCGTGGCCCAGATCCAGGCGTGGTGCCGGCTTGCCGATGAGCGCCTCGCGCGGGAGGTCCGCTGCGTCATCACGCCCGGCAACGACGACCCGCTGGAGATCGACCCTGTGCTCAAGGCCGGACCGCGCATCGAGAGTCCCGAGGGGGAGCTTTACGACCTGGGCCCCGCCCTGCTGGCCAGCTGCGGGGACGTGACGCCGACGCCCTGGAATACCGAGCGGGAATTCTCGGAGGAGGAGCTCGGCAAGCGACTGGCCATGATGCTGGACGCCGTGCCCAAGGGCCGCCAGGTGGTGGCGAACTTTCACAACCCGCCCTTCTCTTCGGGCCTCGACTTCGCGGCCGAGCTCGACGCGAACTTCACGCCGGTGCTGCGTGGCGGGCGCCCGAGCATCGTGCCGGTGGGCAGCACCGCGGTGCGCGACGCGATCAAGAAGTACCAGCCCTCGGTCGCCCTGCACGGCCACATCCACGAGTCAAAGGGAGCTCAGAAGATCGGGCGCACCCTGTGCCTCAACCCGGGTAGCGACTACGCGGCCGACCTGCTGAGGGGTGTTGTGGTCGACCTCGCCGAGGACGGGGGGTGCCTCGACTTCCTCTTCACGGCGGGGTAGCCTGAGCCGAGACATGGCGAGCCAGGGCGTCGGGGCAGTCGCCCCTGGGGCGAAGAGCCCCCTCTCCGATCCGATCGCCGAGGCACGCCGGCTCGTCGGCGCCGCAGCGGAGCAAGGCCTGATTGTGCGCGTGCTAGGCGGGGTCGCCGTCTGCCTCCAATCGCCGTCCGGCGGGCCGTTGCTGCCGCGCCACTGCGGTGATATCGACCTCGCCACGACCCGGGACGGCAGGCGAGGCATAGCGAGCCTCCTCAAGTCCGCCGGCTATGTCGAGGATGAGATGTTCAACGCCCTGCACGGGTCGCGCAGGCTGCTGTTCTTCGACGAGGCGAACGGGCGCAAGCTGGATGTTTTCGTTGGGGAGTTCTCGATGTGCCACGAGATCCCGATCACCGACCGGCTGGACCGGGATCCGCTCACGCTGCCCCTCGCAGAGCTCTTGCTGACAAAGCTACAGGTCGTGGAGCTCACCGAGCGAGACCAGCGCGATATCTACAACCTCACGTTCCACCATGAGGTGACAAGCGGAGACAGCACCGGGATCGAGGCGGACTTCGTGGCGGCGCTCTGTGCAAAGGACTGGGGCCTTTGGCGCACGTCAAAGGCGACCATCGAGATATGCCAGGCGAACCTCGCCGAGTATGCGCTCGAAGCGGCGGCCACCGAGCTGATCTCGGAGCGGCTCAGGATCCTCTGGCGGCACATCGACGACGCTCCCAAGACGACGAGGTGGCGGCTGCGGAGTCGAGTCGGTGAACGGGTGCGCTGGTACGAAGAGCCGGAGGAGCACTCCGCCGTCCAATAAGGCCATTCACGGGCAGGCGGCAATTACGACCGCAGCGTCGACAAACCGCAAGTCAGCGAGCGGAGCGCGAAGAGCGAATCGCAGCCAATACGTCGGGCATGCGCTCCCCGGTGGCCGTGCGACTCCAAGATGATGGGACTGGCAGGGTGGCCCCGTGTGTGAGACGTGCCAAGTCGTTCTCATCGATCATGTGTTGCGCGCCGATTCGGATCGCCTTAAGCCTGCCCGAACGGATCCAGCGGCGGACTGTTTCGGGGTCGCGTTTCGTACGGCGGGCGGCTTCAGGCACTGTCAGCATTGCCGCAACATACGACAACAACTCGGCTGCCCTGCACGCAGCAGCGGCGCTGCACAACGTGCTGTTACGAATCTCCAGAAATTGGGTGGGCGCAAGAGCGGCGGCGGAGTCTGCCCAACCTACGACTTGGAATTAGACCTTACCAAGGAGAAAAGACGTAGACCCCTCCTCTTCCGTCGTCCGACACACAGCGAACCCTAAGGCGTTTCTTGGCGTTCTACCAACCCGGATTGCGAACGTGGACGTGCGCAGGGACGCTTCGCAGACGGCAGGTGGATCGATCGTGCCGATGGCCTAAGGGCACTTCCGGCGCGGCCCTTCTTCAGCAGGGCTGTGATCTCATCGTCGCGCCGGTTGCTGGCGTCCTGGCGCCTTGTCCGGGGAGAGCTTGGGCACTCCGACTCAAGGCGACAGCTTGGCTCGCCAGCTCATACGGATTGGGAGGCTTTTGCTGAGGGAACAGGATCAGACGGCCACCCGGACGGGACCCAGCGAAACTCCGGCCAACCGGTGCTGGATCCCAGAATTAACGACACGCGCGACAGTGCCGATCCGCGGCCTGGAACGATCCGAGCCTCGTTTATCCTGATTGTGTTGATCATCGTCGGCGTCCTTGACCGGAACCCGCGGTCGCCTAAAACGTGAGTACCCTACAGGCAACCGTGGCGCCGTCCGAACCGACCCAGAACCTCGTGGAGACGCGAGGCCTGGCCAAGAAGTACGGCGCAGGAGTGCTCGCCCTACAGGGTCTTAACCTCACCATCCACAGGGGCGAGGTGTATGGCCTGCTCGGTCCCAATGGCGCTGGCAAGACGACGACTCTGCGCCTCCTGACCGGCCTGATCAAGCCGAGCTCTGGAAGCGCGACCGTCGCAGGTGGCAGCCCAGGCTCTGGACAGTCACTCGCCCACGTCGGTGCAATGGTCGAGACCCCGGCGTTCTGGCCATACCTGTCCGGGCGTGACAACCTACGGTTGCTGGCCCGGTACTGCCGGCTGCCCGACCGGCGCGTCGCCACAGTCCTAGCCGAGGTTGCAATGACCGAACCGGCCGATCGAGCAGTTGGCACGTACTCGACCGGCATGAAGCAGAGGCTTGGTGTGGCCGCCGCGCTCCTGAAAGACCCCGCACTGCTGATCCTCGACGAACCTACCAATGGACTCGACCCCCAGGGAATCGTCGAATTCCGCGATCTCATCAAGAACATAGGCCAGGGCGAGCGAACGGTGCTCCTCTCGAGCCACCTGCTGAGCGAGGTGGAGCAGATCTGCACCCGGGTGGGGGTCATCCGCCGAGGTGCCCTCGTTGCGGAGGGCACCATAGACGAGATCCGCGGAGGCTCACAACTCATGATCCGCGCGCAACCGGTCGATCTGGCGCGTCGGGTCCTCGAAGAAGCGGTTGGGGCGGAAAACGTGACCCTGCGCGATGGGGCTTTCGGCCTGAAGGTCGACATGGGTCAAACGGCAAGCATCGCCAAGCTTCTGGTCACGGCTGGTGTCGATCTGACCGAGCTGCGTCCAGGGGAGCGCTCCCTGGAAGACGTCTTCATGGAATTGACGGGCACAGAGGGCGGCCTGTGATCATCGCCGCCGTCCGCGCTGAATGGTTCAAGTTGGTGCGCCGGCGGGCGCTGTGGGTGACCATCGGCTTGATGCTGGTCCTGGCGGTCGGGATTGAGTACTTGCTCGTCTACGTGGTGGCGACTCATCCACCGGCGCGAGCGGCAGGCGCGGGAGTCGCGCTGGCCGCCGCCAAGAACGCCCTCTATCCGGCCTCTGTGATTAAGAAGTCAGTTGCCAACGTGAGTTCTCTGATCGGCATCTTCGCATTGATCGTCGGTGTCCTCGCCCAGGGCAGCGAGTACTCGTGGGGAACGGTCAAGACGGCTTGGGTTCAGCTGCCTGGTCGGATTTCGATCGTGGTCGGCCAGCTGACTTCGCTTGCGATCCTGAGCCTGGTCATGGCGTTGGCGCTCATCGCCGTCGACTCCCTCGCGAGTTTCTTGATCGGCACGCTAGATTCACAGTCGAGCACCTGGCCGTCGGCACTTGATTTCCTCAAAGGGATCGGCGCTGCGTGGCTGATCCTTTATTTCCTCGCGGTGCTTGGATTTGGCCTTGCGACACTGTTCAAACAGTCGGCGATGGCGATCGGCCTGGGCCTCGCTTACGTGTTGGTGATCGAGAACCTGGTGTTCAGCTTGCTTGGGAATCTCGGTGATCCATGGAACCAAATCCAGCAGTGGTTCCCGATCTCAAACGCAGGCTACCTCCAGGATTCATTTGGAAAAGTGAATTCCGCCGTGACCGTCACGATCAAAAGTGCTGCGCCGGCCAGCGCAACGCATGCGGTTATCGTCCTGGGACTGTGGGTTATCGGAATCGCAGTTGTTTCAGCAGGAGTGGTGAGGGTGCGAGACGTCAACTGAGGCTCCCCGCTCGCCGGTCGAGCGAGCCACTATTGGATCAACCGGCCAGCCGAGGTAGCACGCGCAGCGCTGAAGCGGTGTCACCAGCCGCTGCGACGAATTCCGCATCGGCCGCCTCGACCACTCGCACCGCCTCCTGTGCTAGCCGGGCGCCGCGGTCGGTGATCGCCGACATTGAGTCCTATCGGTGGCACGGCTCGTTGGCCCACGGCGTGATGGATGTGTCTCGCGCCAAGTTTCGGGCCGCACGCTAGAAAGCGTGTGGGAGTGTTCCGACGCCTACTTGTAGTGCCAGCAACCGAAGCTCTCACGGTTGTCCATGACGACGATGAAGCTGACACAGCGCCGCTCGATCGACTGCTCAGGCTGTCCGCTCGGTAGGTGGCGCTGCGCCTAACCCAAGACCCACGGGTTTTCTAGCCCAGGTGCGCCTGCTGGAGAGCCGACTCAAGCGATTGCGCGTAGGACTGGCTCGTGTAGGTCGCTCCGCTGATGATGTCGATGTTTGCGCTCTGCGCTTGAAGAACCTCGGTGCGGAGCCATGGGCCGACCTGCTGGCTGATGTAGGCCGATTCCGCCCGGTCTGTAGGAAGCCGGACTGCTTGAACATCGGTAATGCGCCCGTTGGAGATGACCACTCGCACCTGCACGTCACCGAATCGATTCGGTACGTCTGTGCCGGTGAAGGTGCCGCTCAGCGCAGTTGGGGAAGGCGATGGCGACGGTGATGGTGACGGAGTCGGTGTGGCCGAAGGTGGTGTCGCTTGAGGCGAGGGTGACGGACTGGCGGGATTGCCCGGCCCCTGGGTCGAGGAAGCAGGTGGGAGGGCGGTCAGCTGATGGGCGGCGACCTTGTAATTGAGGAGCCACGCGACGCCCACTACCGTGACGCCGGTGACAATGGTTGCTCTCTTCACGACAATCTAAAGGCCTCCGTTCGGATCTGGTCGGACGAAATCCCAAGTGCCTCGAGGGACGAGCGCACGAGCTCCATCATCCCCGTCGGCCCGCACACGTAAACGACCCGATCAAAAATGTCTGGAACGAGGCCGGCGAGGCTGGAAGGCGAGAACCAGGCGTCGCGGCCTTGCCGGCGGCTCCCGGCCATTGTTAGAAGGTAATCCACGCGCACCGAGTCCTCTTGGGTGGACAGGGATTCCAACTCCTTCTTGAAGACGATGTCACCTTCACTGTGAGCCCGATAAAGGACACGAACATCGAAACCATCTGCCGCCATCTCTTCCGCCAGGGGCCGGATGGGGGTGATTCCGATACCGCCGGCGATCAGCAAGACCTTGGAATTCTGCGGCCGCTCGATGAACTTGCCAAAGGGGCCGTCAACCAGGATTGGGGTGCCTGGCTTCAGCGTGTGGATTTCGTTCGTGAAGTCGCCGATGTTCTTGACGGTGATCCGCAGGCGACGTCCGTTTGGTACTGCCGAGATCGAGAACGGGTGTGCCTGCCACCAGCGCTTGCTGTCGATAAATCGCCAGATCGCAAACTGACCGGCCTCCGCCTCGAATTGGTCGAGGTGTCGGCCGCTGATGTAGATGGAGAAGACCCCGCGCGCCTCCTTCTCGACAGCGTGGACGCGAAAGCGGTGGCGCCGATAGGTCGCCAGCGGTCGAACCAGCCGGTAAAGCACGAGGGAGCCCCCAACCAAAACGTACAACCCGCACCAGTACCAGACGAACGCGGGGTTGCCGGCGAAGTCGACTCCAGTAGCCAGCTGATGGCTGAACGCCAGGACCACCGCCAGGTAGGCATAGAGATGGATGAAGTACCAGGTCTCATACGCCAGTCCGCGCCTCGCGATGGTGACCGACATCACCGCAACGGCGACAAAGAGCACAAGAGCGACGATGGCTGCCAGCAAGCCCTGGTAGCTGACGATGAAATCCGACAGTTGACCGACCAGGTCCTTACCGTCTCCAAGTTGATAACCCACCGTCTGAAAGACGGCGTGGCCGAGCAGCAAGACGATCGCGAGGTAGCCGTTCCACTTGTGCAGGACGGCCATGCGCTCCAAACCGAATGCGTGCTCCAGCCACGGTAGGCGCGCCATGAAGAGCAACTGCCAGAGCACGAGGTAGGTTCCGAGCAACCCTGTAACTCGGCCGATGCCGTTAAACAGGTCAGAGGCGTTGCGGGTGATTTCGAAGCCCGAACTGAACCACCAGAAGCCAACGATGACGATCGTGTTGGCGACGAATACGGCATACGCAACGTCCGGCGTCGACCAGGCAGAACGGGCTGGAGGCCGGCGTATGACAGATTCGTTCTCGAAAGAAGTTGCCAACTGCCTCACCATGAGCCAGTCAGGCTACCTCCCGTTCATTGGAAATCGATTGGGGCGGCGCAGCAGGCGTTCTCCAATCCGCCTCCAATCCAGAGTCCCTAACATCGAAGCTGGGTTGACCCATTGGCAGAGATAGGCGACTGGCCCTCGCAAGCATCCGAATCGGGCGTTACAGCGAATGAGCGTTTGACGGCGCTGACCGGCGGACTTCTCTTAGTACTCCTTGCCCTGATGGGAATCACGGTTCTCAGCGTGCGGCGGCTCCTCCCGGAGCATTTTCTGCTGGGTATTCTGCTGATACCGCCGGTGGCCCTGAAGCTCGCGTCCACCGGCTACCGGTTCGGGCGCTATTACACCGGCGACCGCCAATACCGGCGCGCCGGGCCACCGCAACTTTTGATGCGCCTCATCGCCCCAATCGTCGTCATCTCCACGGTGGCCGTTTTCGCAACGGGCGTCGAGCTCTGGCTTTTCGGGCTGCGCTTTGGAAGCATCTGGGTGGAGGCCCACAAGCTGAGCTTCATGGTTTGGCTGCCCGCCACAGCCGTACACGTGCTTGGTCACCTTGCCCGGACGGGCAAAGCGGCTGCCGAGGAAGCGTCGGCCGCCCGTTCGCGGAGCGCAATCACACGGCGTTCACTCGTGGTAGCGAGCCTGATCGCCGGCGTTGTGCTCGCGGCCGCCAGCCTGACTTACGCAACCCCATTCATCTTCTTCAGGGACGGCTGAGGCGTTTCCCCTGATGAGCTCAGTCCTGATCATCGAGGACGAGGTGAACCTGAGCCGGATCCTGGCGCGCGTGCTTGAAGAGGAAGGGTTTCACGCCCTGGTGGAGTACCGGGGTGACAGCGGCCTGGAGGCGGCCGTGGCCAGCGCGCCTGATGCAGTGGTGCTCGACCTGTCGCTGCCCGGCCTCGACGGGCTACGGGTGTGTCGCGAGCTCCGGGCCCGCGGAATGCGGATGCCCGTGATCATGCTGACCGCGCGAGACGCTGTGCAAGATCGGGTGCGGGGCCTCGACGTTGGAGCCGACGACTACCTCGTGAAGCCATTCGCGATCGAAGAGCTGGTCGCTCGAATCCGGGCCCACCTTCGCCGCGCCGGCGAGCCTGCCGAAAGGCTCGTGGTGGCAGACCTGGTGCTTGAACCCGGTGCGCGAAGGGTGCGCCGAGGAGGCAGAGAATTGAGTTTGACGGCTCAGGAGTTCGATCTGCTCGAATTCCTGATGCGGCACCGGGGACAGGTGATGAGCCGGCAGCGCATCCTCGACCACGTCTGGGGTTATGACGCAGCACCGGCGTCCAACATCGTCGACATATACATCCACTATCTGCGTGACAAAGTGGACAAGGGCCATGGGGGAAAACTGATCAAGACCGTGCGCTCGGTCGGCTATGTGGTGCGCACGTGATCTTCGGCAGTCTCCGCAGACGATTGTTGCTGACAAACGTGGCTGTGATGGCAGCGATCCTGGTCGTCATCGGTGGCGGGATCCTTCTCGTGATGGACAGGCTGCTGATTGCTCAGGAAACGGCAACGGTGAATTCGGACTTGCAAAGGGCCGTGATCGAGCGTCGCGAGCTGAGTCAGGACGAGTTCCAGAGCCGGCATACGTTCTTCACGTCGGGAACGTTTTTTGTCATCTGGGACACTTCGGGTGCGGTAACTTTCAACCCCTCGGGCGCCCCGACCGCTCCTCTCCGTCCGGCCGCCACGTCTGCAATGGCCGGCCACGGCGATACGGTGCGAATCGACCTCCAGGCGAATGAGCCGGCATTGATCGCCTCGCAGGTGATCACCGATCCGGGCGGGACGACCGAGGTGATGCAGGCGGGCCGCAGCCTGGTGCCCGTTTTGTCGGTCGAGCGCGAAGCGCTGCTGGTGATGCTCGGTGCTGGGTTGGCGTCCCTACTCGTGATCGTCCTCGCCGGCTGGTTTCTCACGGAGCGGGCGCTCGTCCCGATCCGCTCCGCAATGGACCGGCAGGCACGGTTCACGGCGGACGCCTCGCACGAGCTGCGGACACCGCTGGCCGTCGTCGATGCGGGGCTTCAGGTCCTGAGGCGCCATCCAGACCAGACCATCGCTCGCAACGCCCAGTTGCTCGATTCGATGACAGCCGAGACCCAGCGCATGACCAGGCTGGTCGACGATCTCCTGACCCTGGCGCGGGTCGATGTTGGTCATCCCGTCCTTCGCCTGGAGCCCACCGACATCAGCCAGCTCGTCGTTTCGACCGGTGCCGATCTCCAGGCTCTGGCCGCCAGTCGGGGCGGCCGCCTCGACGTTCAGACCGAAGCGCGAATCGACGGACTCGTAGACGGTGACCGGCTGCGCCAGCTGTTGGTGATCCTGGTGGATAACGCTCTTCGCCATGGTGAGCTTGGCGGGGCGGTCGAAGTCCGATGTGATCGGGTCGGCCAAGAGTTGCGACTCGAGGTCGCGGATCGGGGGCCTGGCATCCCTGCGGAGCACCGCGGCAAGGTATTCGAACCGTTTTTCCAGGTGGACAACAGCCGCGCGGGCAGCGGCAGCGGGCTCGGTCTCACCATCGCTGAGTGGATCGCCATCGCGCATGGCGGCACCATCAAGCTGGCGGACAACGAGCCGGGTCTTATGGTCCGGGTCATGCTTCCGCTGCGCGGACCGGTCGAGGATGCCAGCCCACGGCCGGCGCGTCGCGTGAGGTCGCCGAAGAAGGCGATGCCAAGGCCGGGTCGGTCCTCGACCATTTGAGGGGATCATTGGCTGTTCACCGGGTCGTGAACGTGATGGGGATGCCCGTGACTGTTCACGTGGTCGACGAAGTCTCTCGGAACGAAGCAATCGACGCGGTCTTCGACGACTTCGGCCTGCTCGACCGAACGTTCAGTCCATTCATCCAAGACAGCGCCGTAAGCCGGATCAACCGGGGAGAGCTACGTCCAGAGGACGCTGGTCCGCTCGTGCACCGGGCGATCGACTTGTGCCGTCTCTATGAACAGGCGACGGCTGGTTATTTTTCGGCGTGGATCAACGGCCGATTCGACCCATCCGGGTTGATCAAGGGCTGGGCGATCGACCGCGCCTGTTCAATCCTGGATGGCAACGGATACCGGGACTACTACGTTGACGCCGGCGGCGACGTTCAAACTCGCGGTCGAAACGCGGCAGGGGGCGCATGGCGGGTCGGGATCCGTCACCCCGTGGAACGCGACAAGGTCGCCCGCGTTGTCATGGCTAGTGGCTTGGCGGTCGCCACTTCGGGCACCTACGAGAAAGGCGAGCACATCCTCGATCCGCACAGCGGCAAGCCGATCGATGCCTGGCTGAGTTTTACGGTGGTCGGACCAGACATCCTTCAGTCCGACGTCTGCGCGACGGCATGCTTCGCTATGGGACCCGCCGGACTTGATTTTGTTGCGCATCTCGCAGGCTACGAGGCGTATGCGATCGACAATCAACTTCGAGCCGCATACACATCTGGCTTCGACGCTCTTTGCGATACAGCGTCACCCGGCGATGCGGCGTGGCGAAACGACTCTTGAGAATCCTGCGAAGGGGTTCGAGCCCAAGCTAAGTCCGCTACGCCGGCGAAGCAAGAGTGCGCGGAGAGGTGCTGGCCGCCGACAGGACCCGGTTCGAATCGGTGAAGGTCGGGAGCACAAACCAGAAGGCGCTGCCTCGCCCTAGGGTCGATTCCTGGTGTATCTCGCCTCCGTGCATCGCCACCAGGCTCTGGGCGATTGCCAAGCCGAGACCGGTTCCGCCAAATCGGCGAGTCATGCTGGAGTCGGCCTGCTTGAACTTCTGGAAAAGACGCGCCCTGGTCTGTTCGCTCATCCCGATCCCGGTGTCCGTCACGCTGACTCGCCAGCCGTCGGCCACGGCGGTGCACGCGATCGTGACGCCGCCCGCCGAAGTGAACTTGATCGCGTTGCCCAGCAGGTTGGTCATGACCTGCTTCAACCGAAACGGATCGCCGAGCGCTTGGGCGTCCGTGGGCACCGTTGCGACCAGGTAGAGCGACTTGCGATCGGCGAGCTCGCGCATGGCCACCATGACCGAGTCGACGAGGTCTCTGAGGTCGACGCATCCAATTTCCAACGACATCTGCCCTGCCTCGATCTTCGATTCATCGAGGATGTCGTTCACCAGCGTCAGCAGCACATGCCCGCTGGCTTCGATCTCGACGACAGCCTGGCGTTGCTCGTCGCTGAGCGGACTTTCCACGTCCGCGAGCAGGAGCTCGGTGAAGCCTAGGATCCCCGTCAGAGGGGTACGCAGTTCATGGCTCATGTTGGCGATGAAGCTCGACTGTTGCCGGCTTGCCTCGATGAGCTGGGCGTTCTTGTCGGATACGTCGACGACTGCCGCTTTCAGCTGGGTCTCACTGTTGCGAAGCGCCTCTCCAGCGGCGAGCGCCCGGAGCTTGTCTGACTGCATACGCGCGTCGTATGCCCGAGCCATTCGCACGATGGCAGAGTCATTGGTGGCGCGAACAACCGATCGGGCTTGGGTAGCGACCGCGGCCGGGGTGCCGAGGCGTGCGATTTCTTGATCCAGCACGCGGAGGGTCGCATCACGAAAGAAGAGATAGGAGCGCGT
>DATMKM010000058.1:0-4855 GCA_035571315.1 Candidatus Acidiferrum sp.
CGTGAGCAGGTTCACGGGATGGCTGTGCCATTCGCCGGTCTTGCGTCCGCGCACGCGCAGGATGCGCGAGCCCCACACGCTGATCCCCGCCCGCGTCATCAGGGCGACCGCGGCGTTGAAAACGTTCCTGGTGAACCAGTCCGGTTTTTGGTAGTAGGCCATCGCGACCTACGATAAAGCCCCTTGACCTACTCCATCGTCGCGCGTGACCAGAAGACCGGCGAGTTCGGAGTCGCCGTGCAATCGCACTACTTCCAGGTCAGCCCGGCCGTGCCGTGGGCCAAGGCCGGAGTCGGCGCCGTGGCGACGCAGTCGCACGTCAACCTCAGCTACGGCCCGCTGGGTCTCGACCTCCTGGAGGCCGGCTACACCGCCGAGCAGGCGCTTGCGGCCCTGACCGCCGGCGACCCGAAAGCCGAGGTTCGCCAATGCGCCATCGTCGATGCTGCGGGCAACGTGGCCGCGCACACCGGCGCCCGGTGCATCCCGGCCGCCGGCCACACGCTTGGCGACGGATTCAGCTGCCAGGCCAACCTCATGGAAAAAGACACCGTCTGGGACGCCATGGCCAGTGCCTTCGCGACGAGCGATGCCCCGCTCGCCGAGCGGATGATGGCCGCGCTCGAGGCCGCCGAGGCAGAGGGTGGCGACATCCGGGGCAAGCAGTCGGCCGCGCTGGTGGTGGTCGCTGCGACCGGCACCGGTCGTCCGTGGAACGACCGGATCATCGACCTCCGCGTCGAAGACTCGGCGGAGCCGCTCCCGGAGCTGCGCCGGCTGCTGCGCATCAAGCGCGCGTACATGACGGCGGGTGACGCCGACCTCCTCGAGGAGAAGGGCGACCTGGCGGGCGCGCTCGCCAAGCTGCGCGAAGCGCTGGCCATCGCGCCGGAGATGGTCGAGCTGCGAGTCATGACCGGCGTCACGATGGCGAGCGCCGGCGACGTCGACGGCGGATCCGCTTTGATCGCGGAGGCCGTGCGAAAAAATGCGCGCTGGGTGGAGACGCTGCACCGCTTCGCCGCGGTCGACCTCGTGAAACCCGAGGTCGTGGCCGCGATCGAGGCACGCCTCGCCTCCACCGCCCGGCCCCACTAGACTTCACGAGTCTTGGGAAAGTTCAAGAGCCAGCGCAGGGGTCCGAGGCGCCCGCCGAAGGCGAGCAAGCCGGAAAAGGACGATGGCGGCCAGAAAGAGCAGGCGGTCGTGATGGACGCCGTCGTCGCGCAGGCGCTGCCCAACGCGATGTTCGAGGTCGAGCTCGAAGGCGGCCACAAGCTCATCGCCTACGCCGCGGGGCGCATGCGCCGCTACTTCATCCGGATCACGCCGGGCGATCGCATCCGCGTCGAGCTGTCGCCTTACGACCTCACGCGCGGCCGCATCGTCTACCGCTACCGCGAGTAGTGCCTGAGCTACTCGACGCTCTAGGCTCCGCGCGCGTCTTCGACCTCGAGCAGCTTCGCTATGCGGGCGCGCCGTCGCACCCGGCCCACCTGCCGGGCTTCAACTACTTCCTGCACCGCCACCACGCGCGGGGCGCGGGGGAGGCGCGCACCGGCGCCTCGGGCATTGTCGTGATGCCCGAGCACTCGGGCACGCACATCGACGCGCTGGCGCACCAGGCGGAGAACCTGATGTTGCATGGCGGCGTCCACGTCGACGAGGGAGTGCAGACCTCGGTGGGATTTCGCGTGCTGGGCATCGAGACGATGGCGCCGTTGGTGACGCGCGGCGTGCTGCTCGACGTGGCCGGGGCCAAGCGCCTGGAGCCCGAGCACGCGATCACGGTCGACGAGCTCGAGCGGGCAGCCAAGGCCGCCGCCATCGAAATCCGTGTGGGCGACGCCGTGCTCGTGCGCACCGGCTACGGGGCGCTCTGGTCCGAGCCCGCCGAATACCTGCGCGGTGCCGGCGTCAGCGCGGCCGCATCCAGCTGGCTCATCGCCAAGAAGGTCAGCGCTGTCGGCGCCGACAACATGGCCTGGGACGTCATGGGGCCGAAAGATCCTGAGCTCGGCGTGACCTTACCCGGCCACGTCCTGCTGCTCGTCCGCGCCGGCATCCCCATCATCGAGAACCTGAACCTCGAGGAGCTCGCGGCCGCGCAAGTCCACGAGTTCGCCTTCGTCTGCCTGCCCCTGAAGATGCGCGGAGCCACCGGCTCGCCCGTCCGCCCGATCGCCCTGGCGTAGCCACCCGGCCCGGCGGGGCGTTAATCCAATTGATGGCCAATCGCGCGGCTTACGGTCTGCTCGCGCTGGCGCTGCTGGTCACGAGCTGCGGCCCGGCGGCCGCTCGCGCCGCCTTGCCGCCCAGCCCGATCCCGGTCACCCCCTCGGCCCAGCCGTCGCCCGCGCCCTCCCCTGGGCCTCCTCCCACCGAGCGCGTGCTCGACATCAAGCTCCACTACCAGGAGCACAACCTGACCTGCGAGGCGGCCGCGCTGAAGATGGCGCTCGCCTACGAGGGCATCAACGTCGACGAGATGACATTGATCGGCTACATGACCAGCGATCCGCGACCGGCCAGGTTCGATTCCCACGGACAGCTGATCGCCTGGGGCGATCCCGCCCAGGGCTTCGTCGGCAACCCCGACGGCCACATCGAGCGCTACACCGGGTACGGGGTCTACGACCGGCCCGTCGCTTTCGCGGCGCTGCTCGCGGGCGCGAACGTGGTCGCCGCCGGTGGGGGACTGTACGGCTCGCCGATCGCCCCCTCCCTGGTGTACGACGCGGTGCTGGACGGTCACCCGGTGGTCGCCTGGATCAGCAACACCTACCGCACCGTGCCACTCAAGCAGTACACCGCCTACGACGGCGCCACGGTCTCCTACACGCTCACGGAGCACGCCGTGACGGTGATCGGGGTGCGGCCGGACGCGGTCCTGATCAACGACCCCTGGTTTGGCCAGCACTGGCACTCGAAAGCGCAGTTCGAAGCGGCCTACGCGACCTTCCAGCAGATGGCGGTGATCGTCACCCAATAAAAAAGAGGGAGCCCGCGGGGGCTCCCTCTCCAGAAGACTCTTTTTAGCGGCGTCCCGCCGTCTGAAAGCAGTCGAGACAATAGACGGGCCGAGCGCCCGTCGGAACGAACGGCACCTGCGTCTGCTTGCCGCAGTTCGAGCAGATCACGTCGTGCATGACCCGCGATCGACCGTTGCCCTCAGTCGTCCTGCGGGCCGCCCGGCATTCCGGACAGCGCCGCGGTTCGTTCTGGAGCCCGCGTGACTGGTAGAACTCCTGTTCCCCAGCCGTGAACAGGAATTCCCGCCCGCAGTCGCGACACGTCAAGGTCCGATCCACGAAACTCACCGTCTGGCCTCCCCAATAAATCTCGCTTGAGGCCCGGACGGAAATGGCCGGTCTACCCCTCCAGCGTTGCGGTGGCGATTGTAATGCGCCTGAACCGAGTTTGGAGAAGGGGCTTTCGAAGCTAAGCCGTGACCGCCGCCGCCTCCCGCTCTTCCTCGTCCACGATGACCGGCGCCTCGTCGAAGCCGTTTTCGGCCCTGTCACCACTCAAAGGCACCTCTTTGAGGAAGACGGTCGAGATCAGAGCGATCACCAGGACGGCCCCCGCGAAGATGTAGATGTCGTGCAGGGTGTCAGAGAGGGCCAGGCGGATGGCGTGGACGAAGGCGGGTGGAAGCTTGGCCAGTAGCGTGGGGTCGAGGATCGAGTTCGCGCTGGCTCCCTTAGGCAGGCTGTTCAGCGCCTGAGGTGGCAGGTTGAGCGCGGAGACCCGCGTGGTCAGGTAGCTGGGCAAGCGGTTGGCCAGCACGGCGCCGAGGATGGCGCTGCCGACCGTGCCGCCCAGGTTCCGCCAGAACTGGATCTGACTCGAGGCGACGCCGAGGTAGCGGCGCGGGAGGGCTACCTGCACAGCGGTCAGGTACAGCGGGAAGGTCGTGCCGATGCCGAGCCCGACCACGATCAGATCGACGACCACGTGCCACTGCGGCGAGGCGGGCGTGACCTGCGACAGCAGCCCCATTCCGAAGATCATCACGGCCACACCGATCGTGCCCAGGAACCGGTAGTACTTGATCCGCCGCATCGCGAAGCCCGTGAGCGTGCTCGCGCCGATCAGGCCGAACATCATCGGGGTGATCAGGGCGCCGGAGTTGGTGGCGCTGATCCCCAGCACGCCCTGGAACACCAGGGGTGTGAACAGGATCGAGCCGAACATGCCAAACGCGGTCAGGAACCCGACCACCATGCTCACCGAGAAGGTCGAGTTCTTGAACAGCTGCAGCGGGACGATCGGCTGCCCGACCCGCGACTCCACGAACACGAAGGCAGCCAGCATCACCGCTGCGAGCGCCAGCAGGCTCACAACCGGGAACGAGGTCCAGGCGTGGTCGCGCGTGATGGTCAGCGCGATCAGCAGGGGCACGACGCCGCCGGCCAGCGTGATGGCGCCGAAATAGTCGATGTCGCGCCACGAGGCCCTGGACTTGACGTAGGGGAGGCCTACCGCCACAACGGCGACCGCGATGATTCCGACTGGGATGTTCACCTCGAACACCCATCTCCAGCTCCAGTGGTCGGTGATGAACCCGCCCGCGGTGGGGCCGACGACTGAAGCAAGGCCGAACACGGCGCCGAACAGGCCCTGCGCGCGAGCCCTCTGGGCCGGCGGGTACAGGTCGCCGATTACGGTGAACACGGTCGCGAACAGGACGCCTCCGAAGATGCCCTGGATACCACGCGCGACGATCAGCTGGGTCATGTCCTGGGCCAGCCCGCAGAACGCGGACGCGACCACGAACCCGATCATCCCGGCGAGCAGGAACGGCTTCCTGCCGAACAGGTCGCCGAGCTTGCCGGCGATCGGCGTCACGGTG
>DATMKM010000059.1:0-3979 GCA_035571315.1 Candidatus Acidiferrum sp.
GGCTTCACGGTGGTCGTGCAGAACTCGGTGCCGATGAGCCGCCTCGGCGTGGCCACGAGCACGCTCACCTTCCTCCGGCAGATCGGCGCGTCGGTCGGGCTGGCCGCGGCGGGCACGATCTTTTCTTCATCCTTCGCCGGCCGCCTGCCCGCGAACCTGACCGAGCAGGGTGTGCCCCAGCCCCTGATCTCGATTCTGGTCAAGTATTCGGGCGCCCTTCAGAACGTGGGCAATGGCCGCGCGCTGCTCCAACACCTGCTGCCCGGACCCGAGCAAGCGTTGATTCCGAAAGTGATCGCAGGCGCCAACAACGCTCTGGCGCTTTCCATCGGCGATCTGTTCTGGATCACGATCGTCTCCGGAGTCCTCGGGCTGGCGTGCTGCCTGCTGCTGCGCGACCGCCCCCTGCGCAGCGGCGCCGAGCTACGGTCGGGCGCAGTCGTCGAGCCCGCATAGAGCTCACGCGTTCGTAGTCGCGTAGCCCCGTCGCAGCGCAAAGAGTCCGACGCCGATCACAACGGGCGCGACGGCAGTTTGATCAGCTCGACGGTTTCGATCGCGGCCGGCGCGTGCACGCTCGAGAAGTGGCCGGCCTGTTCCGCCAGCACGGCCGGGAAGTAGAGGACGGCCGCGACGAACGAGCCCGCTCAGCCGTGGCTGAGCGCTTTTGTCAGGTCGGACAGGTGGTTGCGCTGATGCTCCAGCATCTCCGCCATCGTTTCGCCCAGCGCCAGACCTGCAAACGGCCCAACGGTGACGGGCGCGTGCAGGTCTGCGTCCGACAGCAGCATCACCAGGCGCGTGGTGCCCGAGTCGTACTCATCGATGAGGTCCTGTGGTTGCTTGTCGGCGCGCCTGCGCACCTGTGACGCATTCCACCGCGTGGAGTCGAACGGCGCCGCGTTGGGGTCCCTTGTCTCGGTCACGGAGTTGACGACCGCCGGCAGCGACGCGGCCGAGCTCGAAAGATGCGCGAGGAGATCCCGGCATGTCCATCCGTCATAACCCGGCGCGGGCGCCGTCCAGTCTCCATGGAGAGCGCGCACGATGCCGGCCTGCTCGACGTAACCGGCCTGTAGGGCGCTGAGGGTAGTCTCGCCGGCCACGGTCCGAGTGTAATTCGTCTTCGGGAGGGGGTCGCTCGTCCCCTTTCACGTGGCGGCGTACTGTTGCCGGTGCACATGGCCGTTTCGCCGTCGCCCACACCCGCTCGAGCGCCCAAGCCTGCGGTGGCACCAAAGCCGACCCGCCCGCCGATGCCGAATCCCTTTCTCTCGAGGCGGTTCTGGATCACCCTGCTCGTGCTGCTCGCGGCCAACATCTTCATCACGAACGTGCTGCTGGCTCCCGCCCAGCCCACCACCATCACGCTCCCGTACAACATCTTCAAAGAGCAGGTCACGGCAGACAACGTCGTCACGGTCACGACCACCGGCGATGCCATCACGGGCGTGACCAAGACAGCGGTTGCGGAGCCCGGGACGGGGACGAAGGCCACACACTTCACGACGCAGCATCCGTCGTTTGCGAACGACAACCTGGAGACCCTGCTCGAGCAGCACGGAGTCACCATCAACGCCAAGCCGGAGAACCCGCCGCTCCCGTTCTGGGAGCAGCTCCTCCTGAGCTTCGGGCCCACGCTCCTGATCGTCGGCGGGCTTCTCTATCTGCTCCGCCGCTCGGCGAGCGCCGGAGCGGGGGGCTTGCTCGGCGCCTTCGGCCAGAGCCGCGCTCGCATCTATGACGCCGAACGTCCCGCCACCACCTTCGCGGACGTGGCGGGGATCGACGAGGTGAAGCAGGAGCTCGAGGAGCTGGTCGACTTCCTGAAGGAGCCGCAGAAATACGAACGGCTTGGTGGCCGGGTCCCGAAAGGCGTGCTGCTCATCGGCCCGCCCGGGACCGGCAAGACCCTCCTGGCGCGCGCCGTCGCGGGTGAAGCGAAAGTCCCGTTCTACAGCCAGTCGGCTTCCGAGTTCGTGGAAGCGATCGTGGGTGTCGGAGCCGCACGCGTGCGCGACCTGTTCGAGAAGGCGCGCAAGGCCGCGCCGGCGATCATTTTCATCGACGAGCTGGACGCGATCGGCCGGAGCCGCAGCTCGGGCATCAGGCTGGGAAGCAACGACGAGCAGGAGCAGACGCTCAACCAGATCCTCACCGAGATGGACGGGTTCGAGCCCGGCGTCGGCGTGATCGTCCTGTCGGCCACCAACCGCGCCGAGATCCTCGATCCCGCGCTGACCCGCCCGGGCCGCTTTGACCGCCGTGTCACCCTGCAGCCCCCCGACCGGCGAGGCCGGGCCGCGATCCTGAAGCTCCACAGCGCGGGCGTCCCCCTCGGACCTGACGTCGATCTCGACGACATCGCCGGCAACACGCCGGGCCTGGTCGGAGCCGACCTGCGCAACCTGGTCAACGAGGCGGCCCTGAGCGCGGCGAGAAAAGCCGAGACGTTCGTGACGGCGGCCGACTTCTACGAAGCGATCGACCGGCTCCTTCTCGGCACCGAGCGTCACCTGATGCTTTCGCAGGCCGACCGCGAGCGGATCGCATATCACGAGTCGGGCCACGCGCTGCTCGGCCTGCTCGTGGCCGGCGCCGACCCCGTGCGCAAGGTGACGATCATTCCCCACGGCGGCTCCCTTGGCGTCACGGTGCAGAGCCCGATCGACGACCGCTTCAATTACGGCGAGGACTACTTACGGGCGCGGATCATTGGCGCGCTGGGAGGTCGAGCGGCGGAGCAGCTCGTCTACGGGGTCGTCTCCACCGGCGCGGCTAACGACCTCCAGCAGGTGACGATCATCGCCCACGAGATGGTGGTCCGCTGGGGGATGAGCCCCACGATCGGCCCGCTCGCCTTTTCCGACGAGGGCCAGGGCGGTCTCTCGATGGCGCGTCCCTACAGCGAGGCGACCGCGCGAGAGGTCGACCTCGAGGTGAAACGGATCGCGGACGAGTGCTTCGCCACGGCGATGACGCTGCTCACCGACAACCGCAGCCGGCTGGAAGCGCTGACCAAGGCGCTGCTGGCGGAAGACTCGCTCGGCGAGGACCAGATCCTTTCGGTGACGGGACTGCAGCGCGTGCAGGTCGCCGGCTACGAGGACACCGGTCTCTAAAAGCTAGGCCTTCACCACGACCTCGAGCCCGGCCGATCGGGCGTCGATTTCGAGCTTCAACCCGACGATCGGCGGGCGCGACGGGAACCAGTGAATCCCGTGGATCGCCGCGGATCCGGTCCGGCTCAGCACCTTTTCGAGCAGGTCTTTTTGAAAGTCGTCGATCCCGTAGAGCTGGATCGCGGTCGCCTCGCTCCAGGAGGCGCCGATTTCATCCAGCGTCCGCGTCAGCACCCGCATGATCGATTCCAGCATGGTCGCAGCGTCACCCGATTTCTCTTCGGGTGCGCCCGAAAGCACGAATGCTCGAGCGCTGCGGACTGTGGGGACGGTGTATGAAACCGCGTACACGCTCGGCTCCGACACTCCGCCTACTGTGGCCGCCACATTCGTCCGTGTGGCCGGCATCATCCGGTTGACCTCGAGTCCCATGCCTTTCAGCTGTGCGACGTAGTCGCGGTTGAAGCTGTCGAACTCAGCGTGTGACAAGGGCTCCGGGATCCGGAGCTCAAAGCCGGCGATCGCCTGAACCGTCCTCCCCGCGTTTGCCACCTCCCGCGCCGCGGCCGCGAGTCCGGCCGCCAGTGCGATCGGGGTTGCGAACCTCGCGTGCACGAGGTCATAGCCATCGTCGGCCACCACAGCGCCCGAGAAGGGACGGCCTTCCGTGCCCAAGAACCGGTAGTTGCCCGACGGGTTGTGAACGATCGTGTTACGCAGCCCTGCGTCGTCGCGCCGCGCGACGCAGGCTGACGCCCGTCATGGCGATCGCCACGAGCGGCACCAGCCACACGGCGGAGACGTGGTCTGCCGCCAGGATGCCGGTGGCAGCCAGTGCGAGCACCATCGCGACCGCG
>DATMKM010000060.1:0-8998 GCA_035571315.1 Candidatus Acidiferrum sp.
GACGATGCACACTCTCATCCCCGGGATGGCGGCACGCGGCGGCCGGCCATGGGCGATCTTCGGCACCATGGGTGGCGACGGCCAGCCCCAGCTGCAGTCGCAGGTGCTCGTCAACCTCGTCGACCTCGGCCTGGAACCCGCTGAGGCGGTGGCGCGCCCGCGGATCCGCGTACAGGCCGACGGAGTTCGCACCTCTGTCGAAGCCGACTACCCTCAGGCGGGAGAGCTCGGCCGGTCAGGCGGTGCTTTCGAGCTGATGCCGTCTAGACATCACTCGTTCGGACACGCGCACGTGATCGTGATCGACGGTCCGAACGCTTGGCGCGCGGGCGCAGATCCGCGCTCAGACGGTTCGGTGGAATTCGCCTCCTGACGGCGAATCACCCCTCGCCCGTATACTTTTCAGCAGTTTGGCAGTAGAGACGGACGTCAAAGGCAAGCTGATCGCGGAGTACAAGCGGGCAGACAAGGACACGGGTTCACCTGAGGTCCAGATCGCGCTCTCAACCACCCGCATCCGGGAGCTGACCGAGCATCTGAAGACGCACGCCAAAGACCATCACTCGCGCCGCGGCCTCCTCCTCCTGGTGGGCAAACAACGGCGGCTGCTGAACTACCTGAGGGACACCGACATCGAGCGCTACCGCGCGCTCGTCGGCAAGCTCGGGATCAGGAGATAGGCCCGACCGGGCTTTTCCCGGTCAAATTAAGTCAATCGGGAGGACCCCACCGCGGTAGCGCGGGTCAGCTCTTAGAAGCTCTTACTCAGCCGTCGAGGCGTATCCGGACTGAGCGACAGCTGCTAGGAATCTGACTCAGATCGCACCTCCGGGGGCCGTCCTCCCAGAACATGGAGGTATTGCCAATGGCAATAGTCACGAAGAACGTTGAGGTCGCCGACAGGCGTCTTTCGATCGAGACCGGCCGGGTGGCCGAACAGGCAAACGGCGCAGTCATCCTGCGCCAAGGCGACACCGTCGTCCTGAGCACCGCGGTGATGGCGAAGGAGCCGCGCGAGGGAATCGACTGGTTCCCGCTCACGTGCGACTACGAGGAGAAGCTGTACGCCGCGGGCAAGATCCCGGGTGCGTTCATGCGCCGCGAGGGACGTCCCAGCGAGACGGCGATCCTCGCGTCCCGGCTGACGGACCGGCCACTGCGGCCGCTCTTTCCCGAGGGCTTCCGGCTCGACGTCCAGGTCGTCTCGACGGTCCTTTCGGTGGACCAGGAGAACGACCCGACGATCCTGAGCATCAACGGGGCCTCGACCGCCCTGGTGATCTCGGACATTCCTTTCGGGGGCCCGGTCGGCGCGGTCCGCATGGGTTACCTCGACAGCAAGGTGGTCGTCAACCCGCCGATGTCGAGGATGGCCGAGTCGCAGCTCGACCTGGTGGTGGCCGGGACGGCCGACGCGATCCTGATGGTCGAGGCCGGCGCGAAGGGAGTCAGCGAGCAGACCGTGCTCGAGGCTCTCGAGATGGCGCACAACGAGATCAAGCACATTTGCGCGGCGCAGCTCGAGCTGCAGCAGCAGGTCGGGCGCGAAAAGCGTGAGTGGGTCCCGCCCTCATATCCCGAGCAGATGATCGAGATCGTCGGCGAATACCTCGCGCTGCGCCTGGACCAGGTGCTCTACAAGGCGGACAAAGCGACCCGCGAGACCGACATCGACGACCTCCGTCGGAGGACCGTCATCGAGCTGGGCGAGCGGTTTCCCGAGCACGCGGAGATCGTCGGCAAGCTCTTCGATAAAGCGCTCAAGGACCGGGTCCGCGAGCGGATCGTGGAGGAGGGCGTCCGCATCGACGGCCGGGGTCTCAAGGATGTGCGGAACATCACCGTGGAGGTCGGCGTGCTCCCGCGGACACATGGGTCCGGCCTGTTCACCCGCGGACAGACTCAGGCGCTGACGATCGCGACTTTGGGCTCGATGTCCGACGCGCAGAAGATCGACGGTCTCACGGATGAGACCTCCAAGCGATACATGCACCACTACAACTTCCCGCCCTACTCCGTCGGGGAGGCGCGGCCGCTGCGCGGTCCGGGTCGCCGCGAGATTGGACACGGCGCCCTTGCGGAGCGCGCTCTGCTGGCGGTCATCCCGCCGGTCGAAGAGTGGCCGTACACGATGAGGCTCGTCTCCGAGATCCTCAGCTCCAACGGTTCCACCTCGATGGCGTCGGTTTGCGGTTCTACGCTGGCCTTGATGGACGCCGGGGTCCCGATCAAGTCCCCGGTCGCGGGCATCGCCATGGGCCTTGTCACGCGCGAGGGCAAGTTCGCGGTGCTGACCGACATCCAGGGAGTCGAGGACAACCTCGGCGATATGGACTTCAAGGTCGCGGGCACCCGTGACGGCATCACCGCCCTGCAGATGGACATCAAGGTCAAGGGACTGACGCACGAGATCCTTGCGCAGGCGCTCGAGCAAGCTCGCGAGGCGAGGCTGTTCGTGCTCGACAAGATGCTCGCCGTGATCCCCAAGTCGCGCAGCGAGATGAGCCCTTACGCGCCGCGCATCACCACGATCATGATCAACCCCGACAAGATCCGGGACATCATCGGCCCGGGGGGCAAGATGATCCGCAAGATCACGGAGGAGACCGGCGCCCAGATCGATGTCGAGGACGACGGCCGAGTGTTCATTGCCGCGGTCGACCAGGAAGGCGGCAAGCGCGCGATCGACTGGATCAAGGGCCTCACCGACGAGGTCGAGGTCGGCAGGATCTACAAGGGCAAGGTCGTGCGGATCATGCCCTTCGGCCTGTTTGTCGAGGTCCTGCCGAACCAGGACGGCCTGGTGCACGTCTCGAAGCTGACCGACCACCGGGTCGAGCGGCCTGAGGAGGTGGCCAACGTCGGCGACGAGATCATGGTCAAGGCCACCGAGATCGACAGCCAGGGCCGGCTCAACCTGAGCCGCCAGGCGGCGATCGAGGAGCTGACCGAGAAAGGCCAGCCGATCGAAGAGAAGATCGACAAAGAGGCGATGGCGGTTGCCCTTGCCTCACCTCCGCCGCCTCCCCGCGAGGGTGGCTTCGGTGGCGGCGGCAATCGCGGCGGACGAAACGGCGGCGGCAGTCGCGGCCCGCGCCGCAATTAGTTAGCCAAATGACCGAGCCGATACGAGTCGCGGTCGCCGGTTACCGCGGCAAGGTCGGCTCGGTGCTAGCCGGTGCTTTCCAGTCCGAACCGGGGATCGAATATGTCGGCGGGGTGGAGCTCGGCGACGACCTGGCGGCCTTCCTGCGCGACAAGCGGCCGCGCGCCCTGGTCGACTTCACGAAGCCATCGGAAGCTCTTCACAACGCCCTCGCCGCGGTGGCGGCCGGCGCGTCGCCGGTGATCGGCACCACGGGCCTGAGCGCGGACGCTGTCGACAAGCTCGAGACCGCCTGCAAGAGCAAGGGCATCGGCGGGATCGTCTGTCCGAACTTCGCCGTCGGCGCCGTCCTGATGATGCATCTCGCCGACATCGCAGCTCCGCATTTCGACGCGGTCGAGGTGATCGAGATGCACCACGCGACCAAACTCGACGCTCCTTCCGGCACCGCGCTCTCGACCGCGAAGCGCCTCGCGGCACGGCGTCGAGAGAAGCCCTTCAGCCACCAGAAGCCCGAGAAGGAGACCCTGGCTGGCACGCGAGGGGGGGAAGAGGGGAACGTCGCGGTGCACAGCGTGCGGCTGCCGGGATTTGTCGCCGACCAGGAGGTCATCTTCGGGTTGCCCGGCCAGACCTTGACGATCGTCCACCGGACGACGAGCCGCGACGCCTACATCCCCGGCGTCCTGCTGGCGATCCGCAAGGTGACCGCGGAGCCGCGTTTTTACCGACGCCTTGATGACCTGCTTGGCCTGGTGAGTGATTAGCCGACAGGACCGGGTGCAGGTCTGGGCGTCACGTCTTTTGGCCAACGACTTTCCTCCCGTGTGCGCGATGAGCGGCCGGCCCGCCGAAACCTGGAGGAGATTCCGTTTCGTGACACCGCCTACGTGGGCCTACTGGCTCCTGTTGCTGATATGCGCGGGCGGTTTGGGATTCATCGCTTACGCGATCGCGATCGCCGCGGTGGCCGAACGCGCCAGTGGATACCTGCCTTTGACGCGCTCGAGCAACCGGACGGTGACCCTCGCGTTCTGGGTTCCGACAGGGCTATTGATCGCCTGGGTCGCGGCCTGGGTCTTCACGGTCGTCCTTGCCTGGACAACCACGAATCCGAACGTGACCACCGTCGCCTGGATTTCCTTCGGCCTGGGATTCCTGTTCCTGGCAGCCGGCCTTGTCGGGCGCTTGGTGATTGCGCCCTTCATGCACCCGCAAGGGAAAGTCATGCCCATGGCACCCGGCTCAAACGATCGGATCGTCGAGTTGCGCAATGTGCACGCGAACTTCGTGGGTGCAGTCAACCAGATCCAGCCTGCGCGAGCGGCACTGTCGCCGCAGGTTCCGATTCGGCCTGGATCGAATTAGACTAGGTTGATGTCGACCTCCAAGCAATTAAACGTTGCCATCGTCGGTGCAACAGGACTTGTTGGCCAGCAGATGCTGAAGATTTTGGCCCAGCGTAAATTCCCAGTGGGCAGCGTGAGTGCTTTTGCATCCGAGAGGTCAGTCGGGTCAAGAGTGTCTTTCAACGGCGAACAGCTCACGCTGCGGCGTCTGGACGAAACAGCATTTCATGGCATTGACGTCGCGATGTTCGCCGCCGGCGCGGACATCTCTCTGCTTTACGGTCCGAGTGCCGCTGAAGCCGGTGCCCTCGTGATCGACAAGAGCTCCGCCTGGCGAATGAAGGCAAACGTGCCCCTGGTCGTGCCCGAGGTAAACGGTGAGGACATTCGCGACAACGAGGGGATCATCGCAAGTCCGAACTGCACCACGATTCCGCTCACGATGGTGCTCGAGCCGCTGCGCAAGCAGTTTGGATTGCGTCGCGTTGTCGTCTCCAGCTACCAGGCCGCTTCAGGAGCGGGCCGGGCGCTGCTGGATGAGCTCGAGGAGCAAACAGCAGCCATAGCCGCGGGCCAAACCCCGGTCGTGGCCGCCACCTCGCACCAGCTGGCCCACAACGTGGTCCCGGGCGGCTGGAAGCCGGATGCCGACGGCTACAACGAAGAGGAGATGAAGCTGGTCAACGAGACCCGCAAGATCCTTCATGACCCCACGCTTGCCATCGCGGCTACGTGCGTGCGCGTGCCGGTGCCGATCGGGCACAGCGAGTCGGTCCTCATCGAGACCACGAAGAAGGTCAGCGCGGCCGACGCACGCTTGGTCTTGGGCGCGGCGCCGGGCGTGATCGTCGAGGACGACCCGCACGCGAAGCTCTACCCGACTCCGCTCGACGTCGCCGGCAAGGACGAGGTGTATGTTGGCCGCATCAGGGACGACCTCTCGTCCAGCCATGGCTTGATTCTCTGGCTGGTGTCAGATAACTTGCGCAAGGGTGCCGCGCTCAATGCCGTTCAGATCGCCGAGCGCGCGATTGAGATGGGGGTGATCAAGTGACGACCGAGATCGGACGCCTCTTAACTGCAATGATCACGCCGTTCAAGGCGGACGGGTCGGTCGACTACCAGGCCGCCGAGAAGCTGGTGGCGATGCTGGTCGCCGACGGGTCGGACGGCGTCGTCGTCTCAGGCACCACCGGGGAGAGCCCGAGCCTCAGCGACGATGAGAAGATCGAGCTTCTGAAAGTCGTCCGCAAAGCAATCCCGGGCAAAAGCGTCGTCGCGGGCACCGGCAGCAACGACACGCATCACTCGGTGAAGCTCTCGGAGCGCGCGATGAAGGCGGGCGCCGACGCGCTGCTGGCGGTCGTTCCGTATTACAACAAGCCGCCCCAGGAAGGCATGTACCAGCACTTCAAGGCGATCTCCGAGGTGGGGCCGACGATCATGTACAACATCCAGGGCCGCACGGCGGTCAACATGACGGCGGCCACGACGCTGAGATGCGCCGAGCTCCCCGGGATCCTCGGGGTGAAAGAGGCAAGCGGCGACCTCGACCAGATCGGGCTCGTCTGCGCCGGCAAGCCGGACCGATTCAAGGTGTGGAGCGGCGACGACAGCTGGACGCTCGCTGTGCTCGGGACAGGCGGTTACGGTGTGATCTGTGTCGTGTCGCACATCGCTGGCCGCTCCATGCGGAAGCTCATCTCCGCGTATGAAGCAAATGACAACGACGAGGCGCGGCGAATCCATCTCGGGTTGCTGCCGGTGATCAAGACCTTGATGACGACAGCCGCCAACCCGGTGCCGATCAAATCGGTGCTGAATGCGCTGGGATTCCCGGCCGGTCCGTTCCGCTTGCCGCTGGTGCCCTTGACGGACGATCAGCTGAAGTCGGTCATGCAAACTATCCGCGAGGCGGGCGACCACATCACCTTCAAGGCGGGAGTGAGAGTCGCTTAGTTCCCCGGAGCTGACTCAGCTTCACGCCGACATCCGCTCGTGCACGAAATGCGGCCTGCATGCGACGCGCACCCAGGCGGTGCCGGGAACAGGTCCGTGTCCCGCCGACATCATGATCGTCGGCGAGGCGCCTGGTTTCAACGAGGACCGGTCGGGCGAGCCGTTTGTCGGCGCCGCGGGAAAGCTGCTCGATACCCTGCTGGCCCGCATCGGGCTGAGCCGCGCCGACGTGTTCATCACGAACGTGCTGAAGTGCCGCCCACCGATGAACCGCGACCCGATGCCCAACGAAGCGGAGTCGTGCTCGCCCTACCTGAAACGCCAGCTTGAATTGGTGCAGCCCAAAGTCGTCCTCATCCTCGGCCGCCACGCGCTCGAGCGCTTGATGCCAGGCCAGGGCTCGATCACGCGGGTGCATGGCACCCTGGTCAAGCGCGGTGAGGTCGCCTACGTGCCGCTTTACCATCCCGCCGCAGCACTCCACAACGGCGCGCTGGTGTCCGACCTGGAGCACGACTTCGACCGCGTGAAGGCGTACCTCGAGGCTCTGCTGGCACCGCCCCCGCCGCCTCCACCCCCGGCGCCGGTCGCGGCGCCGAAGCAGGAGGCGGAACAGCTGCGGCTCCTGTGAGCGCCTCGCGACTTCGTTACCTCCCGCTCGGCGGTCTCGGGGAGATCGGCATAAACATGTGGGCCCTCGAGTGGGACAACAAGATCCTGGTCATCGACGCCGGGCTGATGTTTCCCCAAGAGGACATGCCCGGCATCGACCTCGTGCTCCCGGACATCTCCTATCTGCTTCAGAAAAAAAAGGAGGTGCTGGGCATCTTCCTCACGCACGGCCACGAAGACCACATCGGCGGCCTGCCGTATGCGCTGAAGAAAATCAACGTGCCCGTTTACGGCACGCGCCTGACGCTCGGCCTGGTCAAGCCGAAGCTCAAGGAGCACAGATTCCTGCGTGAGGCGGACCTCCGAGAAGTGCGCGTGGGCGACTCGGTGCAGCTCGGTCCGTTTCGCGTCGAGACGATCGCGGTGTGCCATTCGATCCCCGACGCGGTGGCGCTCGCCATCGACACGCCAGTCGGAAAAGTCGTCTACACAAGCGACTTCAAGCTCGATCCCTCGCCACCGGATGGGCTGCCCACCGACATGGCGCGCTTCCGCGAGATCGGCGATGAGGGCGTGCTGCTCCTGCTCAGCGACTCGACGAACGCCGAGCGGGCGGGACACTCGGGCTCGGAGCGCGACCTGCATGCGCCGCTGGAACAGATCTTCAGCGATGCGCCCGGTCGCATCGTGGTCGCCAACTTCGCCTCCAACATCCATCGCATTCAGCACCTGGTGCGCATGGCAACCCAGTTCAATCGGCGCGTGGCGGTGGTCGGGCGCAGCCTTCAGACCAACTTCAAGACCTCGCGCGAGCTCGGCTTCCTGAAAGTCCCCGAGGGGCTGACGGTTCCGCTTGACGACATCGATAAGGTGCCGCCGTCCAAGCTCCTGCTGCTCACGGCGGGGAGCCAGGGCGAGCCCATGTCGGCGCTGGCGCGCTTTGCGGCGCAACGCCATCCGTTCGTCAACGTAGTGAAGGGCGATTGGGTGGTCATCTCCGCCCGTCCGATTCCCGGCAACGAACGCAGCGTCCACCAAACGGTGAACAACCTGTACCGCCACGGCGCCGACAGGGTCTTCTACGCCGAGGTCGGCAACGTGCACGTCACGGGGCACGCGCAGCGCGACGAGCTGCGCGAGATGCTCGACGCCGTGCGGCCGCGAAACTTCATCCCCGTCCACGGCGAGTACCGCCAGCTCCTGCTGCATTCCGAGATCGCGCGCGAGGCGGGAATCGCACAGGATCGGATCATCGTCGTGGAGGACGGCGAGACCGTCGAGCTCGACGCAGATTCGTTCAAGCGCGGCGACAAGATCGCCACCGGACTGATCTATGTCGACGGGCTCGGGGTGGGGGACGTCGAGCAGGTCGTGCTGCGCGATCGCCGCCACCTGGCCGAGGACGGCATCCTGGTGGTGACGCTCACCCTGGACCGCGACGCGGGCACCGTTCGAGTCGGGCCCGACCTGATCTCGCGCGGCCTGATCGAGCCGGAGCTTTCGACGAAGTTGATGGCGGAGGCGCGGACCGCAGTGATTCAGAGCATTGGGCGGCTCGCCGAGACGCACGGGGACGTCAATCTCCTGAAAGAGGCAATCCACGATGCGGTCTCCAAGACCGTCTGGCGGCAGACTCGCCGACGCCCTATGGTCATCCCCGTCGTCACCGAGATATGAAGCTCCCGCCGCTAGCGCTTGTTGCCCCGAGCCTTTGTCCGCGCTGTGACCAGCCGGCCATGATGCTCAACCACGCCGAGGAGTCACGCTGCGCGTACTGCAGCCTTCAGCTTCACCAGTGCGGCAGCTGCCGTGGAGTCGCCGGCCCGTTCGACAGGTACTGCGGGTTCTGCGGGCACGAGATGGTGCAGGGCGTGGCGCGTCCGCTGTGGTGGCGCCTGTGGTTCCTCGCGGCGTTGGTTCCGCTGGTGGCGGGGCTGATCTACGGCGTCGCACAGGCGCAGGTCCACCACTA
>DATMKM010000061.1:0-31320 GCA_035571315.1 Candidatus Acidiferrum sp.
CAGGTCGAGGACTACGCGCGCCGCAAAGACATGCCGGTCGCCGAAGCCGAGCGCTGGCTGCGCCCGATCCTGGGCTACGAGGAAGACCCTCCCCGGTGACCGCACGAGGGCGGCTCGCGTCGGCCCTCTGGATCCCTCTCGTAGCGATCGCTGCGCTTGCCCTCGTCCCTTCAGGGACCACTCTTCTTTCGTCTTACGCACTGAGGTGGTACGCGGTCGCCATCGTGCTGATCGCGGTCATTGGGCGCACGCGTCGGTGGGCTGCCATATCAGCCGCGACGCTAGGTGGCGCCGGTGGCATCGCGGTTTCGCTGAGGGCCGGCTACCTGCTGGTCGCCAACGACGACGTCATGTATTCGACTCTCGTTGCGGGCGGCGTGATCGTGGCTGTCCTGGGTGCCGTCCAGCTCGTGCGGCTGCTTGGCGGCCACAAGCCGTGGGATCCGGTGGTAATCACAGCCATCCAGCTGGCGACGGGCCTCGTCGCAAACTGGGCTTACTCCGCCCCCGCCCTGTTCAGATTGAACCCGCTCAACTACCACGTCTTCACGTGGTCAGACCCGTTCGCCAACGAACTGCCCATTCTCGCGCTGGCTTTCGCGGCGGTTGGCCTTGGCGTCTCTCGGAGCTGGCGGCCGGCGCTCGGCAGGCTTGGCATCGCACGCCCGGCGTGGTGGCAACCTTTTCTGGCCGTCCTCGTTGCAAGCCTCTGCCTCATGCTGCCGCCGATCGCGAACCACCTGACGTTCGTGCTGACGCGAAGGCTCTATTTCGCGGTGGTCACCATCTCCAATTGGACCAACAACGGCGCGAGCATCGAGGTCCTGCTCGTCTTCGCGGTGCTGGCTGGCATCTGCGAGGAAGCCCTATTTCGCGGCGCCCTGCAGCCGCGAGTGGGCATCGTGGTGGCCGCCGCCCTCTTCGCGACGATCCACACGCAGTACTTCCTGACGCCGATTCTCGGCATGGTCTTCGTGATCGGGTTGGCCCTAGGTGTCTTACGGCGCCACCTCAACACGACGACCGCGATGATTGCCCACGGCACCTACGACGTCGCCGGCAGCTTCAGCCTGGGCACGGGCGCGTACGCGATCCTGGCCCTGCTGATGGTCGCGGTCCTGGCGGTCCCGGCCGTGATGCACCGGCGTGAGATCTGGCGGTCCGTCCGGGAGACCGTCCTGAGCGATGGGTCAGGCTTCTGGCACCGCCGAACCCGCCTTCTTTCCCAATCGTTAACCTGATTTCGGTCAGACGCGCGGCATACTTCCCGTCCAATGGAAGCGGAGTTCGCCGAGCTGATCCACACCAGCCGCGGGATGCTCTCCGCCAACGAGGCGAGCGAGCTGCTCGAGTTCATCGAAGCGCGGCAGTACGCGCTGGCGATCGAAGCCTTGTGTGGCATCCTGGTGGAAGAGGAAAAGCACGTCACTCCAGAGCTTTACTCGAGGATCCACAGCCTTGTGGAAACCTTGGACGGAGTTGATCCCTACGTCCTGGAGAGTGTGAGGGCGGTCGTCAGGTACTAACAGCCAGTAAAGGATTGGCGTTACTTCGCGCGTTTGGCACCAAGCGGGCGGCTCGGCACAAGTTGATGCCCACGTAACTCAGATGTGGGCTTCCTGCCTACCCTCGGGCGGCCTGGATCGCCTCCCAAACCCGCATCGGGTGTGCCGGCATGTCGATGTGCCGAACACCGAGATATGAAACCGCGTCGATCACCGCGTTCTGAACGGCAGGCGTCGACCCGATGGTGCCTGACTCGCCGACGCCCTTGGCACCCAGGGGGTTGAGCGACGTTGGCGTCTCCATCGAAACGGTTTCGATGAGCGGGATCTCGCCGATCGTCGGGATCGCGTAATCCGTGAGGCTGGTGGTCAGCGGGTTGCCTTCGGCGTCGTAGACGAATTCCTCGTAAAGCGCCTGGGCGACCCCTTGCGCAACTCCCCCATGGATCTGGCCCTCCACCAGCATCTGGTTCAGCACCGTCCCGCAGTCATCGACCGCGACGTGGCGCACGAGATGCGCCGCCCCGGTCTCCACATCCACCTCGACGACTGCGACGTGGCATCCGAACGGGAAGGTCTGGTCGTCCTGCTCGAAGTCGGTCTCGGCGACCAGCGCGGCATCGGCGGCCAGCTCCGCCCAGCTCAGGGCGGTCGCCGGCACGCCCTTGACACCAAACCGTCCATCCTCGAGCTGGACGATGTCTTCCGGGCTCGCCTCCAGGCGCCGGGCCGCCTCCTGCCGCGCCTTGTCAACGAGCAGCACGCAAGCGGCCCGCACGGCGCTGCCGCCCACCTGCAGCGACCGCGACCCCGACGTTCCGTTGCCCCTGGCAACGAGACCGGTATCGGATTGCACGATCTGGATTCTGTCCATCGGCACCCCAAGCACGCGGGACGCGAGCTGCGCGTAGGCGGTCTCGTGCCCCTGCCCGCTCGCGGTGGTGCCGGCGGTCAGGACGATCGAACCGTCGGCCTCGGCGCGCGCACCGCCGAACTCAGACGTGGTCAGGACGGCGGTCATCTCGACATAGGTCGACAACCCGATTCCGAGCTGAACCCGGTCGTCCCGCTCTCGGCGCGTCTTCTGCTCGCGCCGGAGCTCGTCATAACCGGCGGTAGCCAGCGCCAGGTCGAGCGCCTTCGCGTAGTCACCGGTGTCGTAGGTCAAGCCGGTGACCGTCGTGTAGGGGAACGGGCCGCTGATCAGGTTGCGGCGGCGCAGCTCCGCAGGATCCATTCGGAGCTCCCGCGCCAGCATGTCCATCGCCCGTTCGATCATGGCGATCGCCTCGGGTCGACCGGCGCCGCGGTACGCGGACATGACCGCAGTGTTGGTGTATACGCACTTCGCGCTGTAGCGAATCCGAGGGATGTCGTAAACGCCGGGCGCGAGCAGCACCGTGTACACCAGCTGCGGCGGGGCCAGGCCTGCGTAGGCTCCCGCGTCGGCGATCACGTCCGCCTCCAGGCCGACGATCCTGCCTTCGGCGGTGGCCCCCAGCGCCACATCCTGCACGTGGCCTCGTCCGTGCGTCATCGCGACCATGTTCTCGGTGCGGTATTCAAACCAGCGAACCGGGCGCCCGAGCTTCATGGCGAGCGCGGCGATGACGCTCTGCTCGGGATATGTCATGAGCTTGGCGCCAAAACCGCCGCCCACGTCGCCAGCGATGACGCGCACCTTCTCCTCGGGCAGGCCGAGCGCGTCGGCGACCTGCGTCCGGACACCGAACGGTACCTGGGTCGACGTCCACACACGGATACCGCCATCTCCGTCCGGCTCGGCGACCACCGCATTCGTCTCGATCGGGACCGCCGCAAGACGCTGGTTGACGAATCGAGCCCTGACGACGACGTCTGCGCCATCCAGGGCACCCGACTCCCCGATGTCGAAATCGAAGGCAAGGTTGTCACCCTTGTCCGCGTCGACCTGAATCGCCCCTGGCTGCAACGCGGTGGTGCTGTCGACGAGGGCTGGTAGCACCTCGTAATCCACGATCACGGCGGCGGCGGCATCGACCGCCTCCCCGCGGCTCTCGGCCACCGCCACGGCGACCCCGTCGCCCACGAACTTCACCTCAACCGAGGACAGGCGCGGGCGCGCGGTTTCCGACTCAAAGGCCAGATCCGCGGCCTGGAAGACGCCGACGACTCCACGTACCTTCTGCGCGGCGCTGACGTCCACGCCCGCAATCCGCGCATGCGCATGAGGCGAGCGGACGAACACGGCGTGCAGGCAGCGCTCCAGGATGACGTCGTCGGTGAACGTTCCGGCGCCGGTGATCAGGCGGCGGTCTTCGCGCCGTTTGACGCGACCACCAAGCGCCGCGTTGACGGCCACTACAGTGAGTCCAGGTTCTCCACGATCGCCTCCTGCGTGGTCCGGGCGATCACGACGACCGCCTCCTCCTCGGAGTGCGCGTTCGACTCGACGTGGTGGACGAACGGCGGAATGTAGATGTAGTCGCCAGGCTTCGTTCGCACGCGTACCTCATGCCCGCCGTCCGAGTAGATGAACTCGGGGTGGCCCGACAGCACGTAGATCCCGGTCTCGCTCTCGCCGTGGTGATGCGGCCCGGACGCGACGCCGGGCGCGACGTGAGTCTGTCCCATCCAGATCGCGCGGCTGCCCACGGTCTCGCCGGACAGCGCCGCGAGGCGTTTCATTCCGACGGTCTGCGCCGTGCCTGAAGTGCAGGCCTCGGAGGGGACGTGGAAAAGCTTCGCCATCGCGGACTTGAGGATACTTGCCGATGATGTCGGAGCGATCGATCCGTTGGGGCGTGCTGCCCCGGTACTTCGGCTACCGAGGCGACGTCATCGAGACAGCACCCGGGACGGAGGCCGCGATCCTGACCTCCATGGGCGCGACCGGCGACCACCCACCGCGCCCACGGCGCCGGGCGCTCCCCGAAGGCAAGTGCGAGCCGCCGCCCAGTCGAGCCTGGGGCTGGGCGGTTCAAATCTATGCGGCGCGCTCGCGCGAAAGCTGGGGCATCGGCGACCTCGCGGACCTGCGCCGCCTCGGCCGGATGGCCACGAGCGAGGGCGCCTCGGTGCTGCTCATCAACCCCCTCGGCGCGCAGCCGCCGACCGCGCACCAGGAACCGTGTCCGTATTACGCGTCATCGCGGCGCTTTTTGAACACCCTGTACCTGAGGGTCGAAGAAGTGACTGGCGCAGAACTCTGCGCAGGCGAGCTGGAGCCATTGAGAAAAGAAGCGCTCGCCTTGAACGGGCAAAGACTGATCGACCACGACGCGGTCTTCCGCCTGAAGTCCCGCGCGCTCGAGGCCATCTTCAAAGTCGCGCCCGATCCCACCGGCATGCGGTCGTGGGTCCGCGGGCAGGGCAGGGCGCTCGAGGATTACGCGACCTTCAGCGCGATCACTGAGAGCCTCGGGCCGGCATGGCGGAGCTGGCCGGCTGAGCTCCAGCACCCGCGCAGCGAAGGGGTCGCGGCAATACGCGGGCCACTCGCTGGTCGAGTGGCCTTCCACCAGTGGCTGCAGTTCCATCTCGACCGCCAGCTCGCTCGGGCCTCGAAGGAGATCGGCCTGATCACCGACGTGCCTGTCGGATTCGCAGCCGACGGCTGCGACGCGTGGCGCTGGCAGGACTTGCTGGCACCGGACATGCGCGTGGGCGCGCCGCCCGACTACTTCTTTCCCGACGGCCAGGACTGGGGCATGCCGCCCTTCGACCCGTGGAAGCTGCGGAAGGCACACTTCGAACCTTTCGTCGAAACGATCCGCAGCACCGCCAAGCACGCCGCCGGCCTTCGTCTCGACCACGTGATGGGCCTGTTCCGCCTTTTCTGGATCCCGCGGGAAGCGCACGCATCGGGCGGGGCCTACGTGCGCTACCCCGCTCGGGAGTTGCTCGCGATCCTCGCCGAGGAGAGCCGCCGGACCAAGACCTTCATCATCGGCGAGGACCTGGGGCTGGTCGAGCCGGCGATGCGCACCCGCCTGCGCCACAGCGGCGTGCTGTCGTATCGCCTGCTGTGGTTCGAGGACGCCCGGCCTGAGGAGTGGCCGCACGAGTCGGCGGCCGCGATCGGGACCCATGACCTACCGACCGTGGCGGGGATCTGGAAGCTGAGCGAGCCCGATCAGCGGCAGCACCACCTTCGCCGGCGCCTGACCGACGCGACCGGTCTGCCCGACGGCACGCCACCGGTAGAGGTTGCGGTGGCCGCCTATCAGCGCCTCGCACACGCGAGATCGCGGGTCGTCCTCGCCTCTTTTGAAGATGCGCTCGGTATCGAAGAGCGGACCAACCAGCCCGGCACGACCACCGAGCGTCCCAACTGGCGCCTGGCACTGACCAAGCCGCTCGAGGAAATCGAACACGACGAGGGCGTGCTTCGCATCGCGCAATCCATGCGCGATGCGCGGCGCTAGTACGATCTGAACATGGTCGGCAGGTCGAAGCTCGCGGGCACTGAGCTCGACTTTTACCCTCTGGCCGGCCTGCCGAAGACCGGCTTGCCCGACGTGTCAGGCCTTCCTATGACGGTCAAGGTCCTCCTCGAAGGTCTGGTGCGTCTGGCCGAGTCGGGTACCACCGCAGAGGAAAACGTCAAAGCGCTCGCGGCCTGGCCAGCAGCCCCGCCCGGTGACGCTGAGCTTCCGTTCTTACCCGCGCGCGTTCTCATGCAGGACTTCACCGGGGTTCCGGCGGTGGTGGACCTGGCCGCCATGCGCTCGGCCATGAAGCGCGCGGGAAAGGACGCCGGCAAGGTCGACCCGCTCGTTCCGGTCGACCTGATCATCGACCACTCGGTCCAGGTTGATTCGTTCGGGTTCCGCGATTCTTACACGCGGAACATCCAGCGCGAGATCGAGCGAAACCACGAGCGCTACGCGCTGCTGCGCTGGGCCCAGCAGGCGTTCCACAACTTCTCGCTCGTGCCGCCGGGGATGGGCATCTGCCACCAGGTCAACCTCGAGTACGTATCCAGGGTCGTCCAGGTCCGCGACATCGACGGTCGAAAGGTTGCCCTTCCGGACACCCTCATGGGCACGGACTCACACACCACGATGGTCAACGGGCTCGGAGTGCTCGGGTGGGGCGTCGGCGGCATCGAGGCCGAGGCGGCGATGCTCGGCCAACCGGCCTACCTAGCCACCCCGGTCGTCGTGGGCGTTCGGTTCATCGGCGCTCTCCCGGCCGGCTCGACCGCGACAGACCTCGTGCTGACCCTGACCGAGATGCTGCGCAAGCACGGCGTGGTCGAGAAGTTCGTCGAATTCTGCGGTGACGGTCTGTCGAGCCTGTCGGTTCCGGACCGGGCAACTTTGAGCAACATGTGCCCGGAATACGGCGCGACCTCCGCGCTTTTCCCGGTCGATGCGCAGACGCTGCGCTACCTTGACATCACGGGTCGGAGCCGCGAGCAGATCGACCTCGTCGAGCGCTACACCAAGGAACAGGGCCTGTTCCGTAAGGACGGCGACAAAAGCCCGAAGTTCAGCGAGATGCTCGAGCTGGACCTCGGCAAGGTCGAGCCCAGCCTGGCCGGGCCCAAGCGCCCGCAGGACCGGGCTCCGCTGCCGAAAGTCTGGGAGAGCTTCACCGCCGCGTTCGGGAACGGGCCCAGGCCGAGTTCCGATGCGCTCGGACGCCTCGCCGACGAGGGCGGTCCCGTCAACGGCCGCGCGGCGACCGCGGTGGCGGCGAGGCCGGCCGCCAAGCTCGAGAACGGCTGCGTCGTCATAGCGGCCATCACGAGCTGTACCAACACGTCAAACCCGTCGGTCATGGTGGCGGCCGGACTCCTGGCCAAAAAAGCAGTCGAGCTCGGACTCGAGGTAAACACGTACGTCAAAACAAGCCTGGCCCCGGGATCGCGCGTGGTCACCGACTACCTGCAGACCGCCGGTCTCATGGAACCGCTCGAGAAGCTCGGGTTCTTCCTGGTCGGTTACGGATGTACCACCTGCATCGGCAACTCAGGCCCGCTGGCGAGCCCTGAGGTCGAGGCGGCCGTGGTCAAGGAAGACCTCAGCGTCGTCGCCGTGCTGTCCGGCAACCGCAACTTCGAGTCGCGCATCCATCCCCTGGTCAAAGCGAGCTACCTCGGCTCGCCCCCGCTCGTAGTCGCGTACGCGCTGGCCGGCACCGTGAACATCGACCTTACGAAAGACCCCATCGGCCACACCAAGGACGGAAAGCAGGTGATGCTCTCCGAGCTGTGGCCCGCGCAAGACGAGGTCAATGAGGTCGTGCAGCGCTGCGTCCAGCAGGAGATGTTCAAGCGCGAGTACGCGAAGATCTTCGACGGCGACGAGCACTGGAAAACGATGTCCGCGCCGACGGGTCCTATCTTTCAGTGGGACGAAAAATCGACCTACGTGCACGAGCCGCCGTACTTCGAAGACTTCGGCCCGGAGCCCAAGGCGCTCACGGACATCGATGGAGCGCGCGTGCTCGCGGTGCTTGGCGACTCGGTGACGACAGACCACATCTCGCCCGCGGGTGCGATCCCGCAGGACAGCCCGGCCGGCCGCTACCTCATCGAGCACGGCGTCGAGCGCAGCGAGTTCAACAGCTTCGGCGCGCGGCGCGGCAACCACGAGGTGATGATGCGCGGCACGTTCGGCAACATCCGGCTGCGCAACAAGCTCGTGGAGCGAGAGGGCTACTGGACGCGCCACCTGCCCGACGGCGCCGAGACGACGATCTTCGACGCCTCCGTGCGCTACCGCTCAGAGGGAGTGCCGCTGATTGTGATCGCGGGCAAGGAATACGGATCCGGCTCCTCGCGCGACTGGGCAGCCAAGGGCCCGCTGCTTCTCGGGGTGCGAGCGGTGATCGCGGAGAGCTTCGAGCGGATCCACCGGTCGAACCTGGTGGGGATGGGGATCCTGCCCCTCGAGTTCGCGCATGGGGAGAGCTTGCAATCACTGGGATTGACAGGTCGCGAACGGCTCACGATCAAGGGGATCGACGCGATCAAGCCGGGCCAGCAGGTCGAGGTCGAATCCGTATCCGACGACGGCAAGAGAACGACGTTCAGGACCCACGCGCGCGTCGACAACCAGACCGAGGTGGGCTACCTGCACCACGGCGGAATCCTGCCCCAGGTGCTCCGGGAGCTGATCGCGAAGGACTGACGCTTACCCTGATGCTGCGGGATCAAATCCCGGCCCCGACCATACCCCCAGTACGCTCCGCTGCCCTTCCATGTCGGCGTCGGCCAGGCGCAAGACCCAGGCCGTTGCCTCCCGAGACGCTCCGAGCCAACCCCTGGCGGGGTTCGAACCGCGACATTCGCGACCGTCGGCGAACATCGCAGCTGTGGTGACGGTCGGTCGGACTATTCTCGTTCGGAACGAAACGGGCGACCGGGCAATGGAGGCCGCCGGGAGGACGTCCAAACATCGGGATGGACACTGACTATCTCGTCGTGGGAGCGGGCGCGAGTGGCCTCGCCTTCGCGGACACTCTGCTGGCTGAAGCGGATGTCGCCGTCACACTGGTGGACCGTCGCGATGCGCCGGGCGGCCATTGGCGCCAGGCGTATCCATTCGTACGCCTGCACACGCCGTCCGCCTTCTACGGTGTCAACTCATTGGCCCTCGGCCAGGATCGAATCGATGAGACGGGCGAGAACGCGGGCTTCTACGAACGGGCGAATGGTGAGGATGTCCGTGAATACTTTGCCTCGGTTGCCGAACGGCTCTCCCGGACCGGCCGTTTCCACCTGCTCCTGCGCCACGAGCACCTGGGCGGGGGAGGTGACGGAGAGCGGGTCCGGGATCTTGCGACCGGCGAGGTCCACGACATCGGAGTGCGTCGAAGGGTCGTGGACGCCAGGTACCTGGAGGCGTCAGTTCCGGCCACCCACGTTCCTCCGTTCGAGGTAGCGCCAGCCGCGCGAGTCGTCCCAGTCAACGACCTGCCGGAGATAACACGACCAAAGGGCCTTTACGCCGTCCTCGGATCAGGCAAGACGGCGGTGGACGCCTGCGTCTGGCTCCTGGACAACGGCGTCGAGCCAGATCGGATCCGTTGGATCAGGCCGCGCGACGCGTGGTTCCACGACCGCCGCCACTTTCAGCCGCTCGACCTGGTGGCCGGGATCATCGAGGGGATTGCCCTCGATGCCGAGGCGGGTTCCCTGGCCTCGAGCATGGGCGATCTCTTCGATCGTCTCGAGAACACGGGGCGGCTCGTTCGCGTCGATCCTTCTTGGACGGCAACCATGTACCGGGGCACCATGCTCAGCTCGCACGAGCTGGAGGCCGTGCGTCAGATCAAGGACGTTGTCAGGCTCGGCCATGTGCGGAGGATCGAGGCCGACCGCGTCCTGCTCGATCGCGGGGAGGCTGCGACCCGACCGGAGGTGGTGCACATCGACTGCGCCGCTTTCGGTTTGAACAACGCCCCAGGGACCCCCATCTTTCAGCCGGCCATGATCGTGCTCCAGCAGGTGCGGCACCTATCGCCGTGCTTCAACGCAGCCCTCATCGCCTTCGTCGAGGCCCACCGCGATGAAGACGCGGACAAGAACCGGCTCTGCCCGCCGAACCCCTATCCGAGCAGCATCGAGGACTGGCCCGGAATGATGACCCGCACCTGGCGGGCTGAGGGCCGCTGGCTGCGCGAGCCCGACCTCTCGGCGTGGGTGGCCGGCAGCCGGCTCAACCTGCTGCGCGACCTGCCCGAGCACGCTGCCGAGCCGGCTGCTCAAAGCGCGGTCCAGCGCTTCGTCACGCATGTCCCGGCAGCGATCGAGAGGCTGGGACGCTTGTCAGCGCCGTCTCCCAACGTGCAGGCGCCAGAAGGCGGTTAACCGATTGGATACCAAAACGCATGACTGAGGTCTCCCTACCGGTTCGGATCGAAGTCAACACACTGGGCGAGGCGTGGGTTGCGATCGCGGCGGCGATTCTGGAAGGTGGTGTGGCCGGGAGCTGGGAAGGACTGCCCATAGTGGAGGTGTTCCGCGCGACGCTCGAGGTGCCCTCCCCGAGGGTGGACGACCCGATCATTGCCCGGCACGGCGATCCCGAACGCCTGGCCTGGATGCACGCGAACTTTGCCGACCACTCCCGGGTGGCAGAGCTCGGTGACGCCGACAGCTACGCGACGCGCCTGTACGACTACGCACACACAGGACGCGATCAGGTCCGCTGGGTGATCGACCGGCTGGCCGCCAATCCATCGGCGCGCGACGCGACGATCACGACATTCCAGCCATTGACCGACACGAGCTACATCCCTTGCGTCAGCCTGCTCGACTTCTGGCTAATCAAGGGCCGGTTGCAGCTTGCGGTCTACGCTCACTCAATCGACTTCGGCACGAAGGGCTATGGCAATCTCGTCGAGCTCGCGGCGCTGCAGACTCGCGTGGCCGGCGACCTCGGCGTTGGAGTCGGCACGCTGACAATGACTGTGAAGTCTGCCCACATCTATCAGACCGAGCTCGACCTGATGCGACGCATCGTCGCAGGGCAATAGATCTAGCACCCTCGACGGAATGAGAGTTCGGGGCTGGGTTACTTCTCGGCTGTCTGCTTGACGCCCTCGAGCACCGGTCCCCAATTGTCTTCCGCCATCTTCTTCGCCTCTTCCTCGGTCGCGTTGTTGTCTTGTTTGAGGGTCAGCGTTGTCTTGCCGCCTTCGCCGGTCAGCTCGTAGGTGACCGTGTGGTAGTTCTCGGGCTTGTCCTCGCTACCGCCCATCGGGCTCCAGTGCGTGTACTTCAGGCGCTTCTGCGGCTCGACCTCGAGGACCCTTCCTTTGTCCTCATATGACTTCCCCTTCCACTCTCCCTTCCAGCTGATCGGGCTGCCCACCTTCCAGTCCGTGGTCAGATTGGTGCCGTGCATGTACTGCTTGACCTTGTCAGGCTTGGTGAGGGCATCCCAGACGTCGTCTCTCGGAGCGTTGATGGTCACGGTCTTGATGGCCTCGAATCCCCTTGCCAATAGCTGCCTCCATTTGTAGCGCCCGCGCCGAAACCCAGCCTCGAGCCTGCGTGAACGTCGTCGGCCGTGTCGGGCCGATGAATACAAGAACTCTAGTTAGACGATTCATGGTGCCACAAGTTCCGTAGGCGAGCTGTCGTACTCGTCGTGGCGGCGCCACCACAAGCCGCTCTCGTTACGGCCGAGGGGCGCACGGTCGAGCCACTGGTACATGCCCCAGAGGCCGTCGATGCCGCGTTCGTACGCCGAGTAGGTGTGGTACACGACGCCGTCGTCGAGCACGAATGCGCTCACGCCGGGCCCTTCTCGCCGGTACGTAGTCCAGTCAGTTCCAACTGCGGTCGTGATCTTGGCGATGAACGGATCCTTCTCGCCGCCCTCCGGCAGCCGAAGGTCCACCGCGCGGAAGTTGTACTCGACGGCTCCCGATTCCCACTCCTCCTTCGTGACCGACGCCTGGAAATCGAAATTGAAGTCGGTGTCAAACGAAGACGCCCAAGGGAAGCTCCAGCCCATCCGCTGCCTGTACGACTGCAGTTTCGCGAGTGGCGCTCGCGACACCGCGCAGAGCGTGACGTCGTGATTCGCGAGGTGGACCACGGAGCCGTTGAAGCCGTCCGCGATCGCTGAGCACGATGGACATCCAGCGGTGTAGTCGGGCCCGAACATGAAGTGGTAAATCAGCAGTTGCGAGCGTCCTCTGAAGAGGTCGGCGAGGGACACTGTGCCTTCGTCCGTTTCGAAGCGGTACTCCTTCTCGATGCGAACCCACGGCAGCTCCTGCCTGCGCCCCGCCAGCTCATCGCCACGGTGCGTGTGCGCCTTCTCGGCCTCGAGCAGGTCGAGCCTGGCCGCCAGCCACTCTTCACGTGTTCCGATCTTGTGGTGAGTCATTGTTTCTCTCCTTTCTTCCGCTACATGAGGCCGGGAATCGACGATGGCGCTATGACGATGAGGATTCCAAGTCCGACGATCGCCAGCGCCAGCGGGATATCGAGGGCGGCTTTCGCCGGCAGAAGCTTCTGGGCGAGGACGATCAAGGCGATAACGAGCATCCACGCAACGCTCATGACGCTGATTGCGACCAGCATCAGCATCAGTCCAATGCTCGAGCCGACACAGCAAAGCCCGTACTCGAATCCAGGGCCGGCGCTCTCGCTGCAGCGACGGCGGAAGTACTGCTTGAGCGGCGTGAGCTCGTACAAACCCGCCCCGATTACAACCACGCCGGCGGCCAGATACCCGTGGGGACGGTAAAGGGCATACACGGTGACGCCTACGAGCGTCCAGACGGCAAGATAGGATCCGACGAACAGAGGCACGGCGCGCATCCCGACCGCACGAGCGCGTCTCGAGACTGCCGGAGCCGCGCCCGGCAGCATCATCGCCGCCATCATCGCGACCCATAGGACGACGAAGAACGCGAACGAACCGAGCTGAGTCGCGACACCCATGTCCATGCCGTTCATCTGCCGGACCGCGACGACCCAGGACGCGCCTGCGATCCCCAGCGTCACCGCCACGGCGACTGCCGTCGCCGCCGTCCTTTCCCGGTGCACGGTTGCGACCTTGGTGTTCAGAAGCATGGTTACTTACCTCACTCCTCTACGAATTGCTTCAGGCGGTCGAGCGCTTCGTCCCATCGCTTCGAGACGCTCTCCAGATAGGTTCGTGCCACTCCCATTTGTTCCAGCTCGAGCTCCCAGATGCGTTCGCGGCCACGGCGCACATCCGAGACGAGCCCGGCCGTGGCGAGGACGTCCAGGTGCTTGGTGATCGCCTGTCGCGTGACAGCAGTTCCAGCGGTCAGCCGGGTGATCGATAGCGGGCCGTCGGAGCTCAGCCGCGCCACCAGCGCCAGGCGCGTTTCGTCACCGAGCGCCGCAAACACCGGCGCCGCGCGAGAAACCTCGCGCAGGCCCGAGCTATGCCTCGACATATCGCGCGATGTTCTCGAGCTGGCCAGTCCATCCCGCGTCATTCATGCGGAACGCTTCGGCACGCCGCGCCGGCGGGATGCGGTCGAAGCCTGACTCGACCACGGTGAGCTTCGTGCCTCCCGCGACGTCCTCGAGGTGGAATTCGACCAGCGTGGTCGGCTCGCTCGAGTAGTCCACGTCGGCATGGGCGGGGTATGGATGCCAGCGGTAAGACAGCCAGCTCTCGGGATCCATCCGCTCGATGGCGATGTCGATGGTCACGCGCTCATGGCCGGACATCGTGAGCATGGCCTTGACACTCGAGCCTGGCGCGAAGGCGCCATCGAGCTTGATGCCGAACCAAGCGCCAAATTCTTCGGCGTCGGCAAGCGCGCGCCAGACGCGTGAGCGGGGTGCGCGCAGAACGACCTGCTTCTCGATCCGGTCTGTCGTGTTATGCAATTTCATGGTTGCATCTTAGTTCTTGCCGGGGCTAAATGCAACCGCTGGATTGCATATCGGGGGCCGCGCCAGCGGCCAACTATCGGACCCCTCGTTCTAGAAGTCGGCCGCGGAAGTCGCAAGCGGCATCTCGTCTGCGATTTCCGTGATGACCTGTGCGATGGTCGCAGCCTTCCGCCCGGTGACTTTTTCGTAGTCGTCGGAGACGACATCGAACTCGCCGGCTCGCAACGCCTCGTACGACGTTTGCCCGGCTTCGAGAGCCCACTCAGGCCGTCCCTGGGCCCTCCAGCGCTTGATCCACTCGGCGTCTGAGATCGGCTCGTAGCTGTAGGCCTCACCCGTCACCTTGCCGGCGATCTGCGCCAGCTCGCGCATCGATACCGAATCGGGTGTCGTGATGTTGTAGATCTTGCCCGCTTGAATGGGCCCGGCGAGCGTTACCGCGATCACGTCAGCGAGCTCAGGTCGGTACGAAAAGCTCATGCGGGCTTCGTCACCGGGTTCGCGGGCGACCCCATCCGGGTCGAACCACCCGGGGATGTCGTCCGCGTACATGCTGTTGCGAATCGCCGTCCATGGCACGCCTGACGCCCTGAGCATCTCCTCGGTGGCGCCGTGCTCCCTCGCATGAGAGAAGACAGCATTCGGTCCGGCGTTGACGAAAGACAGATAGACGAGCTGGGCCACATGCGCTTTGGCCGCCGCGTCAATGAACGAACGATGCAGGTCGAGGCGCGTATCGCCACCGATCCACAGAGAAACCATGAAAACGCGGTCGCCTTTGCCTAGGCCCTTCTCGAGGGCTTGGGAATCGCCGTAGTCCGCCGCCTGCACCTGCGCGCCGGCGATCCGGGGAGCGCGCTCCGGATCGCGTACCAAAAGGCGCATCGGGTGGCCTTGTGACTCGAGCCTTCGGGCCACCAGCCCACCGACGCGACCGCTCGATCCCGTGACGACGATCATGAGGCGGAAAGAATAGCCCGGCACTGGGACCGCGGAATCCGCTCGCCCACCGCCACCTGCGCAACTTGCCCCCTTTAGTCCGCCCGCGGATGATCCCCGAATTAACATGAGCCCCTGAGCGCAGCGCCAGTGACCTCGAGGATTGAGCCGGACAAGCTCCGCGACCTGCAACTGCGCAAATTGCGAGCAGGACTTTCCAAGGTGCTGCCGGCCAACGCGTTCTGGCGGCGGCGTCTCCACGATGTTCGCGGATGGGACGATTTCGAGCGCCTGCCGCTGACGACCAAGTCCGAGCTGCTCGCGGACCAGGCGGCTGATCCGCCGTTCGGGACGAACCTCACCAATCCGCCTGAGCACTACGTGCGCTTGCACCAGACCTCGGGATCGAGCGGCGACCGGCCGCTGCGGTGGCTCGACACCCCGGAGTCGTGGGAATGGTGGCTTCGGATCTGGGCCGAGCACGTGTACCGCGCCGCCGGGGTGACCGCCCGAGACCGCGTGTTCTTCGCGTTCTCGTTTGGGCCCTTCATTGGGTTCTGGTCGGCGTTCGGCGGAGCGCAGCGGCTGGGTGCGCTGTGCATGTCCGGCGGCGCGATGACGAGCGAACAGAGGTTGCGGAGCCTGCTCGACCTGGACGCGACAGTGCTGCTTTCAACACCGACATACGCGTTGCGATTGGCAGACGTGGCGAACGAGCTGGGCCTCGACCTGCGCCGATCGGGCGTGCGTGACGATTCACGCTGGCGAGCCGGGCGCCAGCATCCCGGCCACGCGCGGCGCGATCGAAGCGGCGTATGGCGCCAGGTGCTTCGACCACACCGGCATGACGGAGCTGGGTCCGACAGGCTTCAGCTGCTCGCAGAGGGACGGGATCCACCTGATCGAGTCGGAGTTCATCTTCGAGGTCCTCGACCCGAACGGGCGACCGGCCGGCGAGGGCGAGCTGGTGGCCACCAACCTGGGCCGGTGGGGCATGCCGCTGGTCCGTTATCGCACCGGCGACAGGGTCACTGTGTCGGCCGAGCCGTGCGCGTGTGGAAGCCCCTTCATGAAGCTGGTCGGCGGCATCCAGGGGCGAATCGACGACATGTTCACGGTGCGCGGGGTGAACCTCTATCCCTCGCAGGTCGAGGACATCGTGCGCCGCCACCCGGAAGTGGCCGAGTTCGTGATCGAGCGCCGGCGCGAGCGCCAGATGGACGAGGTTTCACTCTTGATCGAGACCGCGTTCGACGGTTCGTCGACCGAGCGCCTGGAGGCGGATCTGCGGCAGGCGCTGGGCGTGCGTATCGACTGTCGGGTGGTCGAGCGCGGAACCCTGCCTCGTTCCGAGCTCAAAGCGAAACGGATCCGCCAGGGGGATACCTAGCTCCGTTCGTGCGCGGCCACCACCTCGGTTAACCGGCACACGAGCTCATGGCGCTGTGTATCGACGATGGGAGTTTGAGCGGCTTCATAATTCCGGTCAAGGGCCGTGAGCGACCTGGATTACGAGCCGCCCTACCTCTATCCCGACTATCGGTCCAGCGAGCTGCGCGCTCCCAGGCACGAGCCGGTGAGGTTGCCAGACGAGTGGTTCCACAATGCGCCGGGGCCTGTCTTCGGTCGCATCCCGGTGCGCGCCGAAGATGCCGACCTCACGCGCCAGCATCGGGGCGAGCCCCTCGGCGAGCGGATCATTATCCACGGCCGCGTGCTCGACAGTGACGGGCAGCCCGTCCGCAACACCCTGGTCGAGGTATGGCAGGCCAACGCAGCAGGGCGCTACATCGATCCTGTCGACGACCATGACGCGCCTCTTGACCCCAACTTCACGGGCGCCGGCCGGTGCCTGACCGACACCGCCGGATTTTATCGATTCGTCACGGTGAGGCCGGGCGCGTATCCATGGCGAAATCATCTGAACGCATGGCGGCCCGCGCACGTGCACTTCTCGCTGTTCGGTCGCTCCCTCGCGAGCCGGCTCGTGACGCAGATGTACTTTCCGGGCGATCCGCTGATCCCGCTCGACCCGATCCTGAGCTCCATCCCCGACCCGCGCGGGCGCGAGCTCCTCATCGCCCACCTCGACCTCGATACGACAGTCCCAGAGTGGGCCCTCGGCTACCGCTGGGACATCGTGCTGCGGGGGCCCCGCGCGACGCCGGCTGAGGCATGACAGCGCCCACACCCTCGCAGACCGTCGGGCCTTTCTTCGGCTTCGCGCTGCGTTTCGACAATGACGCCAATGCGGCCGATCGCGAATCCCGCGACGCGATAAGGGTCGAGGGCCAGGTGCTCGACGGCGTAGGCAAGCCCGTACCCGACGCGCTCGTCGAGGCTTCCCAGGGGGAGCAGTTCGCGCGCTGCCGCACCGACGGCGAAGGCGCCTTTCACCTCATCCTGCACAGGCCGGTCGCAAGCGATGACGCCCCGTTTTTCGAGATCACGGTCTTTGCCCGGGGCCTTCTGCGCCATCTCCACACGCGCATGTACCTTCCTGGCGAGGACCATGCGAATCGAACGGATCGCGTGCTGCAGCTCGTCGACGAGTCACGACGCCACACGCTGATTGCGCGCCAGGACGGGGACATCGTGCATTTCGACATCCGCCTGCAGGGTGAGGACGAGACGGTCTTCTTCGCCCTCTGAAATAGGGAGGAATTTGTCATGAATGATCAAAGGCACCGCGGCATGGAGGTGCGGCGCGCGGTGTTGGGGGACGCGCACGTCGATCGCGCGGAGGCCGTGAAGACGCCGCTGACAGACGAGTTCCAGGACCTCCTCACGCGCTACGCGTGGGGTGAGATCTGGACGCGGCCGGGTCTCGACCGCCGCACGCGAAGCTGCATCACCATCGCGATGCTGGTCGCGCTCAATCGCAACGACGAGCTGGCCCTGCACATCCGCGCGGCCCGGACCAACGGTGTCACGGTGGACGAGCTGAAGGAGATCCTTCTTCAGTCGGCGATCTACTGTGGCGTGCCGGCCGCCAACACCGCATTCGGGGTGGCCGCGACAGTCCTGGCGGAGGGATGAGCGCCGTGAGACCGTGGAGGGCCGAGGTCGTCGGCAGCCTGCTGCGGCCACCCGAACTGGTCGACGCTCGAGAGCGCTTGCAATCCGGCGACGTGACACACGCCGAGTTCAAGGCGGTCGAGGACTCTTCTGTCCGTGCGGCGATCGAGGTTCAAGAGGCGGCAGGCATCGATGTCGTGACCGATGGCGAGCTGCGCCGATACGCCTTCTACGGCCACCTGATCGACTCGTTCGAAGGCTTCGACCGCGAGGGCGGCTGGGCCATTCCGTTTCGGGATGAGAGCGGCGAGCAGCTCATCCTCAAGCGCCCCGTCGTGATGAATCAGCTCCGCTGGAAGCGGAGCATGTGCGGCGAGGAGTGGACGTTTCTTCGGTCGGTGAGCCGGCGTCCTGGCAAGGTGACCATGCTCAGCGCGCAGCAAGCCGCCGCTTACTACGACCCCGAGAAGTCGAAGGGCGCCTACCCGACGCGAGATGCCTACCTGGCCGACATCGTCGACCTCTCGCGCCGGGAGGTGGACGAGCTGATTCGCCTTGGCTGCACATACGTACAGATCGACGGGCCCCAGTACGGAGCGCTTCTTGACCCAGCCATGCGGGAAGGCTACCGTCAGCGCGGAAGCGACCCAGAAGAGTTGATCGACCGCTGCATCGAGCTCGACAACGCGATCATCCAGGGACACCCTGGCGTGACCTTCGGGCTCCACGTCTGCCGCGGCAACAACCAGAGCAAGTTCTACGCGGAAGGCGACTATGAACCGATCTCGCGCATCTTCCAGAAGACGCTGTTCAACCGGTTCCTGCTCGAATACGACGACGCCCGCTCGGGAGGCTTCGCTCCCCTGGCGCACCTACCTGAAGACCGCGTCGCCGTGCTCGGCCTGGTGACGACCAAGAAACCGCAGCTCGAGACCGAGCCCGAGTTGCAGGCGCGGATCGAAGAGGCCACGCGCTACGTCCCACTCGAACGCCTGGCGCTGAGCCCTCAATGCGGATTCGCTTCGACGATTGAAGGCAACCGGATCAGTCACGAGCAACAGAAACTAAAGCTGCAGCTGGTCGGACGCGTCGCGGATTCGGTCTGGGGCCAGAGTTAGGCTCGTGAACGTTGATGTTGAGGCTTTGTTGACGATTCACCTCCTAAGGTTGGAAGAATGCTGAACGAAGTTCACAGAATCCCTGTTTCGGCGTGGGGCTTCAGCGAATCGGCTCCAGATTCAAGTGACGATGGGCGGACTTCCAAACGGATACTCCTGGCAGCGACCGATTCAAAAGCGTGCACTCGTGCGGTTGCGGTGGTGGCCGGCCTTGCTCGAGGCAGCGGCTCGGAGGTGTGCGTACTCCACCTCATCGAACGCCGGTTTCTCGGGAGGGCGGGCTGGTATTCAATCGAGACTACCAACGAGGCGAAACAACTCCTTGAGCGATTTCGAGCTGAGCTGGAAACGCTTGGTGTGCGAGTGGTCGCCAGGACCGGCCGAGCGCGTCGTGAAGAACGTGCAATAGACATCCTTCTGGCAGCCGCGCAGTTCCGGGCGGACGTCATCGTGATCGGCACGCGGCGTAAGTCGTCTCTACGAGCCGTCCTCTTCGGCAGCGTGTCCCACGACATCATCCACAGGAGCAAGATCCCGGTCGTGGTCGTCCCGTGATCGCCTCACCGCCCGCCTAAGTACAAAGACCTGCGCTGAGCTACGAGCCCGGCGACGAAGTCCGTCGCCTCGCTGAAGCGATGCCCGAGCGCCTTACAATTCCGGCGGCAGGCGTACGCACCTGCTCATGTGAAGGTGTGCCGGGAAGGCTGGTCGGCGGGAGTACTTCCTATAGGCAACGCCATCGTGACCCTGATCGGGTTCCTGGCCGGCTTGGCCCTGACACTCGCCGGCAGCGAGCTGCTGGCGCGGGGCTTGACCCGCCTGGGCACCAGGCTTGAATTCTCAGAGGGCCTGCTCGGCCTGCTCGCCGCGCTCGGCGCCGATTCGCCCGAGCTGTCGTCCGCCGTCATCGCGATCATGGCCGGCGCCGGCGACATCGGGGTTGGCGTCGTTGTCGGGTCTAACCTCTTCAACCTGGCGGCGCTGCTCGGGCTCTCAGCCCTGGTTGCGGGCGGTGTTCGTGTCCGCCGGGCGCCGCTGCTCCTTGACGGTGCTGTGGGCCTCGGGGTGATGCTGGGAGCGGCTTTGATGGTCGGAGGGCTGCTCCGACCGACGGTCGCGGCCGCAATCGTTCTGCCGCTCGGCGCTGCGTACGCGCTTGTGCTGGCCTTGCCGCGTAGCTGGCTGGCACACGTCAACCCTCTGTTGGGCGGCGTGCCTCAAAACCTGATCGAAATCCCGTATGAGGTGACCCATGACCGGCCGGCGGTCACCCACCAATCGTGGACGCCAGTGCTGCTGCTGCCTGTCGCGCTGGTCGGCGTTATCGGAGGCAGCTATGTCATGGTCCACGCCGCCCTCGCCTCTCAGTCATGGCTTCACCTATCAGGGGCTGTACTCGGCTCGGTTGTGCTCGCGGCGTTGACCAGCCTGCCGAACCTGTGGCTGGCGCTCCACTTCGCGCGGACAAATCGCGGCACCGCGCTCATGTCAGCCGCGATGAACAGCAACACGATCAACTTGCTCGGCGGCCTGGTCGTCCCGGCCCTTTTCATCGGCACTGGCTTCGCGCGAGGCTCTCTCGCGTACTTCGGATGGCTTCTGGACCTCACCCTTCTCGCCGTCCTGGCGCCCCTGGCGCGTCGGCGGCTCAGCCGCCCCGCGGGAGCGGCGATCATCGCCCTCTATCTAATCTTCGCCGGGCTCAGGATGGCCGGCATATGAGTCAGCGCCCATGACTACTGCGCAGAGCTTCCTCTTCTTCTTGATCGTGCTCGGCGGCGTGGCAACAGTGCTTCGCCTCGTGTCGCGCACCACCGCCACGGTGCCATACCCGGTGCTCCTGGCAGCCGGTGGCATCGCGATCGGTTTGATCCCGGGCGTGCGGCTGCCGCCGGTCGGACCCGATCTGATCCTCCTCGCCTTCGTACCAGGCCTGGTTTTCGAGGCTTCGTTGGCGGTTGACCTGGCCGAACTGAGGCGTCGTGTCATTCCGGTCAGCTTGCTCGCGACCCTAGGAGTTTTTCTTACGGTCAGTGCCATCGGCGGCATGGCCCACTACGGTCTCGGCCTCGACTGGGCAAGCAGCGCGCTGCTCGGTTCGATCGTGGCCACAACCGATCCGATCGCCGTCGTCAACCTCCTGCGCCAGGTGCATGCGCCGCTGGGCCTGGAAGCCATCCTCGAAGGCGAGAGCCTGTTCAACGACGGAACCGGAGTCGCCGTCTTTTCCGCCGTCCTGGGCACGATCCTCAGCGGGCACCCGACCTTCCTGGATGGAGCGTTGCGCTTCATCTTCGTGACCGGGGTCGGCATAGCGTTCGGACTTGGCATCGGGGCAATCGGGGTCGTGCTGCTCCGGCTGGTGCACGAGGCAGAACTCGAGATCATGGTCACGCTCGTGATCGCTTATGGCGCCTATCTCGGCGCCGACGTTTTCCACGCCTCGGGTGTGGTCTCCGTCGTCGTGGCCGGCATCGTTGTGGCGCGCTACGGAAGCGCGACCGGTCGCCTGAAAGGGACTCAGCTGCTCGGCTTCTGGAACGTCCTCGCGTTCGTCCTCAACGGGATTCTCTTTCTGCTGGTCGGCATCGCGGTGCCGACCACTCGCCTCGTTGCAATCGGAGGTCTGGCGCTGGGGGCCTACCTGATCATGTTCGCCGCACGCGCCCTACCTGTGTACGCGCTGCTTGGCCTGGCAGACTTCCGTGGTTCGTCGATTCCTTGGAGTTGGCGGCACATGACCGTTTGGGGTGGCATTCGCGGAGCGCTGTCGGTGGCACTCGCATTATCGGTCGCGACAAACCCGCACGTGAATCCGACCGTTTCGGTGCTGGCGTACGGCATGGTCGTGCTCTCATTGCTGATTCAGGGCGGATTGCTGCTGCCGGTGGCCGACCTGCTCGGTCTTCGGCGCGCCGCTCCGGCGCCTGGGTGATTTGGCATCCTGCCTCGGTGAGTATTCGTTGACGCCGTATTGACACGACCGCGACTACGGTCTGGGTTTGCTGCTTCTTTCGGCCATCTTCGAAGCCCTGGGCTCGCAATAGGCCACTTGTACTAAAGCGTCTGCTTGTTTGGTGATCGGCGAGTGAACCGGCCCCTGTGTTCGGCGGGGGTATGCGCCCCGAATGCGCACGGCGACGTCGATTCCAATTGCCTGTACACCTTGATCCGTTACGAGAGCAACCGGAAGTGTCTACTTCAATCTGCCAGGCGTGGCGATTGTGAAATGGGACGCGACGTCCCAGGCCGCCCACATGGAGTGGCAGGGCTGGGCCTCACCGACAGAGTTCAAAGCGGCGAACGACGCTCTGGTCCAGGCCATCACCGAGCATCACAGCACGAAGGTGCTGGGTGACAGCCGTCAGATCAAAGTCATCCAGAAGACAGACCAGGAATGGGTCAACCGCGACTGGTTTCCGCGAATCCTCGGCGCGGGGCTGACTCGCATGGCGCTCGTCCTCCCGAAGAGCGGCCTGGCCAAGATGAACATCGACGACCTGGTCAGCAGGGTCGCCGACCGCCTCGACGTGGCCTACTTTGCAACGCTTGATGACGCCAGGGAGTGGCTGGCGAGACCCGCAACCGAGGAGATCCCGGCCTAGAGGCGCTGCACGCCAAAGCGGCGCCGGCGGTGCGTTAATCGGGACTAGGCTGCGTCGCTCGTCCGGATCGGCAGTCTGCGCTCGTGCCCGCACTCGGGGCACTCGAACAGCCCGACCACCACCTCGGGCCGGGATGAGTCCGAATGCATGGTGCGCAGCTGCATGGGCACTTTCGTCTCGTGCCGATCGCAGGCAGGCGCTTCCTCGTACGTCATGGCGTTAAAACTACTCCGTGCGCTCAAATGTTCCTAGTGTGCGCCGCACAGCCGCCTGCTTCGTTGCTTGTCCTCCGCCCACACCCTAAAGTTCTATTCCATGGCGATCAAGAAGGCCGCTGAAGCCGAAGTTCAGCCGCGCCCGACGGTGCGCGACGCCATGCGCTCGATCCTGGCCGGCGCCAAGCTCGTCGCCGGCGCCGACGGCCTGGATCAGCCCATCGAATGGGTGCGCCTGATGGAGACGCCCGAGATCCTGCCCCGCGCCGGGGATCTCATGTTCACGACCGGCTTCCCCATCAAGGACGACGCGGAGGCGCAGATCCGGCTGATCAGCCGGATCGCCGATTCAGGAGGCGTCGGCCTCGTGGTGCGGCCCATGCCTTACCTCAAGAAGCTGCCACCCGAGATGCTCACCGAGGCCGACCGCCTTCACGTCCCCCTCTTCACCGTCGCGGCCGGTGTGCAGCTCATCGACCTGATGGCTCCGCTGCTGGAGCGGATCATCAACGCCGAGCACTGGCGCCTCAAGCGCTCGATCGAGATCCACCGGCGGTTCACCGAGCTGGTGCTCGACGGGAAGGGCGTCAACGAGATCTGCCGCACACTCGCCGACCTCCTGGAGAGCGCCGTCACGGTCGAGGACGCGAGCTTCCACCTCCTGGCTCACGCCGGTGGAAGCACAGACCCTCACCGCAAGGAGACGATCGCTCGGCAGGGCACGCCGCAGCGGGTCCTTTTCGACCCACAGATCCAGCGCATGCTGCGCGAGGTTGAGGCCAAGCGAGGCCCGGTCAAAGTCCCTGCCTTTCCCCACCTCGGCATGTCGCGAGAGCGTTTGATCGCCCCCATCCTCGCCGCCGGCCAGGTGCTCGGTTACATCTCGATCCTCGATCACCCGCCTCACAACGAGGAGCTCGCCTTCATGGCGATCGAGCAGGCCGCCCTCGTCCTCGCCCTGTCAGTGGCCAAGGAACGCGAGCTGTCGGAAGTGGAGGGGCGGGTTCGGGGCGAGTATCTCGAGGACCTGCTCCACGGCACCTACGGGGACGAGGCCGCCGCTCAACGGCGTGCCCGGCATCTCGGGTACCCGCTGCACGGCAGCCACATCGTGATGCTCGTCGACATCGACGACTTTCGCGGCTTCAACCGCGCGCGCCAGATCTCAGAGGACGCGATCCAGGCGTTGAAGCGCGAGTTCCTGCGCCGCGTCGCGGGCGTCGTGCGGATCAGCTACGCGCGCGCGCTGGTCCAGGGCCGGTCCGACCAGGTCGTCGCGCTGCTCCCGCTGGGCATGGAGGCAGGCGACTACCAGGTCCGCGCCCACGCCCTCGGCCTACAGATTCAGCAAGCGATCGCCGAGTGGAAGCCCGGCTTCACAATCTCCGTCGGCTTCAGCGGACCGACCGAGGCGCCGACGGGCGTCGCGGGCGCTCTGCGCGAGGTGACGTCCGTGATGGAGTCCCTGGCCCGCTTCAAGCGCTGGAGCCAGGTCATCGCTGTGCCCGAGCTGGGCCTCACCGGCCTTCTCGCCGCGGTCACCGACGAGCGCCTGGTCGATTACAGCCGCCGCCACCTCGGGCCGCTCATCGAGCACGACACCGCCCGCAAGGGCAACCTGGTCGCCACCCTGCGCGCCTATCTCGAGACGGGCGAGCAGCAGCAGGCCGCCCAGAAGTTGCGCGTGCATCCGAACACCCTGCGCTACCGGCTCGACCGGATCCGCGAGATCAGCGGGGTCGACCTCGAAGACCCGGAGACGCGCTTGAACCTCGCGGTGGCGCTCCGTGTCCAGGCCCTTTTGGGGTTTTGACGCTGTGAGGTCCGCATAACGTTCTAGGGGTTCTTTTGGTGTCGACCCACTAGCTCGACCGAGCCCTTGTGAACTACCTTCGATCTCGTGCCCCCAGCGCAACCTCGTTCGCGCCTTGCCTGGCCGGGGGTTCTGCCCACGGACCGGGCCGCCTGCGGCATGGGATTTGTCGCCACGCCCGAGTCTGGGCACCGGGCGGTGGAGCTGGGCGTCGGGGCCCTGGCCCGGCTTTCGCACCGCGGCGGCCTCGACGCCGACGGCAAGAGCGGTGACGGCGCCGGGCTTTTGATCCAGGTCCCCCACCGCCTCCTCGGCGGCGATTTCGCGGTCGCCGCACTGTTCGAGTGGGATGCGCGAGCGCGCGACATCGTGGCGGAATCGCTCGCGACGAGCGGCCTGAGCCTGGTCGAGTGGCGGCAGGTGCCCGTTGATTCAAAGAGCCTTGGAGACCGGGCCCGCGAATCGCAGCCGGCGATCTGGCACGGCCTCATTGCGAGACCGGACCTCGATCCCGACGCCTGGGAGCGCCGCCTCTATGTCGCCCGGCGCCACGCTGAACGGCGCGCCGAGGCTGATGGCGTGCGCATGTACCTGCCTTCCTTCTCCAGCCGCACCCTCGTCTACAAGGGCCTCATGGCGGGCACCCGCCTTTCGGATTTCTACCTCGACCTTCGCGATCCCGCATGCGAGAGCCGGCTCGCGGTGTTTCATCAGCGCTACTCGACCAACACGATGCCCGACTGGCGCCTGGCGCAGCCATTTCGCATGCTCGCCCACAACGGTGAGATCAACACCATCACCGGCAACCGCGCGTGGATGCGCGCGCGCGAAGCCGAGCTGGAGCCGGACCTCCAGGGCGCCATCTGGCCCGAGGGATCCGACTCGGCGTCGCTCGACAATGCTCTCGAGCTGCTGGTCAACCGCGGCTGGGAAGTGTCCGAGGCCCTGATGAGCCTTGTACCCGACGCCTGGGAAGGACGCGGAGACCTCGCCTCGGCAGTCCGCGATTTCTACCGCTACCAGTCGATCCGGTTCGAGCCATGGGACGGGCCGGCCGCGCTGGCGTTCAGCGACGGCGTCGTGGTCGGCGCCGCGCTCGACCGCAACGGACTGAGGCCCCTGCGCTGGCAGCGCACGTCCGATGGCCTCGTGGCAGCGGCGTCGGAAGCCGGCGTCGTCACGATGGCCCCCGAGACAGTGATCGAACGCGGACGACTCGGGCCTGGGCAGATGCTGCTGGTCGACACGCGCGACGGCTCGGTGCTGCGCAACGACGAGGCCAAGGAGCGCGCCGCCGCGAGGCACGACTACGGCCTGCTCGCCGACCGCATTCTCGTGCCGGTCGAGCGCCACCACATCAACCTCGACGCGCTCGAGGACCTGCCGATGCACCATCGCCTGCACGGTTGGGGCGCCGAGGATGTGAAGTTCGTCGTTGAGGCGATGGCGGAGACAGGCGCCGAGCCGGTCTACTCGATGGGCGACGACATACCCATCGCAGCGCTGGGCCGGACGCCTCGCCGCCTCTATGGCTATCTGCGCCAGCGATTCGCGCAGGTCACGAATCCAGCAATCGACCCGCTGCGCGAGAAGGCCGTCATGTCGCTCCGCGTGCTGCTCGGACCGCGACGCGGAACGCTGGAACCTGAAGGCGGAGTCGACCGGGAGCTCCGCCGCCTCCATCATCCCGCCGTCCCCACGGTGGCGAGCCTGCTCGAGCTCGAGTCGCCTGTGCTCGGAGCTGCTGAGCTCGCCCGCGTGCTGGAAGAGGCGACCGTGCTCGACGCCACGTACGCGCCGGACGAGATGCTGCGCGACGCGCTCCTCCGTCTGCGCTGCGAGGCCTCCGAAGCGAGTGGCGTGATCGCGCTCAGCGACCGCAGAACGGGCTCCGAGCGATTACCCATCCCGATGGCGCTCGCGGTGGGCGCGGTCCACGAGCACCTGCTGGCGACCGGCGAGCGGATGTCCAAGGACATCGTCGCCATCGCGGGCGACGCGGTCGATGTCCACGACCTCGCGTGTCTCATCACCGTCGGCGCGACGGCCGTGCACCCTTACCTCGCCTTCGCGACCGCAGCCGAGTTTCCCGAAGGCGTGGTCCGCTACCGCAAGGCGCTCGAGGCCGGCCTCCTGAAAGTGATGGCGAAGATGGGCATCTCCTGCGTGATGAGCTATCGCGGGGGCGAGGTGATCGAAGCCCTCGGGCTCGGCGCCGAGGTGATGGAGCTCTGCTTCCCCGCCGTCCCATCGCGGATTGGCGGCGCGGATCTCGCGGACCTCGAACGGATGGCGCGCACCCGGCCCGAAGTCCTCCCCGACCACGGACGCGTCCGCTTCCGCAAGGCCGGCGAGCACCACGCTTACAACCCTCACGCGGTCAAGGCAGCGCAGAAAGCGGCTCAGACAGGGGACCAGGAGGCATACCGCGAGTGGCGCCGTCTTTCCTCCATGGGAGAGGCGCAGTCGCTACGTGAACTCATCCGGATAAAGGACTCGGAGATACCGGCGGCGCTCGACGAGGTGGAGCCGGCGAGCGAGATCGTCAAGCGATTCGTGAGCACCGCGATGTCGCTCGGCGCGCTGTCTCCCGAGGCGCACGAGACGCTCGCGATCGCGATGAACCAGGTCGGCGCGCGCTCCAACTCAGGCGAGGGCGGCGAGGACCCCGAGATGTACGAAGGCGACGGCCCGAGGCGAGACAACCGCGTCAAGCAGGTCGCGTCCGCGCGCTTCGGCGTGACGCCGCGCTACTTGAAGCGCGCCGACGAGCTGGAGATCAAGATCGCGCAGGGCTCCAAGCCCGGTGAGGGCGGCCAGCTGCCCGGGATGAAGGTGACGAACCTGATCGCGCGCCTTCGCCATGCCCAGCCCGGCCAGCAGCTGATCTCCCCGCCTCCCCATCACGACATCTACTCCATCGAAGACCTGGCTCAGCTGATCCATGACCTCAAGACGGTCAATCCCCGAGCGCGCATCGGAGTCAAGCTGGTTTCCGAAGCCGGCGTGGGGACAATCGCCGCGGGCGTGGCCAAGGCGAAGGCCGATTACATCCTCATCTCCGGCCATGACGGCGGCACGGGCGCCTCCCCGCTTTCGTCGATCAAAAACGCCGGCGCTCCGTGGGAGCTCGGCCTCGCCGAGACCCAGCAGGTCCTCGTCGCGAACCGGCTGCGCGAGCGCGTGAGCCTGCGCACCGACGGCGGCCTGCGCAACGGCCGCGACATCGTCATCGCAGCGCTGCTTGGAGCGGAGGAGTTCGGATTCGGCACGGGGGTGTTGGTCGCGCTCGGCTGCGACATGGCCCGCCAGTGCCACCTCAACACCTGCCCCACGGGCATCGCCACCCAGCGAGAGGACCTGCGGGCGAAGTTCGAGGGCCGCCCGGAGCACGTCGTCAACTACCTCTTCCTGATCGCCGAAGAGGTGCGCGAGCACCTGTCGCGTCTTGGCGCGCGCTCGCTTCAGGAGGTGGTCGGGCGTTCCGAGCTGCTCGAGCAAGACCCCGCGGCCACGCTCGATCTCTCTTATGTGCTGGCCCAGACGGAAAGGGATCTCCCTCGCCGGCGCATCATGGCCCGCAACGGCGAGCCGCCCGCGCCTCCCCCGCCGAGCGGCGCGATCGACAACTCACAACGCACGCTCGGGGCTGCTCTCAAACCCGGTGACGCACGTCACTACATGGGAAGCGCCGGGCAGAGCTTCGGGGCCTTCCTCGACGACGGGATCGAGCTCAGCCTCGAGGGCCAGGCGCAGGACTACGTCGGCAAGGGCATGGGCGGCGGCGTGATCGCGATCCGGCCCTTTGCCGGCGACGCCGCGAGCGATCCGGTGCTGGCCGGCAACACGATTGCCTACGGCGCGACGGGCGGGCGCCTTTTCGTCGCCGGCCGGGTCGGCGAGCGTTTCTGCGTACGCAACTCCGGCGCAACCGCGGTCGTGGAAGGGGCCGGCGACCATTTCTGCGAGTACATGACGGGCGGCGTCGCGGTAGCGCTGGGCCCGGTGGGGTGGAACGCCGGAGCGGGCATGACCGGAGGAGTCGCCTACGTCACCTCGTGGAACCAGCTCAACGCCGACAGCGTCGTCGCGCGCGAGGTCCCGTCCGAGGACGCTCTCGAGCTGAGGGCTCTGATCGAGGAGCATCACAGCCGCACCGGCAGCATTCTGGCGAAAAAGATGCTGGCCGATTGGACCCTCTCGCTGGCCGGCTTCCGCCAGCTCATACCAATCTCAGTTGCATACCCTCCCGAAGCGCACCCGGCGTTGCACGCGCCCATCGAATCGCTGGAACCCGCCGCGAAGACGACACCTTAGTCGTACTGTTTCGGCGATGACGGGTCCGGACGTCCTCAACGCGCTCGAGTCGCAGCGTGAATTGGAGCGGGAGTTCGTCGCCGAGGCGCTGAAGTCTGAAACCCAGCCGAAGGGTTGGCCGGCGGCGCTTGTCATGTTCCACATCAGCATGTGGCGCGAGCGCTTGCGCAACGCGCTGATCGAGTTCCGCCACGCCCGGCCCTATGCAGCTCCGCCGGAAAGCATTGACGAGGTCAACGACGCAGAGCTTGCAAGCGGCATCGGCACTCCGCTTGCCGATGCGGCTGCCCGGGCGGAGAAGCTGCTCTCCGAGCTGATCGGACTGGCCGGCGAGCTGGGCGACCGTCCGTTCAAGTGGTTCACCGCCAACACGACCGGCGAAGCCCTGCTGCGCAACAGCTACGTCCACCCGCGCAACCACGTCGGCGAGTACATGCGAGAGAACGGCGACCACGCGGCAGCCCATCGCGTTGTGGAAGACGGAGCAGCCCGGATGCGGGCGATCGGCGCGCCGCGTCTCATCCTTGGCGCGACCCTTTACAACCTCGCTGCCGTGCGCAGTGCCCAGGGCAGGCTTGACGACGCGCTCCTGCTGCTCGAGGAGGCGATGCCAATGCGACCGGACGCCGTTCTGCTCGTGGCCGCGGATATCGACTTCGAACCGCTCCGCGACAACGCACGGTTCAAGGCGCTGGTCAAGCAGTAGAGGCGGCCTCACGGATCCGGTCGAGGACCTTCATGTTGGCGATCGACTCGCTGAGCGGAATGGCGACCGGCCGGTCCTGCAGCACGCTATCGGCAAACGACTCGACCATCAGCTGGTACTGATCGACCTCGTCGGGCCAGTTGAAGGGCTTCCCGAGGCGATACGCGCCCTGGCGCGTGACCACGGTCACTTCCTGGTCCTCCGCGGACTCGAAGCTCGCCCACAACGCCGCCGTCGCGCCGCTGGGGAACTTGAGCAGAGCGCTGGTCGTCATGTCTGTTCCTTCGCGCATGGTTGATCGCGCCAACACCTCTGACGGTTCGCCGAGAATCCATCTCGCGATGCTCGCCACGTAAAACCCAACGTCGAGCAGCGCGCCCCCGCCCAGGGCGGACTCAAACCGGAAGTCCTTCTTGTTGTTGAGCGTGAACCCGAAGCTCGTCTGCACGTAGACCGGGTCTTCGAGGCTCTCCACGAAAGCGCGCGTCCGGGGATGGAACCGGTACATGGCCGCCTCCATCAGGTGCTTGCCCGACCGCTTTGCCGCGGCGGCCATCTCCTCCGCCTCCGCCGCGTTCATGGCCAGCGGCTTCTCGCACAGCACGTGCTTGCCCGCCTCGAGGGCGCGCAGCGTCCACGGCCTGTGGTCGCGATTGACGAGCGGGATGTAGACCGCGTCGATCTCCGGGTCCGCGAGCAGCGCATCGTAGGAGGCGGCCGCCCGCGCTCCGTCGAATCCGTCCGCCATCCGCCGCGCGCGCTCGGGGTCGCGGCTCGCGATCGCGACCACCCGGCCATTGCTTGACGCGGCTATCGCAGGCAGGACCGCGCCACCCGCGATGCCGGCGGCGCCAAGCGAGCCCCACCCTACGCGACCTTTTATATGTCGACCTCCATCTGTGCCCCACCGCGGGCGATCGAATGCGTGGCCGCTTCCATCACGGCCACCGTGCGCCGGGCCTGCTGGGGCGTGATCGCCAGCGCCTCGTCCCACGCCAGGTGGTCGGCCAGGTTCCGGTAAAACCCGTGGTCATCGCGAGGGGCGAGCGCGAGCAGCTCCTCGTTGGAACCGCCATCAGCGGGTCGGAAAACCTTCACCCGCGCGGGGTAGTCCGCCGGGACGGCCCCGGCTTGCCAATCGCCGACCACCGCACCGTGCGTGCCGAGCACGTACCACTTCGGCTTGCGAGCCGCGGCGATGTCCGACTGCAAGAAGGTCGCCTGGGCGCCGCCCGCAAACGTGAGGTCGACCCGCACCTGGTCCGAGTTGGTCACGTCGTGCCACACCAGCTTGTGGGCCTGCGCGGAAACGGTGCGGACCGGGTTGGGGAACAGCTGAAGAATCCAGTCGAAGTAATGCGAGCCCCAGTCGTAGATCGTCCCGCCGGAGATGGGCTCGTGGCTGTGCCAGAAATCGCACGGATGGTCGTGGCCACCGATGAACGACTCCATGTAGAAGGCCTCGCCGATGCGTCCTGACCGCACGACGTTGCGCAGCGCGATGTAATCGGGATCCCAGCGCCGGCTCTGAAAGACCGTCAGCACCAGGTCACGCGCCGCCGCCGCATCGATCATGCGATCGACCTCTTCGACGCGCAGTGCGAACGGCTTCTCGCACACGACGTGCTTTCCCGCGCGCAGCGCCGCCATCACCGAGTCGGAATGGATGCTCGGTGGAGTCCCGACCACCACCAAACCCACCTCCGGGTCGTCGAGCAGATCCTCAACCCGCGCATGCGTTCGCACCGACCATTCC
>DATMKM010000062.1:0-3234 GCA_035571315.1 Candidatus Acidiferrum sp.
AAGTGCTCCACAGCCTAACCGCGAGAGGGGCCGGCCCTAGCGTCGAAGGTAGAATCGACGGCGAGGCGGCGACGTAGCCAAGTGGCAAGGCAGAGGTCTGCAAAACCTCCATCCCCAGTTCGATTCTGGGCGTCGCCTCCATCTGATCCCGATCGAATTCAGACCTCGCGCTCGGTGTCCAGCTCCGCCTCTGGCATCGCCGCTGCCCATACGCTGCCACCGCGCCGCCGGTCATGCAGGCTGTGCAAATAATCGAAACACCGACCCCTCGCCCTTTTGTCTCCTCGACTCACTTGCGAATCGTGGTAGTGGATGGCAACCTCTAACGAGCCTTGTAGCTTGGCGGCGGTTCGCTGTAGAGAATCGGGCAGCCCTGGCTGCTCACCGTTGGTTTTGGGGCCCTACCGAGACCCGACGACGCAAGCGTCACCTGGCTTGATCACGAAACGGGGCGGACGCCCCCACCCAGCTCTGACGGGTAAGAACTCGGCCCCGACGCCCGGCCCCGCAATCAACCTACGTGGGCGGATCCCGAATGTCTGTAGGAATGCGTCGGATGGCTGGTAGGAATTTCGTACTAGAAGCAGGCCGTCGTGTTATCCGACTCCGGGTTGATCGGACCGAGGGCCAGTGTTGGCGGAGGCAGGTGCAGCGAGTGCAGAGAGCCCTCCAATTGCCGAGGCGGTTACCCCGAAATCGTCTCTGACCCTGACCCCTGGTCCCTTGTCGGCACTAACCGGATGCGTGTCCTAGCGGCGACGGCGGCGCGCCAAAAAGACGATTGCAAGAACCACCAAAACGGCCGGGATGAGGATGGCTCTGACTTCGATCCCGCCCACCGAGTTGGCCAGAAAGACCGACACGTCGCGAGTCTACCGGCCTCTCAACGACAATCAGTTCGATTCTGGGCGTCGCCCTCTATCCTGCCGAGCCCGAACGACCCGAGCCCCGAGTCGGATGGCCTGCCTAGCTTGGTGGGAAATTGCTGAACTTGTTACGTCCCGTATGGCTTCGTTTTGGGTGTGAAGAGATTCACCAAGGGCCAGGCTGGAACCGCAACCGGGATTCGGGACGGCGGATGGAGCCAGACGATCGATGGCGTGGGCGTCCTGGCCACATCGACGCTTGAGAGCGCGCTTTACTGGCGGCAGGTTTACAGCGAGATGCTCGAGATGGAAGAGAAGGTACTGGCGCGCATCGATCTGCTGATGGACACCCAATCGGAGGAGGTCAAGCGCGAGGTCGAACTGACCAATGTGCCGGTTGTCGTCGCGCAAGCCGACCGCTTTCGGGAGCGGCTGGGCTACTGGGAAGCTCGCGTCACAGAGCTCGACATTCGGCGTCCATAAGAGCGAACTGCCAACCTAACTCGGCGGTTCGATCCTGGGGTAACGCCTTAAATCGTCCAGCGAACGCGCCCTGGCGCTATGGCTTTTGTGGGCTCTCAGCCAGCCGACGATTGCCGTCCCAGCCCTGCCCCTGCGTTGCCGCAGCTTCGCGTCCCTTCCTTACTGCCCACTCTCTACAGCGGTCACAGCACCAGGTCCGGTCACTCGGGCGCACCGCGCCGACGAACTGGCCGAAGAAGCCCACGACATCCTCAACGAGGCAGGCCGTGGGTTTGGTCGGTGAACTCCAAGCCGGCTAGCGCGACCCGCCCGAAACCACGACAGGCGGATTGCCGCCGGAGGACTGGAAAGACCCGCCCGCGGGCGCCTGGATTTGTCCGTCATCCGTGAACGTTGGCGCCGAATTGCTGGCGTTGTCCGCGCCCGGGGAGCTGACCGGGCTGCCCTGGCTCTGGCCCGGAAGCGTCACCGCTGCAATCACCGAAAACACCGCCACCATGCCGGCCGCCCACATGAAGCAGGCCCAGGTCAGGTCCCGCAGCTTCTGCATGGCCTGGTCGCGCTGGATGATGGCCTCGATCGGTTCTGGTGCCATAGGCATCGAAATTAGCAGGCCAGGCTTGGAATCAGCTTGGGAAGGGCCCCGTCCCGAATTCACGATTGCCTCGGTTACACTCGATTTGTGGGCCTTGCTCAGATCAAGATGCCTCAGCTCGGTGAATCGGTCACCGAGGGCACGGTCGACCATTGGCTGAAGCACGAGGGCGACTTCGTGAAGCGGGACGAGCCGCTGGTCGAGGTGGTGACTGACAAGGTCAACGCTGAGATCCCTTCCCCCTTCGAGGGCACGCTCGTCAAGATCTCGGCCGGCGAGGGCGAGACCGTGCTCGTGGGAGCGGTGATCGGACAGATCGAGGTCGCGGGAGCCGGGACGGCGCCGAGCCCCGCGCCGGAGACGAGCGTGGCTCGGACGGAGCTCCCGGCCGAGCCGGCGAAGCGGCAGGCGCCTGTGACTCCCGCCGTGTCCGCAGGTGGCGAGGATGGCAACGGGGAGCGCGCCAAGCTCTCGCCGGCGGTGCGCAAGCTCGCGGCCGAGCACGGCATCGACGCCGCCTCCTTGCGCGGGTCGGGCATGGGTGGGCGGGTCACGCGGGACGACGTCCTGGCGGCCGTGGGATCTGGCCCAGCGGCCGCCGCGGCGCCGCCTGCTGCAGCAATCAGGCCGCCGGCTCCGCCGGCGCCGAAGGTGGCCCCGATCGACGGCACGCGCGAAGAGCTGGTGAAGCTCAGCGTGATGCGCAAATCAATCGCCGAGCACATGGTGCGCAGCCTGGCCACCTCACCTCATGCCTGGACGCTGCAGGAGATCGACGTCACCAACCTCGTGCGTTATCGCGAGGCTGAGAAGGAGAGCTTCAAGGCGCGACACGGCGCGGCGCTCACCTACCTGCCCTTCGTGGTCCAGGTCGTGTGCGAGGTGATCAAGCAGTACCCATGGCTCAACTCGACCTGGACCGACGAGGGCGTAGTCCTGAAGCGCTACATCAACATGGGCATCGCGGTTTCGATTCCGGACGGCCTCATCGTGCCGGTTCTGAAAGACGCGGACCGGCGCGGATTCACGGACCTGGTCCGCGCGCTCAACGACCTGATCGAGCGAGCGCGGACGAAGCAGCTCAAGGTCGATGACGTGCAGGGCGGCACGTTCACGCTCAACAACACGGGCGCAACAGGGTCGGTGGCCAGCCAGCCGATCATCAACCAGCCTCAGGCCGCGATCCTCACAACCGAAGCGATCGTGAAGCGCCCGGTGGTCATCAACGACGCAATCGCGGTCCGCCACATGATGAACATGTGCCTGACGTTCGACCATCGCATCGTCGAC
>DATMKM010000063.1:0-33841 GCA_035571315.1 Candidatus Acidiferrum sp.
CCCACCGGTCGTCCATCTCTCCTCACCTGCCGGCGGGGGCACCGTCTAGTCATAGAGCTCCGACGCTCTGTCCTTTTGAGTGCTCACCCTCCGGAGGCTCGGACGAACCGCACCATCTTGCGGCTCCGCCCCTATTAGTCCTTCTGGACTTGATTGGAACTATGCGGTGGGAGACAGAAGGTTTGGCGTACCAGTACGCATCCAGTACGCAGCCGCATTCAGTCGTGGGGTGTCGTACGGTGTCGCTCCGTATTCAGGGCGGCAGATCGAACTCGCCGACCCAGAACCCGGCTTACTGTCCACCCCTCACAAGGGTTTCGCCAATCATTTGCTGCAGATAATCCAGCCCTTAGCTTCACAAGCCCTCCCGCAGGAGTGCTGCGAGCCGGCCTCTTGTCCAGGGCTCGTAGCGTGATTAGATCGGTGCGAATCTCGAGCTCAGTGTTCGGATACTGTGAAGTCGGGTCCACCAATGGTTTTGAATTCAAGCACACGGGATAACGGTTCCCGCGCGCCAAGCACATTTGAATCGCAATTGATAAATGCTTGATGGCTCGAAGGGCCCTTGTTAAGCCCCCCGGCCTCCAATCTCGGTAAGAAGCAAGCAGGCAAATGGCGACGAAAACTTCTAGATCTTCCAGACCTACCAGTCGATCCGTGGCCAGTGTTGTTGCATCCACGCGAGGGTTCGAGGCACTCACTCTCGGCCCTCGCCCTATCTCTGCCTTGGCGATCGGGAGGAGGATTACTTGACATCGCGGCGCGTGTGGATTCCACTAGGGTCGTACCGCCCCACCTTCGGGCGGGCATGAACAGAGGAGCGAGCATGCGTAGATACCTTCTTGCACTGATTCTTGCTATAGGGGCCCTTCTGGTCGCAGCTATAAGCGTCGGCGCCGACGGGTGGCCACCTCTCCACCTCTGAAGGGCCTCCGGAATCGGCCGGGCATCGCTGCCCGGCCTGGCTTTGAGCCTCTCCTCTAGCAATGCACGCCGGGCGGGAATACCGGTTACCCCAATGAGGGGGACGTACGGAACGCTAGATCGCGTTGTAAGAGAGGCCGATAAGAGCGAGCGCTGACGGCGGTCGCCGTTGGTACCCCGAACACATCGCTTGGAGCGGCCGGGCGGCACGAGACACGAATGGGTCGCAGGGTTCGCCGCCGGGAAAGCGCGATTGCCTACGCTGCCGCAAATGTGCGCAATTTGGTCGAGGAAAGTATCGTCGCTGGTCCGCACCACATAACTCGGCGCATGCCGCTCATCCGATCCGAGATCGAAACGGGTCCTTAGCACAGCGCTCGGACAGTTTCAGGGTCAAAGGGCAATCGATCCGACGGCTATCTCAACGCCGGTGTTCGGATTCTGTGAACCCGGGCCCACCATGGTTCTGATCTGTACGAAGCCCGATAAGTTAGGCGCCGCGCTCGATATCGGCTCGGCACCCATCACGACAAGTCCAGCGAGCCTGCGACCGAAGCGAGGTAGTCGATGTGGCCGCCAACGGAATCGAACCCGCGATTCATGGTGTCCACCGTGACGTGGGTACCACCTGCCTCGCGCCACGCAGCGATCTCAGCCGTCAGGTCGCCGATGGTGTCTCGCTTAAGCACTACCCAGTCCGCGCCGAAGTTTTCTATCGACCGGCCCAGAGCGGCCAGTCGATCTGCTAGCCGTTTCCAGTCGTCGACGACTTGGCCAGAGGTGCCACCGAAGAAGATGAACCCATCCGCGAGCCGGGCGGCCCGCTCGAAGGCGACTTCGCCATGACCACCGAGCCAAATCGGGATGGTCCGTGACGGCTTCGGCAAGAGTGCAGCCCTGTCAACCCGATCGAAGCGGCCCGAAAAGTCGACAACAGATTCTGTAAACAGCCGACGCAGAAGCTGAATCTGCTCCTCTTGCCGAGCGCCGCGGGTATGGAAGTCCTGCCCGAGAGCTTCGTATTCAACGTAGTTCCAGCCGATACCAATGCCTAGCCGCAGTCGACGATTAGACAAAAGATCAACATCGGCCGCCTGCCGCGCGACGAGCGCAGTCTGACGTTGCGGAAGGACAAGGACACCCGTAGCGAAGCGGAGTCGCTCCGTCATGGCAGCTAAATACGCGAACATCACCAACGGGTCATGGAACGGGTCGTGCTCGGTGTAAGGACCCGCGAGTTGCGGCATTCGACCGGTGTGGACTGCGCCGAGCACATGGTCGTAGGCGAGGAGGTGGTCAAAGCCCAGGTCCTCAACCGCTTTACCAATCAGTCGGACAGCGTTAGGGTCCCCTCGAAGCTCGATTTGCGGGTAGACCACGCCAATCTGCATGGGGCCTCAGTCTGCCACGGATCAAAATCTCTCCGTGCGGTTACCACATAACACCGGCTGCAGCGCTCGTCCCAACCGAGTTCCCGGATGTTGTAAACGCAGCGCTCACGGCTAATTACCGTGGAGGTAGGTGGTTCGAGTCCACCGCGGCTCACCACAATTCGCCGGGCTGTACATAACGCGAACCCTGAAGTCAGGCCCGGACTTCCACGATGTCGACGACGCCCTCGAGTCCGCTAAAGTCGTCCATATTGCGGGTGTACAGCGGCAGGCCGACGGATAGAGCTGTAGCTGCGATCAGCAGATCGATTGCTCGCTTGCCTCGCGCCTTACGTCCCGCACCGGTGATTGCGGCGAAGACCCTTCCATAAGCTCGCGCCGCATCAGCGTCAAACGGGAGGGCTTCCAAGGTCGCCTGGACTCGTTGTAGGCGATCCTGCCGCGCAGCCCGCTCATTTGGATTCCGCGTAGCGTGGACGCCCGCGACCAGCTCGGCGAGCGTGATGGCGGCGATACTCGCCTCCTCTGGCATAGCTGTCTCGGGAGGAGGGTCGATCAGGACCGACGTATCGACCATTCCCCGCGCGCCTCGCGGTTCAGGCACGGGGTCGCGGATCCTGATTGATCAGTTCGTCAACATCCTTTCGGAACCTTGTCGGATCGATTCGCGGTGCGCCGGCGAGCGCGGCCAGCAGCATCACAGCTGGCACCGCCACGCGGCGGCGGACGGGCATGAGCTCCCCGACGGGCACACCATTGCGAGTGACGATGTAGGACTCCCCACGGTCGAGGCCGCGCATGATTTCACCGCTGTCATTCCGAAGCGTTCGCTGGGTGATCACCTTCGCCATTCAGGTAGTGTAGCACCTGTGCGACGACCGCCCAAAAGCGGCTGCGCTCGGAGACCACCCAACACCACGCAGCCGAGGCCAGTCATAGGCTCGCGTAGGGCTCTAGCGGCCGGGAGCAATCCTTACGCCAACCGGGGAATAGGGGGTAGGACGGCGTGGCGGATGCTCCCTGCAGGAGGTTCTCAGTCGAGTTGATCGTCGCGGCGCTGATCGTCTCTGATCACCAACCGAGTCCTCGGCGCAATCGTTGGATACCTTGCGATGCAGTGGTTTAGCGACCCTCTCGTCGCGCGGGTATTTGCTAGCGCTCTGGATGTGAAGCGTTCCGGAGCTCGCGCCGAACGGGTTCACCTGGTCGTAGGTCTTGTTCCACGAATGGATTCAACTGGGTGCTTGGTGCCCGGGACGGCAGCCCCGTCTCCTGCTCCCTGGAAGCCTGTTTGAAAAGAGCGACCAGACGCCACGCGCACCCGCGATAAACCCGCGCGCGACTAGCTCAGAGCTCGGGTCATGTGCCCGCGGTCACGGTTTTCAGCTCGTCAAATGACTCTCGGATGTGCTGAGGCAAGTCTCGCCCGCTCGTGTCGTTTATCCAGCGTTCGAAAGCGATTCTAAAGACAGTGATTCCTGCCTCCGAAGCCAGGCTCGCGGTCGGCTCTCCCACGCCCCGTCGGTGGAGCGCGCCGGCGAGCGCCGAGGCGAGTTTTGCGAGCTTGATCAGCTCGCGCTCTCGCAGCTCAGCGTTTGCGGCAATGACGGCCTGGCGCCGCACCGAGTGTTCGCGGTTCTCCTGGAAGACGGCGCCGGCAGCCTCCAGGGCAGCCATGACCGCGTCGATCGGCGCCGCGGAATCAGCCGCGCCGACCACGGCGCTTACAAGGGATTCTTGCAGTCTGGCCGCGCCCCAAAACAGAACCTCACGCTTGTCGGCGAAATACCGGAAGAACGTTCGCTCCGTGAGCCCGGCCCGCTCAGCGATCTCCGCCACGGTCGTCAGCTCGAAACCCCGCTCGCCATAAAGAGCGAGGGCTGCTTCCTCAAGCCTCCCACGCGCGTCTGCTTCCCACCTACCCACGCCTCGATCGTACTCGATGACAGTGACTGACATCTAGTGCTATGCTGATGGCAGTTACTGACATCAGCCGTCCTCTGAACCGAGGAATGTCGACCGACGGAGGTCTCTCATGCGCGTTTTCATAACGGGTGCATCCGGCTGGATCGGCTCCGCTGTCGTGCCCGAGCTCATCAGCGGGGGTCATCAGGTCATCGGGCTGGCTCGCTCGGATGCCTCGGCCGCCGCTCTGACCGCCGCCGGGGCGGAGGTGCGTCGCGGCACCATTGACGACCTCGACAGCCTGCGGAGTGCAGCTACCGCATCGGATGCTGTGATCCACCTCGCGTTCAAGCACGACAGCGCCTTCTCGGGAGGTTTCCAGGCAGCCGCCGACGCCGATCGCCGGGCTATCGAGACATTCGGCGAAGCGCTTGCGGGTTCTGATCGGCCGTTCCTCATCGCATCCGGAACGCTGGGGCTCGCCCCCGGGCGGATCGTTACCGAACTGGACAGGGGTCCCGACCCGGCTGCATTTCTAAGTGGCGGTCCGGGGACTCGGTTGGGAAGTGCGCAGCTGACGATCTCTCTCGCATCACGCGGCGTCCGGTCATCCGTGGTGCGATTCTCGCCCACGGTGCACGGCGATGGAGATCACGGCTTCATGGCGACCCTGGTGGGCATCGCCCGCGGCCAGGGCGTCTCGGGCTATATCGGCGACGGGTCAAACAGATGGCCCGCCGTGCACCGGCTGGATGCAGCGCACCTCGTCTGCCTGGCGCTGGAGAAGGCCCCTGCAGGCTCGGTGCTGCACGCGGTCGCCGACGAGGGCGTGCCTATCCGCACGATCGCTGAAACGATCGGGCGGCATCTCGACCTTCCTGTGGTCGCAGTCTCTCCCGAGGCCGCAGGCGAGCATTTCTCGTGGTTGGCCGGCTTTCTCGCGCTCGACGCCCGTGCCTCGAGCACGCTGACTCGCGAGCTACTGGGATGGCAACCGACCCATCCCGGGCTCATCGAAGACCTCGACGAGGGCCACTACTTTCAAGAGACGAGGAGCCCCACCACGCCAGCTGCTACCCGCGCACGCTAACCCAAGGAAGTGGCGATATGGATTTCCGACCGTCCCCCGCAGGGAGAGGGAAGCTTACTCGTCGCTATGGCTCACCACGTTGATCACATTGCCATCCGGTGCGCGTACGAAGAATCGGCGGACGCCCCAGGCCTCGTCCGTAAGTGGGTGAACGATTTCGTACCCACGCCTTGTCGCCTCGGCGTACGCCTCATCAACTCCGGCGCCGACGTGCACCGAAATGACTGAGTCATGAGATGCCGTCGCGTCGCGCGTGACGAGCTGGACAGTGGCCTTGCCACTCGGTGATCGATAGTTCGCGACCCACCCGAGGTTGAAGCCCTCGACACTCAATCCGAGGTAGTCGGTGTAGAAGTCACGGGCCGCGGCAATGTCGGCGACCGGAAGGTTCGCAACGATACCGGTTACTTGCATGATGCCTCCTGAGTCTTGCGCGAACGCGGCGGACGGGCGCAAGCATGAGTGAGCGGCTCAGTTCTCAAACGTCGCTAAGCTGATGCGGATCTCGGCCGAACCTACGACCCGACCTGCCCATGGCGAGCAGGAGCGAACGCCAGCAGGACTTTGTCGGCCTTACCCGCTTGGTGAGATCCAGCTGGACCGGCGGGCCGAGGCGGTCAGGAACACGAAGAGCAGCAACCCGCTCAACAACGGGAGAACGCTGAAGAAAAGCCAGCCTATGTCTGTGAACATTCCCTCGATCAGCGCCAACACGAAGACCCCCACCTGCATTCCGAGCACAAGCCACCAAGCCCCGCCCGATCGCAGGAGAAGGAACGCGATCAACACGAGAACACACAGCGCTCCGATCGCGTAGAGCTCAATCGCAAAACGCGCCTGCTCTGCGGTCTCAGCGGAGTCGATGCCGACCATGGCTCCTCGCTCGCCCCACTCGATGGAGCCGGCTAAAAAGCACAATATGGCCTCGCATCCGAGCAATGCCACCGACCCGTAGAACGGCCAGCGCGAGATCACCTCACGACCTTACAACCCTCAATGGACGTCCGGGCTCCCCAGATTCTCTCACCCCACAGGCGACGCTCATTGCTCCGGGAGCTGCCGGCGCGCTCGAGCAGGTCGCCCGCGGTCGAAGTCGCCTATGTGCACCAGATGTAGGCGCTCGCCGTCGAGACGACCTGGTGGTTGCGTCTAGGCCGCAGGCCGATCTCCGTGTTCGGAGTAACGCCACAACTCGGCCAGAATCACGACCGAGGCTAAGCCTGTTATCGCGACGTTGGCCGTCCATTCCCACAAGGCCCCAATCAATGCCAGGCTAAAGACCGCCCCCACGAGCGCGAAGCGCCTCCGCAGCGAGCGGGCAAAATCGTTGCCGTCCCCACGCGGAGACGCCGGGAGAAGTCCTGCGAAAGCCCACAGCGCCAGCGCCTCCATGTTTTCAGTATGGCCCCGAGGGCGCGCGGCGTCGTGCTGAGATACGCGCGATCGGCTTCACTGGGATCGCTCGTGGCTGGCGAGCCACCGCCCGCCCGTACTCGAGCACAGTCCTTTCGCGTGGTCTTCCGGCGCCCGTAACCACAGCGCCGCGTGACCTGGCTGCCTCTGGCAATGGGCGCAACGGTGCCAGCAGCTCGGCACGCTGCTGTCCAAAGGCGCGAAATGAGAGCTGAAATTCCAGCTCGGGATAGTCCGTGCTCTTGATCCAGTTGGTGGGATTCATCGCTCGGAACGTCGGCTGCTCTTCCGCAATGATCTTCGCGATGTAGCCGCCCACATGTCAGCGCAAGAACGTAGATGGGCGAGCACATCGTTGACGGACCATTCATGCCGGCTCGGCGGGCGCTGCAACTGGGCTCGCCGCCGACCTGCTGAAAGTGCGGCGATTGCGCCGGGTTGCTCTTCGAGCTGGTTCAGGACCTGCTCGATCGTGAGCGGCTGGTCGTACACGGCGACAAATGTCGCACGGACACTCGCGGCATAGCGACCATCGAAGACCCGTCGTGGGTAATCGCTTGTCGCGATCTTCTACACAGGCTCAGTCGTCAGCTCACCGCCTTCTTCACGAGCGCGTGGATTCTGGCCTCTTCGGAGGCTGTCAACTTCATGAGAGCGAACTCGGCCGGCCACATGCCGCCTTCATCGAGGTTCGCCTTGTCGCTGAAGCCGAGCGTCGCGTACCTCGTCTTAAACTTCTGTGCGCTTTTGAAAAAGCAGATGACCTTGCCGTCCTTGGCATACGCGGGCATCCCGTACCAGGTAGTCGGCGAAAGTGCTGGAGCGCTGGCTTTGACGATCTCGTTGAGCCGCTTGGCCATGGCGCGATCCGCTGTCGGCATCTCGGCGATCTTCGCGAGCAGGGCGGCTTCTCCTTCCGCCTTGGCCGCGCCGATCTTCATCTCTTTGACACGGTCCTGCATCGCCGCTTTTTCGTCTTCCGTGAATCCGTCGTATCGCTTTGTGGTCGCGGTCGTCCTCTTGGCGGATTTCGGCGCGTCCTTTCGTGCAGGTTTCCTGTCAGCCATTGCTAAGCACCTCCCAGCGCTGAACGAGTTCCAGCCGCTTGATGTCCGGGTTTGATATGTCCATGACGGTCATAGTAGGTGCGGCTTTGGGATTCGCGCTTCTCGATTCCTGACCTGTTAGGTCAGGTGCCCACGTAGGTTGCGAGGTGTTCGCCGGTCAGGGTGGAGCGGGCGGCGACGAGGTCGGCGGGAGTGCCCTCGAAAACGATCCGGCCGCCGTCGTGGCCGGCGCCGGGGCCGAGATCGATGATCCAGTCGGCGTGGGCCATCACCCCCTGGTGGTGCTCGATGACGATAACGGACGTGCCGGAGTCGACCAGTTGGTCGAGCAGCCGGAGCAGTTGTTCGACGTCGGCCAGGTGGAGGCCGGTGGTCGGCTCGTCGAGGACGTAGACGCCGCCGTGGGCGGCCATGTGGGTCGCCAGCTTGAGCCGCTGCCGCTCGCCGCCGGATAGCGTGGTGAGCGGCTGGCCGATCGTGAGGTAGCCGAGCCCGACGCCGGCGAGCCGGTCGAGGATGGCGTGCGCGGCCGGCGTGCGGGCCTCGCCTGCGCCGAAGAATTCCTGGGCCTCCGTCACCGACATCGCGAGCACCTCGCTGATGTCGCGGCCGCCCAGGTGATAGTCCAGCACCGATGCCAGGAACCGCTTCCCCTCGCACTCCTCACAGGTGGTCTCGACGCTTGCCATCATCGCCAGGTCCGTGTAGATGACGCCGGCGCCGTTGCAGCTGGGGCAGGCGCCTTCCGAGTTGGCGCTGAACAGGGCCGGCTTCACGCCGTTGGCCTTGGCGAATGCATTGCGGATCGGGTCGAGCAGTCCGGTGTACGTCGCCGGGTTGCTCCGTCGCGAGCCGCGGATCGCGCCCTGGTCCATCGATACCACACCCTCGCGGGCGGGGATCGACCCGTGCACGAGCGAGCTCTTGCCGGAGCCGGCGACGCCGGTCACGACGACCAGCACTCCGAGCGGGACGTCGACGTCGACGTTGCGCAGGTTGTGCGCGGATGCGCCGCGGATTTCCAGTGTGCCGGTGGGCGTCCGCACCGTCTCCTTGAGCCGGGCGCGGTCGCCGAGATGGCGGCCGGTGAGGGTGCCGCTGGCCCGCAGTCCCTCGACGGTGCCCTCGAAGCAGACCCTGCCGCCCGCCGCACCGGCGCCGGGGCCGAGGTCGACGACGTGGTCGGCGATCGCGATCGTCTCCGGCTCATGCTCCACGACGAGCACGGTGTTGCCTTTGTCCCGCAGGCGCAGCAAGAGGTCGTTCATCCGCTGGATGTCATGGGGGTGCATGCCGGTGGTGGGCTCATCGAAGACGTAGGTGATGTCGGTGAGCGAGGAGCCGAGGTGGCGGATCATCTTGACGCGCTGCGCCTCGCCGCCTGACAGGGTTCCCGACGAGCGGTCGAGCGAGAGGTAGCCCAGCCCGATCTCCACGAAAGAGTTGAGGGACTGCTGCAGCGTGGCGAGCAACGGCGCGACCGACGGCTCGTCGAGCCCGCGGACCCACTGGGCCAGGTCGCTGATCTGCATCAGGCATGCGTCGGCGATGTTGATGCCTCGGATGCGCGAGGACCGGGCCGCCTCGCTGAGCCGGGTGCCGCCGCAGTCGGGACAGGCGGCGAAGGTGACCGCCCGGTCCACAAAGACCCGGATGTGGGGCTGGAGCGCGTCGGGGTCTTTGGAGAGCATCGACTTCTGCAGCTTGGGAATCAGCCCCTCATAGGTGAGGTTGACGCCGTTGATCTTCACCTTGACCGGCTCCTTGTAAAGGAAGTCGTGGAGCTCTTTCTTGGTGTACTTGCGGATCGGCTTTTTCGGGTCGAGGAATCCGGACTCGATGAAGATCCCGGTTGTCCACCAGCTGTCTGTCTTGTAACCGGGGATGGTGATCGCGCCCTCGGCAAGCGACTTGGAATCGTCGAAGAGCTGAGTCAGGTCGATCTCGGAGACTGTGCCCCGGCCTTCGCAACGCGGGCACATTCCGCCCGTGCTTGTGAAGGTCCGTGTCACGGTCTTGCCGGCACCTTGTTCGATCGTGATCGCGCCGCTCCCGCGGACCGATGGGACGTTGAAGGAGAACGCGTTCGAAGAGCCGATGTGCGGCTTCCCCAGCCGGCTGAACAGGACCCGCAGCATCGCGTTGGCGTCGGTGGCGGTGCCGACTGTGGAGCGGGCATTGGCGCCCATCCGCTCCTGGTCGACGATGATCGCGGTCGTCAGGCCGTCGAGCACGTCGACCTCCGGCCGCGACAGCGTCGGCATGAAACCCTGCACGAAGGTGCTGTAGGTCTCGTTGATCAACCGCTGCGACTCCGCGGCGATCGTGCCGAAAACGAGGCTGCTCTTGCCCGAGCCGGAGACTCCGGTGAACACCGTCAGCCGGCGCTTCGGGAGCTCGACGCTGATGTCCTTGAGGTTGTTCACGCGCGCGCCCTGCACGCGGATCAGATCGTGGCTGCCGGCCATGCGCGCCGCGAGCGACGGCGTGAGGGCCCCCTTGGCCATGCTCATCGCGTCTTCACGTGCCAGGGCCCGAGGGTCGCCGGGAGGCTCAGCGGACCTCGTTGATGCGGATCTCGTTGCCCGCGGGATCGCGGAAAGCGCAGTCGCGCACGCCGTACGGTTGCTCGGTCGGCTCCTGGACCACCTCTGCGCCTCCGGCCTGCAGCCGTTCGAAAGCGCCGTCGAGGTCGGAGGTGGCCAGGATGATGCGGCCGAAGCTGCCCTTGGCCATCATCTCGACGATGGCGCGGCGCTCATCGTCGGTGATGCCGGGCGTGGCGGCAGGCGGAAACAGGAGGATGGACGTGCCGGGCTGGCCGGCGGGGCCGACCGTGATCCAGTGCATCCCGCCGTATCCGACGTTGTTGCGAACCTCGAAGCCGAGGGTGTCGCGATAGAAAGCAAGGGCTGCGTCCGGGTCGTCATGAGGGAGGAAGCTCGTGTGAATGGTGATGTCCATGGCGGTCATGCTAGGTGCGGCTCGGCGACCGGCGCTTCTCGATTCCTGACCGGTCTGGTCACCTGCTTCGCCACGCATGACGGCAGCTCCGGTTTCGAAGGTGCCCACTGGCCCCGATAGGTGCTGGGCGGAACACCAACCAGTTCCGTGAAGCGAGTACTGAACGTGCCCAGGGACGAGCAGCCCACCGCGAAACACACCTCGGTGACGCTGAGGTCGCCACGGCGCAGCAGCGCCATCGCGCGCTCGATGCGTCGCGTCATGAGGTAGCTGTACGGCGACTCGCCATAGGCGAGCCGGAACTCGCGGCTGAGGTGCCCGGCTGACATGTAGGCGCCGCGCGCGAGCGCCTCGACGTCGAGCGGCTGCGCGTACTCACGGTCGATCCGGTCGCGGACGCGGCGCAGCCGCGCGAGATCGCGCAGGTGTTGCACCGTGGCTGGTGTGCTGGTCACTCTCTCGATCATGCCATGTCGCCGATGTGCTTTGCGAACCAGTGGTGCGCGTAAGGCTCGTCGTTGAAAGCGGCCACCTCGACGTAGCCGGCGGAGCGGTACAGGTTGATCGCCTCCACCAGGCTCTTGTTGGTCTCGAGTTGAATCGTGCGCACGCCATGCCGAGCAGCCTGATTTTCGAGCTCCGTCAGAAGACGCCGGCCAACCCCCAGGCCACGCGCTGGTTCGGCCACCCACATGCGCTTGAGCTCGGCGGGCTTTCTCCCGTGAAACTTGAGCGCCCCGCTGCCGATTGGATCCCCGTGCAGCGTCGCGACCAGGAACAGGCCCGCAGGTGGCCGCATCTCATCATCGAGGGCCGGGATGCTGCGCGTGGGATCGAAGCCGCTGTCGAACCGTCGATCGAGCTCAGAAAAGTACTGGTGCAGGCAGTACCGCGCGTGGGGATGGGAGGGATCGATAGCGGCGATCGCGACCGTCGCAGCGGTCAATAGCCGCTCGACCTCGGCCATCGCGGCGACCATTCGCTCGCGCTGCCCGGCGCCGAGCGGTGCGAGCAGTGACGCGGCCAGCTCGTCGCTCCGCCGGTCGAGGACCTTTCGCTCCGCCGATCCCAGTCTCGTAAGGCGCGCCACTCGCACGCGCTTGTCGGTCCGGTCGCGCCCGACCGTGATCAGCCCCGCCTTTTCCAAAGAACGCAGCAGGCGGCTCACGTAGCCGGAGTCGAGCTCGAGCCGGCTGCGCAAGGACCGCACGGCGCGACCCTCGGGCCCGATCTCCCACAGCAGGCGCGCTTCGCCAAGCGAGCGATCCCTGGCCAGGAAGTGGTCGTTCAACGCGCCCACTCGCTGCGTGACAATCCTGTTGAACCGGCGGACCTGTGCGATCGCCTCATCCATATCTCTGACTATAGTCAGAGATAAGTCAGACGGGCCCGAATCGTGTCATTCGTCGGCCTGGATCCGTGGATGAGTTGCGAAACGCGATGCCCGAGCGAGTCGATGACCGCAGCAGCCGCGGACCCAGCTAAACCGCGGCTGCTCGCCCTCGGACGAGACCATCGCGTGCTGGTCCAGCGCGAGCTCGCCGGCCCCGCCCAGCTCGGTGCGGTTCCTGGCTCAGCGCGCCCTGAAGGAACCGGACCACAGGTCCTTGAATCTGGAGGCGGCGACGTAGCGTACCGAACGGCCACCGCCTTGCTGTTCGAGCCAGCCATCACGTCGCAGCCGCTGCAGGTCCTGCGTTGCGGTCGGGCCGGCAATATCGACCTCACGTCGATAATCCGCGTTCGTCAGCGGCAGTCCGAGCAACGCCTGGTCCAACGCGATCACGAAGCGTTCTGGATAACCCTGTTCTCTGGCGAGCTTCTCGCAGAAATCGTGGCGGGCGTAGGCGATCTCCAGCCAGCGTTTGCGCTCCGTGGCCTCGAAGACATGGGCCTCGATGCAGAACTCGACCCACGCCGAGGCATCGCGCCGCGGATCGAAGACCCGTCCCTGGACCTGTTCCAGCACCGCGTAGTACTCGCGCGTGTGCCGCCCCAGATATGGCTCTATCGAGACCAGCTCGGGTCTGAGAAGCCCTTCCTTGGCCAGTACAAGCGACTGGACGATCCGGGCCAGCCTCCCATTGCCGTCGCGAAAGGGATGGATGGAGACTAGGTTGAGGTGCGCCATCGCGGCTCGGATCACCGGGTGGCGGGAGAGGTCGCCAGACCCCAACCACCTCGCGACCTCATTGACCAAGGCGGGTACGTCACTTGCGGCGGGGGGCCGGAAGGGATCTCGGCCAAGGCCGCGAGTCACAATCACTGGCCGGTCTCGCAATCGCCCGGGACCAGCCTCCGGCTGAGGGTGGCAGACCAGGAAATGGAGGTCGAGCATGGTCTGCGGGAACCACTGGAAACGGCGGTCGTCCGCCAGCACGGCGACCCGGTCCATGGCCTGGGCGTAGGCGGCGATAATTCGCTGCGTCTCATCTGACGCGCCCGACGGGTGCCGGCCCGCGAGGATCTCGACCGTGTCCTCGATGCTCGCGCCATAACCCTCGATCGAGGTCGAGCCCACGGTGGCCTCGGCTGCGGCGAGCCGGCGCAGGGCACCGGTCCACGGGAGCGCCGTCCCTCCGAGGTGCTCGGCCAGGTAGCGGCGCAGGTCGTCCAGCTCCTCCAGCCGCCGCAGGAGGAGGTCGGACTTGGGCGGGGTCGCATAGATCGCCACGGGAAGAGTATAAGTGAATAAACGAATATTCGCTTATTCGAGGGGGCACGTTCTATGTTCTCGACCTCTCCTCTGCGGTGGCGGGACTGTTACCCGATCGCCTTTCGTGCCGACTCGATTGCTTGATCCATGGCAGCCCCTGGATCGTTGATCGCTTCGCCGTGGCCCACCATCAGGAGCGAGGGGGTCAGGGCACGCAGCGTTTTCGCCGAAGTCAGCGCCACCGGCTTGTTCCAGGTCGCCATCGCGACGAAGGGGAAGAGCAACCGCAGATCGCCCGAGACCGCAATACCGCCGCGGGTTTGAAGTGCATCACCCGCGATCAGGGCCTTGTCTCGGACATCGAAGAAGGCGACATGCCCAGGGGTATGTCCTGGTGAGGCGATGACCTCCAGCGAGCCGACGCGGTCGCCTGGTTTGAGCAATCGATCGGGCTTCCAGTCGATCTTCACAAAGGAGCCTCTGACCGGTGTCTGCGGCTCGCCGGGGAGAAGAGCCTTGTCACCGGCCAGGATTCGCCCGTCGCGCTCGGAGATCGAAACCTCAACCCCTGGGAACATCATCCGAAGGCCGGCTACTCCGCCGACATGGTCGCCGTGGGCGTGCGTCAGGGCAACTCGGCGGAGCTGCTTTCCCAGCCGCTTGACCAACGCTGCAACATCTTCGCCCGGCGAGGAGATCGTGCTGTCGACCAGGGTCAGTCCGTCTTCCTCCTGGACCAGGTAGCAGTTCATGGGGAACACCACGGGCAATTTGGTGACCTGGATCAGATTGGTTCCGAGCTCTTTGATTCTCATGGTCCGAGCAGCCTATTGGGTCCGGGAACGATCGCGCCGGTGGGGTAGCGTTGTGCCCCACATGGGCGACACGCAGCGCGCCAATTCGTGATTTTCGTCGTTGGTTCGGGCCCAGCCGGCGTCGCATGCGCGAGCGCGCTGCTCGACGCGGGTGAGAATGTCACCATGCTGGACGCCGGGCTCCAGCTCGAGCCATCGCGTCGTACCCAGGTGGCGAGCCTGCAGGCAATGCCTTCGACCTCATGGCCCGCGAAGTCAGTCGCCTTCCTGCGCGACGGTGGCGAGGCGACGCGGGATGGCATCCGGATGAAGCCGGCGTACGGCTCGGACTTCGCATATCGCGACCCGATGAGCCAACCAATGACATCGGACGGCGCGTACGGGAAGCCGTCGTTTGCTCGGGGCGGTTTGAGCAACGTGTGGGGAGCGAGCGTCCTCCCATATCGCACCGAGGATATGAGCGAGTGGCCCATCACCGCGGGTGACCTCGCCCCCCATTACCGCGCGGTGCTGGAGATGATGCCGTTTGCCGCGCGCCACGACGGGCTCGAGGAACAATTCCCTCTGTATCACGACGATCCCGGGACGCTGGGCGTCAGCAGCCAGGCCGAAGCCCTGCTCGGCGACCTCGAGTTGAACGCGTCAAAGCTGACTGCGCACGGCGTGCGCTTCGGCGCCTCCCGGCTCGCGTTGCAGGCCGAGGGCGCCGGCGGAACACCGGGCTGTGTTCACTGCGGGATGTGCCTCTACGGATGTCCGTACGAGTTCATATACAACTCAGCCCACACGTTGAAGAAGCTTCGAGGCAACAAGGCCTTCACCTACCGCCCGGGCGTAGTCGTCGACCAGCTGGAGGAGGTGAGCTCGCAGGTCGAGGTGACGGGGCGGAATCTCGATGGCGCAGAGAGCTTCCAGACGCGTGCCGACAAAGTCTTCGTGGCTTGCGGCGTGTTGTCGACCGCGCGCATCCTGCTCGCTTCGCTGGGAGCGTATGGCCAGCCCTTCCATGCCGTCGACAACTGCTATTTCCTGCTGCCGCTGATGCGCTACCGCGGCCGGCCAGAAGCCCTCAGCGAACGAGTCCACACTCTCGCCCAGGTGTTCATCGAGGTGGTCGACCCGGCGATCGGTCCGCACCGCGCGCATCTCCAGGTTTATACGTACAACGAGCTCCTGCGTGAGGAGATGGGCCGGCTCATGGGTCCGCTACGCGGAGCCCTTCCGATGATTCAACACAGCGTGCTCGGACGCTTGCTCCTGGTCCAGGGCTACCTCCATTCGGACCTGTCGGCGCGAATCCGCATCGTGCTGAAGCGCGGAGACGCCGGCGCCGCGCCGCGACTTCACCTCTCGGGCGTTCCGAACCCGCAAACCGGGCCGGCCCTTGCCGCGCTGCGTCGCCGGCTGTGGGCTGAGCGGGGATCGTTGAAAGCGGTGCCGATCTCTCAGATGCTGCGCGTCGGCCAACCGGGTCGTGGGTTTCACACTGGGGGAACCTTTCCGATGAGGGCGCATCCAGGTCCATTCGAAGTCGACGTGCTGGGGCGGCCGCATGGGTTCACTCGGGTGCACGTAGTCGACGCGAGCGTGTTCCCCTCGCTGCCGGCGACGACCATCACCCTCAGCGTCATGGCCAACGCCCACCGGATCGGAACCGCGGCGACTGCCTGATGAAGCGGATCGCGATCACCGGCGCGCAGGGGTTTGTGGGCTCGATGCTGGCGCGTCGCTTCATCGAGGCTGGCTGGGTTGTGACGCGGTTCTCACACTCCGCGAGCGCGAGTGACGGCGATGCCGTTCCCTTTCGCCTGGGTGACGAGATTCAGCCGGAGATCTTCCGAAGCCGCAACATCACCGCGCTGGTCCACTGCGCGTACGACTTCAAACCGGTCGCGCGTCGAGAGATCCAGCATGTGAATGTCGACGGTTCTCGCAAGGTGCTTGCCGCTGCCGCTGCCGGCGGGGTGCAGCGTATCGCTGTGATGTCCACCATCAGCGCTTTCGAGGGATGTCGCTCCGACTACGGGCGAGCGAAGCTTCAGATCGAGGCCGCGGCTCTAGTCGCCGGGGACCTCGTCGTCCGAGCGGGCCTGGTGTGGGCCGACGGGCCTCCCTCGGGTGGAGGCATGTTCGGCAGCCTCGCCAGGAGCGTCAGAGGCGGACTCGTCCCGCTCGTCGGGGGAGGTCGCCATCCGCAGTACCTGGTCCACGTGCAGGATCTCTGGGAGCTTTTGCGGCGGTTCTGCGACGGCGACCTGCAAAACCCTGGGAAGCCGGTGGTGGCGGCAGCCTCGAAGCCCTGGCCGATGCGTGATCTCCTGGCGGAACTCGCCCGCCGGCAGGGCCGGCGCCCCAGGTTTTGGGCGGTGCCGTGGCAGCCAGTGTGGGCTGGGCTCCGCCTCGCCGAACTGGCGCACTTGCCGGTGCCGTACCGGAGCGACAGCGTGGTCAGTCTCGTCTACCAGGATCCCAAACCCGACTTCGAATCGCTGCGAGCTTTAGGGATTGCCACGCGCGACTTCACAGCCTCCTGAAATCGTCTTATCCTGCCCGTAGTGAGCAAGCCCACCGAACAGCAGCTTGTGGTTCGGTGCGAGTGTGGTTTTGAGGTGCGCGGGCCTGAGGATGAGATCGTGCCTGCCCTACAGAAGCACGCGGGCGAATCGCACAACATGAAGGTCACGCGCGAGCAGGTGCTCGCCCGGGCTCACCCGGCCTGAGCAGCAACTCGCCGTCGATCCAGCCCTGGATGGTCGAGGGGCCGGTCCAGGTGGAGGTCTTCGTCCTGCGCATGAGGGCCGGCCGCCCAGAGCTTGCTGGTCCGTGCGGCCCGGATCCCTGGTACATCGAGCTCGACGCACAGGACGATCCGGTCGAAGTCGTCAGCCGGCTTTCGCGCAACCTGATGGGCGAGCCGGTCCTTGTCCACTCGACCTCCTGGCGGCGAGCTCGGGGCGCCGTCGTGCTGAGCTTCGTCGTGGTCAATTCGGAAGAGCAGGCGCCGGAGCTCGTGGGCGTTCCCATTGCGAGAGCCGAGCTCGCGCGTTCGGAAGCGACCAGCGCCGCGAAGACGATCGCGGGCGCGCAGGTCCTCGAGCACGGCCTGCGACATCTGGCGTGGCTGGCCAAAGAGGACCCCGTGGTGATCGCCACGTTGAACGACGACTGGAAGCGGGTGCTGGCGGACTACCGGCCGGAGCCTTTCCGCAACCTCGTCTAGCGGCCGGACTCGCCCGCGCCCGTGTGGGCGCTCTTTTCCGCCGACGCCAGGAACGCGAAGAAGATCTGGCTCCAGCGCTCGGCGGCGTCGAACAGCGGGCCGTGCCCTGAGCCCTCGAACATCTCGAACTGCACGTGGCCGCCCTTGTTCCGGTACGCCTCGAGCACGCTGCGAATCTGGGTCACCATCGGCTGCGGTGGGAAATCTTCCTCGCCCGGCCAGCCCGGAACGACACCCAGTTTGCCCAGCGTCCCCATCTCCCACGCCGATCCGTCGGCCACGACTATGTCGGCCGTGCCATGCGTCCACAGGACGGGTGGCTTGGGATCGATTTCGATGATGTCGGACCAGTTGCAGTATTTCGGGGACAGGGCGTTGAGGATGCCGCGGGTGCCGGGTGCGATTCCGGGCCAGTTGGTGGACGCCGTCGAATCGCCGGGGTAGCCGTCGTCGCCGGTCACCGACTTCAATACCTCTTCCACCAGCATGTCCTCGCGTTCAGGCGATTCCCGATGCGTGGGCATCCAGTACGACGAGTTGATGACGTTGCGGGGCGAGAACGGGGACTCGGACGACGTGTCGTGATCTGCGATGCGCTTTGTGAAGTCAGGGTTGCCGGTGCCCCCGCCCGACCCGGCGTGATCCGGAAAACAAGGTGTGCCGTCGAGCTTGACTCCGCCGAATCCATATGGAGAAACCGGGTCGACGAATGTCAGCGAGGCGACCGGCCGGTCCACCGCGTAGTTGGCGATCGCGGCGCCGCCGGTCGACCAGCCGACCAGGTGCACCGGCTGTGTGATGCCGAGTGCCTGGACCAGCGAGAACGCGTCGTCTGCCCAATCGTGAAGGCCCCTCGTGGCGTCGATGGGCTTGCGCTCCGTGTCGCCGAAACCGCGCATGTCGGGCGCGATCAAGCGGTAGGCGGCGGGTGCGCCGGGCATCAGGTGCTCGAAGAAGCGGCCGGTGGAAAGGTTGCCGTGGATCATCACCACCGGCACCCCGTCCTCCGGGCCGGAGTCGATGTACCGCATGTTCAGGCGATTGGTTTTGACGGTTTTCGAACGGACTCCGGGCGGAAAGTTCACGGCGCTCTCCTTTGTGATTTGGATGCCTAACCACATTGTCCCGGAACCGGGTCGTTTGAGCCGCCGCGCCGTCGCGGCGGCTCAAAGCGTCAGGTCAGTCGGTCAGCTGGCAATGCACTGCGGGCCAGGCACGCCGTTGGACATGATCATGGACCGGAAGTTGTCCACACCTGCTGCGAGGGTGCTGCCAAGCGTCAGCGTGCTGCCGTCGCCGAAAACCAGGGTGTTGCCGTTCGCGTTGGACTGCGAAGAGGAGCCATCTGTGTGGAAGGTGGAGGTGAAGCCGGCGCAGGTCTGCGTCGAGATGCTTATGTTCTTGAACGCCGCGCCCGGGCCTGTCCAGGTGATGTTCACGGTCAGGGGCAGCGCCAGTGCGCCTGGGGGCGGCGGCCCGCCACCACCGGCAAAGGGTGCAGCCTGGAGCGTGCCCAGCTGTGGCGTCATGGGCCCGCCGCACATCTCGTCAGCAGTCAGGGTCGCGTTCAGGGTCGCGTGCTGCAGGTCGCTGCTGACCACGAACTGGTTGTCCGGGATCACAAAGCAAGCTCCGCTGCCGATGCCGGTGGCCGACGAGAAGATGGACATGCTAACGATCGTCTCAAAGGGAGTGACCACCGCCGGTCCGCCTCGGGGATGCATCACGAAGGTGCTGCGGACCGGATCGATGCTCACCTGTTGCCCGGTGATCGGGTCGCCGATGAGCCAGAGTCCGAATGCGTCCTGCTGGGTGATGGTGCACTGGCCGGAGCCGATGCCGCAGCCACCCTTTCCGCCGGCAGCCGCCGGACTGTTGATGCTCGCCGCGATGATCGTGGCGCCCGCGATGAAGCTCACAGCTGTGACGGCGCCGGCACTCAACGCCGCCAGCGCAAGCCTGCGTGTACGCGACATGGACCCTTCTCCTTCCTTTCAGACAACCGGGAAATCTGGAAGGGCAAGCGTGAACCGTGCCAGCGTGCCTGTCAAGCGTCAACTTAACGGCTTCTCCGTCGGAGCGCCGGCCCGCCGACAAGGCAGCCGGGAATTGGCATAGCGGGTACTTCTTTCTCCCGTCACCGTGACCCTCGGCGCCGGCGCGGGGAGGGGAGACTGGCCTTACAAACCGGGCTGTGTGACGTGCGGCCAGGCGTCGTAGACGTTCGATAGGCGGGAGGCGACTTCCGATGTTCCTGCGATGTCGTAGATGTACGTCACCCCTGTCGGTGTGGGCTGCCCGCCGAGGCATGTCGAGCACGCCCGCTCACCGATGTACCACACGAGGTCGTTGGTGAGAAAACTGACCCCCGAACGGCCGGGCGGGGTGGTGTTCGACACGCTGTTGCTCTGCACGCTGTAAAAGCCGATCCCACCGAGCCCGCTCGAGGTTCGGAACGTGTAGGCGATCCAGCGGCCGTCGGGCGATGACTTCGGCCCGATCCAGGGCAGCGCGAGCATCGTGGACAGACCGGTGGGGTCCCATCGGTGGACCGTTCCGCCCGCGTCCCTCATGAACAGGCGGCTTGGCAGTGACGCCCAGACGCCCATGGTCATGCCTGATGTCGAGTACACGAGCGACCCGTCGCTCGCTTTGCGCACCTGGTCGGGCGCGGTGGCGCCGGTGCCACCCGTGTGGAAGGTTTGGACGAGCGCGATGTACAGGCCGTCAGGTGAGTAACTGAGAAAGAGGTCATCCTCGTCCGGGTTGACTCCGCGGCCCGGCGCGGCCGGGAGCGTCGTCAGGACCTTGTTGCCCGCCGTCGTGACGAGGTGCCAGGCGTTGCCGTCGAGATAGGTGAAGGACTGGCCGTCCGGGCTCACCGAATACTGCCCGGAGCCGAGCCCACCGCCAAACGTTGCGATCAGGGAAGTGGCGCCTGTCGCGAGGTCCGCCGTGATCAGCTCGTTGCTCGCCGTCTCGTAGGCAACCTGGGTCGCACTGACGAACTGCGGGCTCGTCGCAGCGGGATCGAAGCTGCACACGTTCTTGGCGTTGGCGGGATCCTGGATATCACGGACCACCACGGTGGGGTCGCCACTGACGGCGCCGATCACGAGGTTGTCCCCGGCGGGCACAGCGCTAGCGCAGTGGACCAGCGAGGTACCGCCCTGGGTCCCGGACGGAGTCGAGGTGGTGTTCGAAGAGGGGCTGGGAGTGCTGATCACCTGGCCGCTCACCGCCGGCGACCTCTTGGCGGCGGACGGCGAGCCGCCGCACGCTGACAGGGCCAGCGCCACCGCCAAAGTCAGGACCACGCTCGAGCGCACGGCGGTAACGGTATCCGCTAGCGGATCAGTTGTCCAAGCACCAGACGCGTCGCGGGGGCGAGCCTCTTGCGCAGCCGGTAGTAGATCCAGATGCCGCGCTTCTCCGATTCGACAAGTCCGGCTGCCTTCAACTTTGCCATGTGGTGCGAGATGGTCGGCTGGGTGAGCCCCAGGCCGGCGGTGAAGTCACAGATGCAGATTGGGGCGTCAGCCTTCCACAAAGAGGCGAGCATCGTGAGCCGCGTGGGGTCTGCCAGCGCCTTCATCAAATCGGACGTGTCGTTCGCCCAGCTTTCCTTGACGACGGGCAGATCGCAGCACGCTCCGCGCTCTCTTACCGTTGGAATCTCTTGGGGCGCCATATCTTTATGGTACGAGACCCATCGACATTTGTCGATGGATCCGCTAGGATTCACCCATCGACGTTGATCGATTGAAGGAGCACTGGTTGATGAGTGAAGTAAAAGAAGCCGTTCGATCCCGATATGCGGGTATCGCCAAGCAGCTGACCATGGTCCAGGCTGATGCTGGCGTCGGGTGCTGCCAGGCTGACGGACCCGACTGCGGGTGCTCGGGTTCCTATTCGGCCGATGCGCTCCAGGAGATTGGGCTCTCGGAGTCCATCAGCCTCGGTTGCGGGAATCCAACGATGCTCGCGCAGCTCGAGCCGGGCCAGGTGGTGCTCGATTTGGGATCCGGTGCCGGCCTCGACGTCCTGCTCTCGGCGCGGCGCGTTGCTCCCGGCGGCCACGCCTACGGCTTGGATATGACCGACGAGATGCTGCAGCTGGCCAACAGCCACATGAAGAAGGCGGGTGTGGCCAACGCGACGTTCCTGAAGGGCTCGATCGACAGGATCCCGCTGCCGGACGCGTCGGTCGACGTCGTCATCTCGAACTGCGTCATCAACCTGGCGGAGGACAAGGGCGCCGTGATCGGTGAGGCGTTTCGGGTGCTTCGGCCCGGCGGGTTGTTCGCGGTGGCCGACATGGTCGAGTTGGATCCGCTCGAACCGGAGTTGAAGAAGCACCTTGAGTCGTGGGCGGGATGCATCTCGGGCACCATCCCGATCGAGGAGTACCGCGGCGCGCTCCTCGGGGCCGGGTTTGCCGATCCCGACTTCCAGGTCCACGCCACGCAGTCCTTACCCGGCACGGACGGGAAGGTCGGCAGCGCCTACATCAGGGCCCGAAAACCAGCCGAGTCCTAGCCTCCGGCATTTCGGGCACAAATGGCCGCGTACCCAAGACCCGGGTTCAGCCAAAGGGCATAGTCGGTCGCGACGGTCGGAGAGAGCTCGAGATACCGGCGGTTACGCGGCGTGCGAACGGGTCGCGGCACGCGGGCGCTCGCGGCCCTTGTCGCCGTTGGGGTGCTCGACGACGGCCAGCACACGAGGCGCGATGAACCTCGCCGTGCGGACCACCCCGCCTGTCCGAGTCAGCTCGCGAACCTCGACTGTCGTGCGGGAGCTGCGGACCTCAACGGTCCGGCCCGCCTTGGTCGCCTCGACGATGTACTCGCGCGCGGCGCCCGAGCCGGCGTCCACCAGGACCTCGACAAAATCACCTTTAGCCATGCCCTTTTTATGCCCAGGTTCGTGACGAATTAAGCGGCTGGCGGGTCATGTCAGAATCCATTTCGTGGGCGACTCCGGGCCGGATGCCCTGCTGCCGCTCGATCTCCAGAACACGTATCGAGCGCGATACAGCGAGATGCGGCCGGGATGGCAGACGAGTGGAAGCCAGCTCGAGGCGATGGTTCGTGCCTACGCGACGCCTGATTCGAACGTGCTCGACCTGGGCTGCGGTCGAGGCGGGGTGGTGGAGCTCATCTGGCGGGACGTGAGGCTGGCGGCGGGCCTCGACCCTGACTCGCTCTCGCTGACAGGGCATCGCGCGCCGGGCATGCCCATCCTGCGCGGGGTCGGCGAACACCTCCCGTTCGCCACTGGGTCGTTCGACCTCGTGGTGTGCGTCTGGGTGCTGGAGCACGTTAAGGAACCGGTCATCGTGCTTCGAGAGGTGGGACGCGTGCTGCGGCCGGGTGGGCATTTCGTATTTCTGACGCCGAATCTGCGCAACCCGCTGCTGGTGCTGAACCGGATCGGGAAGGCGTTACCTCTGGTGCAAACCGCGCTCGTGTCGAGGTTCTATGGGCGGCGGGAATCAGACACCTTTCCCGTGCAGTACCGCGCGAACACGCTCGGCGGGTTGCGGCGGTTGGCGGCGGCGAGTGACCTCGAGGTGGCTGAGCTGCGCGTGGTACCCGACCCGACCTACCTGGCGGTGAACGCGTTCATGTTCGCGACGTCGGTGTTTGCGGAGCGGCTGATGCCCAAGGGTTGGGGGGTGCACTTGCTGGGGGATTTGACCCGGAGTTAGGTGTGCCGCTCATATCGCTTTTGCCCCCGTAGGGGAATTTAGTGACCAAGGAGATACCCCATCCGGCGCGGCATTCGAGCGATTTGATCCACTAGAGGGTTAGGTCGGCGGCCTTGTTCCTCAGCTGTTTCCTTGGCGATCATGGCGCGCCTCACCATGGCCGCACCCCATGAGCGGAACGGTTGAGGTGGAAACAAGCGTGGCGCTGGATTGACCATTGGCAGTCTTGTTGTGTCGGTGTCCCGGCCCAAGACCAGGTCGGCGAGGACCTGTCCCGCGAGGTGCGTCGGTGCGACGCCGTTGCCCGTGTAGCCGAGTGCGTAGAAGAGGTTGCCCGGCTCAAGGGTGCCGAACGCGGGAAGGTGCGTCGGCGAAACGTCGATGGGGCCGCCCCACGCGTCTTCCAGCGGGATGTCGGCGAAGCTCGGGAACATGAGGCGGAAGCCCTGGGCCGCCTCGGTGACCGCGCGCGCATCGTTGGTGAAGGCGTCGTCGATCGTCGGGCGAGCGCGCCCGCCTCCGCCGCCAAACGCGATGCGTCCGTCGCGCGTCGTCCTGAAGTACCGGAGCGAAGTCCGGAAGTCGGAGATGAGCTCGCCGCCGGTCCAGCCGATCGCCGCGAGCTTCTCTGGCGCCGGCGCCGTCAGCACGATGTACGAGCTCCACGCGACGAGCCTGCGTTCGAGCTGCGGCCAGCCTGTCGCCCAGGCGTTAAGCGCGAGCACTGCGCTCTTCGCTCGGACGGAGCCGCGCGGCGTGGTGATGATGGCGGGCGGCCCCGCATCAAGGCGCGTGGCGGTGGTTCCTTCGTAAACCTTGACGCCGCGTTCGAGGACCACGCGGCGCAGGCCCCGCACCAGCAGGCCAGGCTGCACTGATGCTCCGTCGCGCATAAAGGCTCCGCCGCGAAAGGCGGGCGAGGCGCAGCGGGCGTGGACCTCCTCCGCGGTGAGCTCGCGCAGCTCGTCGGGAACGCCCATCTCGCGCGCCAGCCCGACCATCTCCGCGCACAGTTTCTCGTGGGCGTCCGCCGTGATCGCGTACATGTAGCCGGACTTCTTGAACCAGGCTCCGATGCCGTTGGTCCAGGAGAACTGACCAATCGCAGAGATGCTTTCCGAGATCGCCCGGCAGGCTTTCACCGCGGCCTCCGCGCCGTAGAGCGTGACCAGGCCGTCCAGCTCGTCCCACCACCCGCTTGCGAACCCGCCATTGCGCCCGCTGGGGCCGCCGCCGCAGATGTCCTGCTCAAGTACGACGATCCCGAGGTCGGGCTGGGCCTCGGTGAGGAAGTAGGCGGTCCACAACCCGGTGAACCCTCCGCCGACGATCACCACGTCGGCCGTGATGTCCTCCGCCAGGGGCGGGCAGTCCGGCCTCGGCTCGTGGGTCAGGGCTTCTCGCAGCCACCAGCTGCGCTGGGCGCCGGGTGTGAGGGCGTTGCCGGTGAGATTGAGATCGGCCGCCGGGGTCGTCACGCCGAATAGTGTGAAGCTGTGAATCTGTTGAGATTGGCCGGTGCGTGGCCGACAATAGGTGCCATGACTTTTACCGAGCTTCTGCAGATCATTGCCCTGATTGTCTTCGTAGTCGCCGCGATCGGCCTGAGTTACAAGAAGACGGACCTGATCGGCGCTGGTCTCGCCCTATGGGTGCTTTCGGAGCTGGTCGCCAGGGGGCTCGGTAGCCTGAACCTGGGACTCATCTTGTTGATCCTTGCCTTCATCGTCTTCGTGCTCGCCGCGATCGGCTGGGGCTACAAGAAGATCGGGTTGATCGCCGTCGGTCTGGCGCTCTGGGCGGCGTCGGTCGTGATCCCGCAGTTCATTCACTAGAGGTACGCGATGGCATATTCGGCCGATTACAGCGTCGATGTCAAAGCGCCCCAGACCAACGTCTTCGACTACGTTGCTGACGTCTCGCGCCACGGAGAGTGGGGGAGTGCCGACGACCATATGAAGGCGACCGCCGAGAAGCCGGGGCCGCCCGAAATGGGTTCCCGCTACAAAGCCGAAGGAATGCTCAACGGCAAGCTGAACAATTCGACGGTCACGATCACAGCTCTTGACTCGCCAAGGCGCCTCGCGTTCGATGCCGAGGATTCGAACTCCGTGTTCCACCACGAATTCGTGCTCAGCGCGTCGAATGGCGGGACCCACGTCGAGCGCCACGTGACGATGACCAAGGGCCCGTTCTACTTTCCTTTGGTACTCGCGATCTTCAGCGGCACGGTCAAGAAGAACTACAACGGCGCGATGTCGAACCTGAAGACTAAGCTGGAGAGCGGCGCTTAAGAGCGTCCTGTTTCGCACGTTTGGCGCGGGCCAACGGTGCGAGTTTCCGCTCAGCGCGCGGCCGGGACCCTTGCGGTGCCTCCGCCACCGGTTAGTCGCGCGGCGATTACCACCGGGATGATCGTGACCAGGATTACGAATGACACCACCACGTTTACCTCGGGCAGCAGAATGCCGTGGCGGATCTGGCCGAAGATCCAGATCGGCAGCGTGCTCTGCGCTCCTGCGGTGAATGTGGTCACGATCACCTCGTCGAAGGAGAGCGCGAATGCCAGCATTGCGCCGGCGACGAAGGCGGTCGAAATGAGCGGCAGGGTAACGTCCCGGAAGACCTGGAACCCGTTCGCCCCCAGGTCCATCGCAGCCTCGATCAGCGAGCCCTGCGTCCGGCGGAGTCGTGCCAGCACGTTGTTGTAGACCACCACCATGCAGAACGTCGCGTGGCCCACGATGATCGTCCAGATCGAAAGTGTCACGCCGCCGAAGCTGAAGAACGCGTTCAGTGCGATGCCCGTGATGATCCCGGGGAGCGCGAGCGGCAGCACGAAGAGAAGGCTCACCGCGTCACGTCCGAAGAATGCCGTTCGACTTATCGCGAAGGCGGCGCACGAACCGAGGACCAGCGCGATCGCTGTTGCCGCGAGGCCAGCCTGAATCGAAAGCAGCAAAGCGGTCCGGACGTTTGGGTCGTTCCATGTCGCGCCGAACCATTTGGTCGTGAGGCCGGGGATGGGCCAGCTCTCGATGTTCGACGTGTTGAATGCGTAAAAGAAGATCAAGAGGATCGGGATGAACAGGAAAAGAAGCACGAGGGCCGCCCAGGCGCGCAGCGCCAGCCCCGACCAGAACCCGACGCTCAAAGCGCCTCGAAAGCGCCCAGGCGCTTAGCCGCAAGGAGGTAGACGGCCATGATCACAACCGGGACCATGGCCAGGGCTGCGGCGAACGGGACGTTGTTCGCGATGCCGACGTTGGCGTAAACGACGTTGCCGATGAACTGCGAGCCCGCCCCGCCGACCAGGATCGGTGTGATGTAGTCGCCGAGCGTCAGCGAGAACGTGAAGATCGAACCTGCCACCACGCCGGGCAGCGCCAGCGGCAGAACGACGTCGAGCGTCGTGCGCCAGCGCCGCGCGCCGAGGTCCGCCGCCGCTTCGAGTAGCGAGTCGGGCACCCGCTCGAGGGCAGCGTAAGTGGGGATGATCATGAACGGCAGCCAGATGTAGGAAAAGACCAGCCACATCGCCGTGTTCGTGTAGCCGATGTTCGCCGCGGGCAGGCCGATCGACTGCAGGCTCCAGTTCAGGACCCCGCTGTGGTTGAGGATCAGGATCCACGCGTAGACGCGTGCCAAGTAACTCGCCCAGAGCGGCAGGAGGACGGCGGCGAAGATCAGGCTCTGCGCCCGCCGCGAGGCGACCTTCGCCATGTAATAGGCCAGCGGGAAGGCCAGGACGACGTCCGTGAGCGTGACCAGCCCGGCCAGGCCGGCCGTGCGTCCGATGATGATCCGGTAAGTCGGGTCGCTGAGGATGGTCTGGAAGTTGTTGGTGTTCCACACCTGGACGATCTGCGTGGTGAACGGATCGATCGACCAGAACGCGGTGATGAGCAGCAGCACCAAAGATGCGAGGTAGACCAGGACGAACCACGCCATCGGCGGCGTCAGCAAGAGCACCGGGCGCAGCCACGGAAAGCGCCACAGGAGTGCTTGAAAAGGGACGGCCCCGCCCCCCTTGGGTCGAGGCCGTCCTACCGCTTCAGTCGACATTTAGCCCTTGATCGTGGTCCAGGCGGAGACCCACTGGTCGTACGGCACGCAGACCGTGGTGCCGTCCGGGCACTGCGCGATCGGAGTCTTCCAGAACTTGATCGTATTGAAATACGCCTGCCCCTGGTCGGCGTGGTACTGCGCGCACGACCCCGGCTGCAGCGCTTCCATCTCGGCGCACGCCTTGCTGTTGACGGGCGTCTCGCCGAATGAGAGAGCCTGCATGGCCTGGACCTTGGGGGTGCTCACCCACTTGGTCCAGAGGTAAGCGCAGTTGGGGTGCGTGGCCTTGGTGGCGAGCATCCACGTGTCCGCCCAGCCCGTGGCTCCTTCGGACGGGATCGTATCCGCGACGGGCGCTCCCGCCAGCTTGAGCTGGATGGTCTGGTAAGGCCACGCGGCGCCGACGGTCACGTCGCCGTTTTGAAACAACGAGATCTCGTCGGTCGCGAGCGACCAGTACTTCTTGATCAGAGGCTGCTGAGCCTTGAGCAGGGCGACCGCCGCGTCGAACTGCGGCTGGGTCAGCTCATAGGGATCTGTGATCTTGAGGCTTGGCTTGCTCTTGCTCAGATAGAGCGCTGCGTCGGCGATCTGGATCGGGTTGTCCGGCACCGTGATCAAACCCTTGTTGGCCGGGTCGTAGATCACGCTCCAGCTCGTCGGCGGGTTGACGAACTTCTGGGTGTTGTAAAGCAGTGTGTTGGGGCCCCACTGAAGCGAGATGCCGTAGTGGACTCCCATGATCGTGTTGTAAGGCGGGGACTGGAAGTAAGTCTGGAAGTTGGTCCAGTCCGGGATCAATGCGGTGTTCATCGGCTTCACGTCGCCGCTGTAGATGAGGCGGAGGTCCGCGTCACCTGAGGCGGAGACCATGTCCCAGTTGCCACCGCCTCCATCCTTCATCAGGCTCACCATCTCGTCCGATGAGCCGGCGGGATGCTGGTTGACCTTGCAGCCCGTCGCCGCGGTGAACGGGTCGACCCACGACTTGTCGGCGTAGCCGTCCCACAGCACGAGGTTCAGCTGGCCCTCGCCTGGTCCGATCGACGTCTGGGGCGCCATCTTTGCCGTGGGTGGCACCTGCAGCGTGGGCCCGCTTGCCGAGGGGCTTGATCCACACGCTGTCGCTGCGATCACGACCGCTGCGGCCGTACATCCGAGCCGGATCCAGCCGGCCTGTCTAACACCCATCTTCACTACCTCTCCTTAGTTCCGAGTACGTACGTGTGATCCGAGGTCCAGGCCAGCCTTACCTTGCGGCCCTGGAAACTCGCCGCGTCGGCCGCGGCGTCCATATTCTGCCGTACCGCGACCAGCTGCTCGCCACGATCTAGTCGGACCACGTAGCGCGTGGACATCCCCACGTACACAACCTCCTCTACCGTGCCGGGCTCCACGCGCATGCCAGGCTCGGGCACGTCGCCCTCGGTGAGCATGCGGATCTTTTCCGGGCGCACAACGAACCGGACGCCATCGCGCTGCAGCACGTTCGAGATTCCGATGAACCCGGCGACGAACTCGGAGGCGGGCCGCTCATAGACCTCGACGGGCGACCCGATCTGCTCGATCAGCCCGTTCGACATGACCGCGACCCGGTCGCTCATGGTCAGGGCCTCCTCCTGGTCGTGCGTCACGTAGACGAAGGTGATGCCAACCTCCTTCTGGATCTGCTTCAACTCGATCTGCATCTCCTGGCGCAGCTTCAGGTCGAGGGCGCCCAGCGGCTCATCCAGCAGGAGGACCTCGGGCTCGTTGATGACCGCGCGGGCGAGCGCGACGCGCTGGCGCTGGCCACCCGAGAGCTGGTTCGGCCGGCGCTTGCCGAGGCCCTCGAGACGCACCATACGTAGCGCGCGATCGACTCGCTTCTGTCGCTCGGCGCGTGGGATGCGCTTGATGCGCAACCCGTATCCAATGTTCTGGGCCACGCTCATGTGCGGGAAGAGCGCGTAGTCCTGGAAAACCGTGTTGGTGTCGCGCATGTTCGGCGGGAGCGACGTGACGTCGCGACCGGCCAGCTCGATGCGGCCGGCGTCGGGACGCTCGAACCCCGCGATCATGCGCAGCAACGTGGTCTTGCCCGAGCCCGAGGGGCCGAGGAGCGTGAAGAACTCGCCATCCTCGATCACGAGGTCTACGCCCGCGACCGCGACTACGCCGCCGTAGTTCTTACGGATCCCCTGAAGCCGGAGCGCCGGTGCCTTCGGTTTGTCGCTCAGTCGAGGGAAGCCATGACGTGCTTGATCTGTGTGTACTCCTCGAGCGAGTAGATCGACATGTCCTTGCCGTAGCCACTCTGCTTGTAGCCGCCGTGTGGCATCTCGTTGACGAGCGGGATGTGGGTGTTGATCCAGACCGTTCCGAACTGCAGGCGCCGAGCCATGCGCAGGGCGCGTCCGACGTCGCGCGTCCAAACCGACGCCGCAAGGCCGTAATCGACGCTGTTGGCCCACTTGAGCGCCTGCTCCTCGTCGCTGAACTGCTGCACGGTGACGACCGGACCGAACACTTCCTTCATCACGATCTCGTCGGTCGGGGCGTGCGGCACCACGACTGTGGGCGAGTACCACGAGCCGGCCTTCTTGATGCGCTCGCCGCCGGCGAGCACCTCAGCACCCGCTTTCCTCGCGCGGTCGACGAACCCTGCGACGCGGACCGCCTGCTCCTCCGAGACCAGCGGGCCCATCTCGGTATCGTCGGACATCGGGTCTCCGACCTTGAGCAAGCTGACCACTGGAACCAGCTCGCCCAGCAGCTTGTCGTGGATCTTCGGTCCGGTGATGACGCGCGTGGCCGCCGTGCAGTCCTGGCCGGCGTTGAAGAAGCCGCCGATTTTGATCCACTCCACGACCTTTTCCAGGTCCGCGTCGTCGAAGACGATTACCGGGGCCTTGCCACCGAGCTCGAGGTGGACCCGCTTCAAAGTCGTGGCGGCCGCGCGCGCGACCTCTTTACCCGTGGCGACGTCCCCGGTGAGCGAGACCATCGACACACCGGGGTGGCGGACCAGGCCGGCTCCCACGGGCTCGCCGTCGCCGGTGATCACGTTGAGGACGCCTGGAGGCAGGATGTCCGCGGCGAGCTCGGCGAATCTCAGGGCTGTCAACGGAGTCCACTCGGATGGCTTGAGCACGACGGTGTTGCCCGCGGCCAGGGCGGGGCACAGCTTCCAGGCGGCCATCATCAGCGGGTAGTTCCAGGGGGCGATCGAGCCCACGACGCCAAGCGATTCGCGGCGGATGAAGCTCGTAAATCCGGGCATGTACTCGCCCGCCGCCCGGCCTTCCAGGCTGCGCGCCGCGCCCGCGAAGAAGCGGAAGCAGTCGGCGATGGGAGGGATCTCCTCGGACTTGGTCGTAGCGAGCGGCTTGCCGACGTTTTCAGACTCGATGCGCGCGAGCTCGTCGCCGTGCTCCTCGATCGCGCTCGCGAGCTTTAGGAGGCGCTCGCTGCGATCGCGCGGGGTGCTGTCGAACCAGACCTCGTCATAGGCCCTGCGGGCCGCCGCCACGGCGCGATCGACGTCCTGCTCGGTTCCTTTCGGCACATGCGCGATGACCTTGCCGGTCGCCGGGTTGATGATCTCCTGGATCTCGCCGCCGGTGCCGGGCGTCCACTCGCCCCCGATGAACATCTCGTGGCGCTTGAGCGTCGTGCTCACGTTCCCCTCCTACTTCCGAGTGGCCTTGGTCTCGGCGGCGACTTCGCTCAGCGCCGCGCCCAGGATGTCGAGTCCTTCGTGAAGCTGCTCGTCCGGGATGGTCAGCGGCATCAGGGTTCTGATGACGTTATGGTGCGTGCCGGCGCGCAGCAGTAGAAGGCCCTTCTCCCGCGCGACCGCGAGGACTCGCGCGGCTTCCTTGTCAGCCGGCTCCTTGGTGGCGCGGTCGCGCACCAGCTCCATCCCGGCCATGGCGCCCACGACGCGGACATCGCCCACGATGTCGTGCTCGGCCTTCCAGCTCTGCATGCGCTCTTCAATGACTGAGCCAATGCGTACAGCCCGTTCGGGCAGCTTTTCGTCGCGCATCACATCCATGACCGCCAGGCCCGCGGCGCAGGCGATCGGGTTGCCGCCGTAGGTGCCGCCGAGACCGCCTGGCTCCGGGGCGTCCATCACGTCGGCCCGGCCAACGACGCCGGAGAGCGGAAAGCCCGCGGCCAGGCTCTTGGCGACGGTGACCAAGTCGGGCTGCACGCCCGAATGCTCGATGGCGAAGAACTTGCCGGTGCGTCCGAATCCGCTCTGGATCTCGTCGGCGATGAGCAGGATGCCGTGGCGCGTCGTGAGCTCGCGGAGCTTTCTCAGGAAGTCGTTGGGGGCGGGGACGAATCCGCCCTCGCCCAGGACCGGTTCGATGATCACGGCCGCGACACGACTCGGCGAGACCTCCGAGTCGAACAGGCTCTCGAGCGATGCGATGGCGCGCTCGGTGTTCCAGCCGCGGTACTCGTATGGGAACGGCGACTGATAGATCTCGGTCGCGTAGGGACCGAAGTTCTGCTTGTAGGGGCTGACCGACCCGGTGAGGCTGAGGGTGAGCAGCGTCCGGCCGTGGAAGCTGCCGCGGAAGCTGATCACCGCCGGGCGGCCGGTGGCCGCACGGGCGATCTTGACCGCGTTCTCCACGGCCTCAGCGCCTGTGCTGAAGAAGATCGCCTTCTTCTCACCTTTGAGGGGCGCTACTTCGCACAGGCGCTCGGCCAGGCGCAGGTACGACTCGTACATCACGACCTGGAAGGAGGTGTGGGTGGCGCGCTCGAGCTGGGCGTGCACGGCTTCCATGACGCGGGGGTGGGCGTGGCCGACGTTCATCACGCCGATGCCCCCGACGAAGTCGACGAACCGGCGACCGTTGACGTCCCACAGCTCGGAGCCCTTGGCGTGCGCGGCGACCAGGGGATGGGCGGTGCTGATGCCTCTCGGGACGTACTTCGCGCGAAGTTCGGTGAGCTCCGCCTCGAGAGACTGCTTCTCCACCCTCACGGGGCCATTCAAGCAGATACGATCCGCGACTGTGGAGGCGGTCGACGCTGCGGTCGAGCGACTGTGGCCCGGGCGGCGGGCGGCGGTGACTGTGCTCGGCGGCGGCATCACGAACCACAACTTCAAAGTCGAAGTCGACGGGGCTGCCTACGTGCTCCGGATGGGAGGCGCCAAGACGGGGCTTTTGGGCATCGACCGGGCGGTCGAGCACGCGGCCAGCCTGCGGGCGGAGGAGATCGGGATCGGGCCGCCAGTGGCGGATTTCATCGCTTCCGAGGGGTGGCTGGTGACGCGTTTCATAGTTGGGCGACCGATCGCGGTGGAGGAGATGCGAAGCCCCGCCACCTTGCCGCGCGTGGCGGAGGCGCTGCGCCGGTTGCACTCGGCGCGGGCGATCCCGGGCCGGTTCGATTCATTCGCGGTGGTCGACGACTACCGGGCAGAGGCTGAAACAAACGGCGTCCAGATACCAGAAGAGTTCGCGCGCGCGCGCGAGGTGGCCGAAATGATCCGCACGGCACGGGGCCCGCAACCCCTGGTGCCGTGCCACAACGACCTGCTCAACGCGAACTTCCTGGACGACGGTGCGGCGATCCGGATCGTCGACTGGGAGTACGCCGGGATGGGGGATAGGTTCTTCGACCTGGCCAACTTCTCGGTCAACCACGAGTTCGGTGTGGAGGACGACCGGCGGCTGGCAGCGGCCTACTTTGGAGTTGAACGCGATGCGGACGTAGCGGCGGTGCGCCTGATGCGCTTCATGTCGGACTTTCGTGAAGCGATGTGGGGGGTCCTGCAGAGCGGTATCTCGGAGCTGGACTTCGACTTCACCGGCTACGCCGCGAAGCACTTCGACCGGATGGAGGAGACCGCGGCGGATCCGGCCTTTAGGCGCTATATGGGGCAGACGTAGGGCCGAAAATCTCTTAGACACCACCCAGGCACGTAGTGCTCGCTCTTTGAGGCTCGGGCCGGGATTCAGGTAGTGGCGTAGCCGAATTCAGGTGTTTTTCCGCTTATGCGCGCGCCGGCCGATTCCGACCATTACATCCGCAGCCCAGCATCCACGGTCTTGGACAGCGCCGCTCGTCGCAACGCCGACCCCACTCAAGATTCAACGGAGGTTGATCATGCGTTCGATACGACACTTCGGCCCGCGCGCCGCCGCGATCGCGATCGCGGTCGCCTTGCTCACGGCCCTCGCCGCCTCATCGGCGTCAGCCTCTGAGACGAAGACTTTCACCGGGGTGAAGGAATGTAAGCCTCCCGCCTCTTCGATCACCCCGCCGGCGCCGGGGGGCTACTGCGTCATCACGGAGTCGAGCCTCACGATTTTGGAGGACGCCAAGGTCTACTACACCGATGCCACGGTCGTCCCCACGCTTGTTGGTGGCATTCTGACGAACGTCCTTAACAGTCCGGTGACTCTAAGGGCGACTGACGAAAGAGGCAGCACGGCGACAGGGCACTGCACCTACAACTTCGCCAACGCGACCACCCCTGGACATGGCGTCTGCATGTTTTGGAGTGGGAGCGGTAGGTTGGTGGGATTCCACGCCAACGAGATGGTCGGGGCGCCGACGTTTCCTGGCTCGGGAGTGTTCCCGATTGCGGGAACGTACTGGTTC
>DATMKM010000064.1:0-13822 GCA_035571315.1 Candidatus Acidiferrum sp.
GCGTCGACCTGGCTGCGCAGCGCCTTGATGCCCTCCTCGGCGGTGTCGTTGCGGATGCGACCTTCGAATGCGAAAGGCCGGGTGACCACGCCGATCGTCAGCGCGCCGGCCTCTTTGGCCAGCTCCGCCACGATCGCGGCCGACCCGGTGCCGGTGCCGCCACCCATGCCGCACGTGATGAACACCATGTCCGAGTCCTGCACGACGGCCGACAGCTCTGTCCGGCTCTCGTCGGCTGCGTCACGGCCGCGTGTCCAGTCACCACCGGCGCCCAGTCCGCGGGTGACCTTGCTCCCCATCTGGACTTTCACGTCCGCCTGGCAGCGTTCCAGCGCCTGCTTGTCCGTGTTCACGGCGATGAACTCGACCTTGAGCGCTTTCGAGATCATGCGATTGACGGCGTTTCCGCCACCGCCACCACAGCCGACGACCTTGATTCGCGCTCGCCCTTCGTGCAACAAACTCTCTTTCATTACGTCCTCCTGATCCGGGTTGGCTTTTGCTATGGCGAGCTCCAGCTGGCTTCGGGTTTGCTCTCTAGAAAAAATCGCGCAGCCACCTCACTGTTTTTTGATACGTGCTGCCAAACGCGGGTTGGCGATTTCCGTAGTTGCGGGCGGGCGCCCGCGAGCCCCACTTCACGAGGCCGGACGCGACTCCGAAAGACGGCCCGTGCGCCTTGTCGGCGAGACCGACGAGCCCGGTGGGCTGGCCGAGCCTTGCCGAGGTGTCGAAGACGTACGAAGCCGCGTCCATCGTTCCCATGAGCCGCGAACCGCCACCGGTCACGACGACGCCGGCAGGGAGCAGCTGGTCAAAGCCCGTCTTGCGGACCTCTTCGCGCGCCATCAGGAAGATCTCCTGCATGCGCGGCCCGATGATCTCGGCCAGGAACCGTCGCGGAAGGGCGGTGATCCTGTCCCCGCCGACCTGCCGGACCTCGACCTTCTCCGCGTGGTCGATCGCCTCGGGCAGGGAGTGGCCGTAGTTGAGCTTCAGGCTTTCGGCCTCGTCCAGCGTCGTGCGCAGGCCGATCGCGATGTCGCTCGTCACGTGGTTCCCGCCGACGGGCAGCACCGCGAGGTGGCGCGCCGAGCCGTCGTTGTAGACGACCACGTTGGTGGTGCCGGCGCCGATCTCGATCAGGCAGACGCCCAGCTCGATCTCCTGTTGCGTGAGCACGCCTTCACCGGCTGCAAGCCCCGCACATACGACGTCCTCGACGTCGAACCCGGCGCCGTGCACACACTTGATGACGTTCTGGATCGCAGTCTGGGCGCCGGTGATGATGTTGGTCTCGACCTCGAGCCGGTGGCCGGTCATGCCGACGGCGTCTCTGACCCCATCCTGTCCGTCGACGGTGTAAGCGCGCGGGATTACATGGATGACCTGGCGGTCGGAGGCGACGCTGATCGCCCGGCTCGCTTCGACCACGCGCTGCACGTCCTCCTCGCCGATCTCATGATCGGGGCGCGCGACGGCGACCACGCCCGTCGAGTTCTGCGACCAGAGGTGGGTGCCCGCGAGCGAAACGACGACCGACTCGATGCGCTGGCCGGCCATGCGCTCGGCGGTGACGGCGGCGGCCTGGATGGCCGCGATCGTCTTGTCGAGATTCACGACCACGCCTTTGCGCAAGCCTTCGGAGGGGCTCTCGCCCACACCGATGATGCTCACGGGGGCGCCGGGGTCGTCAGACTCGGCGATGACCACAGCGACCCGGCTCGTGCCTAGGTCGAGACCGACGGTTTTCTTCCGCCTTGACAAAACGGTGCTGGGATGCCTCCTGGAACGTAAAGAGAGATATTGGGCGGGTTGCCGGGATTATAAGGGCTCCCGGGCGAGAACGGGACCAGATTTTGTGGGTCGCGGGTGGATTGGGGGCACGCCTTGTGGTTTCGCCGGGGTGGAAAGAGGACGCCGGGAGTGAGTCGGGGAGTCGATTTGGCCCGCCTCCGGCCGCCTGCGACTGGCGAATGCGGGTTTCGGGCCGGGAGAATAACCGCGCAGGACAGTCGGATGCGGGTTTGACGATGGACACTCCGCTTGCACTCGAAACGGCCCGGCTGGTGCTCCGACGCTGGCGCACGGACGACAGGCGGCCTTTCGCGCGGATCAACGCCGACCCGGTCGTGATGGAGCATTTCCCGAGCGCGCTCGACCGCGCCGAATCCGATGCTTTTGCAGATCGCATTCAAGCCGGATTCAAAGCGCGCGGATATGGGCTCTGGGCGGTCGAGATACCTCAAGAGGCGGAGTTCATCGGCTTTGTCGGCCTCGCGCTGCACGACTTCCCCGCGCACTTCACCCCAGCGGTCGAAATCGGTTGGCGGCTTGCACACGACTACTGGGGCCGTGGATTCGCGACTGAGGCAGCGCGCGCCGCCGTCGCCGACGGCTTTGAACGGGTCGGCTTGAGCGAGATTGTTTCTTTCACCGCGATGGTCAACCTTCGATCGGTGGCCGTCATGCAGCGCCTCGGCATGACACACGATCCCGCCGACGACTTCGACCATCCACGCCTGCCGGTCGGACATCCTTTGCGCCGCCATGTCCTGTATCGCTTGAGCCGCGCGAACTACAAATAGTGCCGGCGGATCGCCCCCAGGTTGTTGAAGATCCGCACACCGAAAGCGACGATGGCGGCGATCGACAGGTCGACGCCAAGCTTGTCACCGAAATAGACCAGGCCCGCGGCCAGCAGCATGTTGGTCAGGAGGCCGCTGACGAAAACGCGCGGCTCGAACGTGCCCGCGATGTACGCCTTGAACGCGCCGAAGATCGAGTCCAGGGCGGCCAGCACCGCGATCGCCGTGTAGCGCGCGTAGGTGACCGGGATCGTGACCGGCGACAGCACGCCGAGAAATACGCCCAGGATCGCGAAGATGATCGCAACGACGATTACCGGCATGCGGGGGCCGGCGTCGGCGCCGGTGTGGCGCCCGGGGCGGGCGACGGCGGCGCCGGTTCGCGCGATTTGTACCCCACGGCCGCCTCGGTCGGGTTCATCACGTTCACGTACTCGAGGTCGGTGGAGTTGTAGTTGACCTGCCCGGCGATCGCTTTCAGCGCGGTCAGCTTGTCGTGCAGCGTCGCGAACTCCTCGGGCGTCAGCACGCGGCCAAAGTAAACCTTCCAGCCGTGCTTGGCGATCAGGGTGAGGTCGCCGCAAGAGTCGAACACAAAGCCCGACACCTCCTGCCCGATCAATCCCGGCATGCCGCGCTGGATGTTGACGAGCGCGGTCAGGAGCTCCGCGTCGAGCGGGTGGTCACCCACGTGTGGGTCCGCTCCGGCCGGACCCTGCACGTCGACCAGCGTTCCCTCGGTGGTGGTCGGGCCGAGCACGACGGCCTGGTCGGACAGGAAGTAGAGCTTTCCGCTCTTCCCCGCGTGATAGGCCGCGATCGGCTGCCACTCGCTGATCGAGATCAAGACTGTTCCAGGGAGCTGCGGTACGACGGTCGCCGTGCGCACCCACGTCTGGCCGAGAAGGTGCTGGCGGGCTGATTCCCCGTCAACCGAGAGCACCGAGGTCGAAGCGCCCAGTCCGGCCGCACGCGCCACCTGCGCGCGCGTCATGTGCTGCAGGCCGTCGACGGCCACGGTCTGCACCGACAGCGCCGGCCCAAACCAAAGCCAGCCGAGGAGCGCGCATTCCACGATCGCCGCGCCCGCCGCCAGCCCGCGCCACCCCCACCGAACGTCGGGCTCGCGCAAGCTCTGCTCGGAACGCGTCCAGAGCTGCCCCTTCAGCTGCTCGCTCTGCTCGAGGCCCCGGCGCGGGCGCGCGCCGAACAGGCTCCGGCGGCGGCGCAACCTCATCCGGTGGGTGGCCCCACGCGCCGCTCGCGGCGACCTATCGCGTGGTCGACGAGGCGCTGGCAAAGCTCGTCGAACGCGATTCCCGCAGCGCGCGCCGCATCCGGCAGCAACGACAGCTCCGTCAGGCCGGGCACGGTGTTGACCTCCAGCACCCACGGCGTGCCGTCGGCGTCCACGATGATGTCGACGCGCGCCATTCCCGCGCAGCCGAGCTCGAGGAACGCGCGGTGCGCGGAATCCGAAGCGTCCTTCTGAGCCTGCTCGGAGATGCGCGCCGGGATGATGTGATGCGACTTGCCCGCGGTGTACTTGGCGTCGTAGTCGTAGACCGGGTTGTCGCTGACGATCTCCAGCGTGGGCAGCACCTGGATGTCAGGGGTGGCCAGCACTCCGACGGTGATCTCCGTGCCCGTGGCGAACTCCTGCACCAAGACCCTGCGGTCGTAGCGCGCGGCAAAGACCAGGCCGCTCGCCGCCTGATCGACGTCCTGCGCGATCGTCAGGCCGATCGTAGAGCCCTCGCGCACCGGCTTGACGACGAGCGGCAGGCCGTACATCGCGACGAGCCTCTCGACCACGTCGGGCGCGACACCCTCATTGACCTCGACCTCTTCGAAAGGCGGTACGTCCAGGCCGGCAGCTTCGAGCATTGCGTTCGCGCGTGCCTTGTCCATGCAGAGTGCCGACGCCAGCACCCCGGAACCGGTGTACGGCAGCCCGAGCAGCTCGAGCATTCCCTGCACGGTGCCGTCCTCGCCCAGCCGCCCATGAAGGGCATTGAAGACGCACCCAAAGCCGCCGTCGCGGAGCACGTCCCAGGTATTCAGATCGATGTCGACGCCCATGACGTCGTGGCCCCGCGAGCGCAGGGCCTTCTCCACCTGAGCGCCCGAGTTGAGCGACACCTCGCGCTCCGCCGATTTCCCGCCGCGCAGCACGGCCACCTTCAATTCTTGAACCTTCCGACCATCTCGACCTCGGTCTCCAGCTCGACGTTGAAGCGCCGCCTGACCTCGGTCTGCACGCGTTCGATGAGCCGCTTCACATCGGCCGCCGTGGCACCCCCCTCGTTGACGATGAAGTTGCCGTGCATCGGGGAAACCACGGCATTGCCTTCGCGAGCGCCCTTCAGCCCGGCGGCCTGCACCAGGCGGCCCGCGGAGTCGCCCGGCGGGTTCTGGAAGACGCTGCCGCAGTTCTTGGTCTTGATCGGCTGCGTCTCGCCGCGCTCCCTGGTCAGCTTCGTCATGAGCGCCTTGGCCGCTTCGCCGTCGCCACGCTCGAGCTGGATCGCCGCCTCGACCACGAGCCCACCCTTGAGCGCTCCCTCGCGCAGCGCAGACGTGCGATAGCCGAACTTGAGGTCGGCCGGCATCCACGTCTTGAGCCCGGCGCCGGGCAGGAATCCGTCGACCGAGACAAGGACCTCGCGCAGCTCTTTGCCCCAACAGCCGGCGTTCTGGTACACCGCGCCACCGACGGTGCCGGGCACGCCGATCGCGAACTCGAAGCCACGCAGACCCGCGTCGGCGACGATGCGCGCAAGACGCATCATCTTCAGCCCCGCGCCGGCCCGCACCAGCCGGCCGTCGACCTGGTGCTCGCGGTTGACCACCCTGACCACCAGGCCTTCGACCCCTGCGTCGGCGATCAGCAGGTTGGTGCCCGCCCCCAGCAGCAGATAAGGAATGCCGCGTTCCGCGCAGCCCCCGATCAGCTCCTCGATCGCCTGCGGCCGGCCGAGCTCGACGAAGAAGTCAGCCGGCCCGCCGATGCCGAACGACGTGCGCGCGGCGAGCGGTTCGTCCTCGCTGACCCCGGGCAGCGAGGCGAGCCACTTGACCTTAGACGCGGTGCGCCAGCTCATCGCCCAACTTGTTGATGTCGCCCGCGCCCATCAGGAGCAGGAGATCGCCCGGACCGACCAGGCTCTCGAGCATCTCGCGCGCCGTCTGGAAGTCGCCGGCGTAGGTGGCGTTTGGCATCTGGTGCGCGAGGTCCGCGGCCTGTACGCCTGACGTGTTCTGCTCGCCCGCGCTGTAGACGTCGAGCACGAGCACCTTGTCCGCGCCCTCGAAAGACCGCGTGAAGTCATACATGAACGCCGCCAGGCGTGAGTAACGGTGTGGTTGGAAGACGACGATCAAGCGGCGGTGACGCAGCTCGCGCGCGGCCTCGATCGTCGCGCGCACCTTGGTCGGGTGGTGCGCGTAGTCGTCGTAGACGGTCGCGCCCTGGAAGATGCCCAATAGCTCCATGCGCCGGTGCGCGCCGGGGAATGACTCCAGCGCCGCCGCCACGTCCGCGAACCGCACACCGATCTCGAGAGCCATCGCCGCCGCGGCCGTCGCGTTCTGGATGTTGTGGCGGCCAGGCTGCCGGAGGTTGATGCGGCCGAGCTCGGTGCCGTCGTGGTGGATCGGGAAGGGGCGGATGTGCTCGCAGCGATAGGTCGCGTCGTGCCGGAAGCCGTAAGTGACCCGTCGCGCCCTGGGCTTGAGCTCGCGGACCAGATCGTCGTCGGCGCACAGCACCGCGAGACCGTCCTCAGGCAGATTCGCGATGAACCACTGAAAGAGGTCGCGCACCGCCGAGACGTCCCTGAAGTGGTCGGGGTGATCGAGCTCGATGTTGGTGACGATGGCGCGGCGCGGATGGTGAAGCGTCAGCGTCCCGTCCGACTCGTCCGTCTCCGCGACGAGCCAGCTCGACCGGCCCGCGCGGGCGCTCGCACCATCGCCGACGAGCACCGTGGGGTCGTAGCCGGCCACGACGAGGATGTGCCCCAGCATGTAGGTCGTCGTCGTCTTTCCGGCGGTGCCGGCGATCGCGATCGAGTCGGACTCGTTGATCAGCTGCGCCAGCATCTCGGCCCGGCTCAGCACCGCGAGGCCCATGGCGCGCGCCGCGTCGAGCTCTGGCGAGCCCTTGATCGCGCCGCTGTACACGAGCAGGTCCTGGAACAGGACGTGCTCGGGGTCGTGGCCGATCAGGATGCGCACGCCGGCGTCCTCGAGCTCCTCGGTCGTCTCCGACTCTTTCGCGTCGCAGCCGCTGACCTCATCGCCGCGGGCGAGGAAGACGCGGGCGAGGGCCGAGACTCCCGCGCCGCCAACTCCCATCAGGTGGACTCTCACCGTCTGGCCACCTCGTGCAGCACGCGCAAAACCCGCTGCGCCGCATCGCGCCGTCCAATCGACATGGAGGCCGTACTCATCGCGCGCAGGCGACCGGCGTCCAATCCCTTGATCGTCGCGACGAGGCTTGCACCGTTCAGCTCGACGTCGCCGAGCCGCACCGCCGCGCCGGCGTCGACCATCGCGGCGGCGTTCTCCTCCTGGTGGCCGCCTCCAAAGGTCCCCGGGACCAAGATCATCGGCAGGCCGACCGCCGTCGCCTCGGCGATGGTGCCGACCCCCGCGCGGCTCACGACGAGGTCCGCGCGCGACATCAGGTCCGCCATGTCATCAGTGAAGGCCATCCCCGTATAACGCACATGGGCGTGCTCCGTCACGCCGGTCGCACCTTGCCGCCCGGCCACGTGCACGACTTCCTCGAAGAGTCCGGCCAGCTCGTCGAGCGCCGACCAGACCGCCTGGTTCAGGTTGCGCGCCCCCTGGCTTCCGCCCGTGATCAAAAGCCGGCGCGGCGGAATCTCCGGCGTGCGGGGCGTGAAGCCCTCGCGCAGCGGAACGCCCGTGAGTGTGATGCGGTGGCCGCCGAGCCGTTGCTCGGTTCCAGGGAGGGTCGTGCAGATGGCGGCCGCACCGCCGGCAAAGATGCGAGTCGCGAGCCCTGGCCGCACGTCCTTCTCATGCAGGACGTACGGAATCCCGCGCATTCGAGCCGCCGCCACCGCGGGGGCCATCACGTAGCCGCCCATGCCGAGCACCACATCGGGCCGGAATTGATCGACGATGCGGAGGCCGGCGCGCAGCGAGGCCGGTATGACCGCGGGCAGGGCGACGTTCTTCCAGAGGGCGTCGCGGTCGAGCCCGCGGATGTTCACCGTCGCGAGCTCGAAGCCCGCCGCGGGCACGAGCTGCTCCTCCGGGCCGCCGCTGCGTCCGACCAGGAGCACCGCGCCGTCAGGCTCCTCGGCGCGAAACGCTCGGGCGACCGCGAGCGCCGGATACAGGTGCCCTCCGGTCCCGCCGCCAGCGATCAAAAGCCTCATCTGTCCTCCCGAGTGAAGATCCTGTGCCACTTCGAGCGATGCTGAGCAGCACCCCCACCGCGGCGAGCGTGGTCGCCAGCGCCGTTCCGCCGTAGCTGAAGAACGGCAGCGGCACGCCTGTGATCGGCAGTGTGTTGGTCACCGTCGCCATGTTCAACAACGCTTCAAAACAGACCCAGGTGGTGATCGCGGCCGCGAGCCCGACGCCGAAACGGTCCGGCGCGCGAAGGGCGGCCCGGTAACCCCGCAGCCCGAAGAAGAGAAACCCCAGCATCACCAGCGTCGTGCCGACCAGCCCCGTCTCCTCGCCCACGATCGCGAATATGAAGTCCGTGTGCGCCTCAGGTAGCCATCCGTACTTCTCGATCGAATGCCCGATGCCGACTCCGAACCATCCACCTGAAGCAAGCCCGTAGATCGACTGGGTGGCCTGGAAGCCCGATCCCAGCGGATCGGCGAAGGGGTTCAGAAACGCGGTCAACCTCGCCATCCGGTACGACTCGAACACCGTCAGGGCGACAAAGCCAAGGCCCAGCGCGGCGAGCAGCAGGATCATGTGTCGGATCCGCCCGCCGCAAGCCCAGTAGGCGCTGATGAAAATTCCGACCACGACCATCGCCGTGCCGAGGTCGCGTTCCAACATCAGCAGGACGAGCACCCCTGCCAGCATCGCGGCAAACGGCACGAAGGTCTTTCGAAAATCGCCGATCTGCTGGGCGTGTCGGTCGATCCAGTACGCGATGAAGACCGCGAACGCCAGCTTGCCAAGCTCGGATGGCTGGAAAGTACCCAGCGGTCCAGCGTTGAACCACCGGCGAGCGCCGTTTACGGTCACGCCGAGGTGCGGCACGAGCACCAGGACCATGAGGAGCGCCACCGTCACCGCACCGGCCGGCGCGAGCGGGCGCAGCTTGTGATAGTCGATGCGGCTGAGCACGAACAGGGCGACGAAGCCGATCGTCATCCACACCGCCTGGCGCTCCGCGTAGTAGAAGGCCGACTCATGCTGCGTGTAGGCGAGGGCGGCGCTGGCGCTCGTGACCATCACCAGGCCCGCCCCGCAGAGAAGAACGGTCGTGAAAAGCAGCAGCCGGTCGGGCTGCTTTTTTTCTCGTACGGTCGAGCTCAAACCGCGAACCGCTTGTGGACCAGAGCTTTGAACTGGTTGCCTCGGTCCTCGTAGTCCTTGAACATGTCGAAGCTCTTGTAGGCGGGACTGAGCAGCACGACTCCGCCCAGGCGCGACAGGGTGGCGGCTTTGGAAACGGCATCTTCCAGCGTGTCCGCCCGGACGACTTTGGGATGCTCGCGCAGAGCCTCCTGAAGCAGGTCCGCGGAAGCGCCGATCAGCACCACGGCTTCCGTGTTGGCGAGCGCGTCGGCCACCCAGTCTTTGAGCTCGAAGCCGCTGCCGTAGCCGCCCGCGATCAATACGACCGGCGCGCCGGGAAACGCACTCAGGGCGACCCGGCCCGCGTCCGGGTTGGTGGCCTTCGAATCGTTGTACCAGCGGACCTGTGCCCACTCGCCCACCAGCTCGAGGCGGTGCTCGACGCCTCGGAACGAGCGGACGGCTGTGTTGATCGCCTCGTCGGAGAGACCGGCGATCCGTCCGACCGCGGCTGCGGCCAGTGCGTTCTCCATGTTGTGCCGGCCGGGCAGCGGCATGGGCGGGATCGGCTGATGCTCGTCAAACCAGACGACTTGGGCCTGAGTGCGTGACGCCAGGCCGCGGACCGTCTCGTCGCGACCGTTGAGGACCGCGAAATCGTCGCGGCCCGCGAATTCGATCGCGCGCGCCTTGATGTCGACGTACCGCTCGAACGTGCCGTGGCGGTCGAGATGGTCGGGAGTGATGTTGAGGATCACGCCGACGTGCAGGCGCGGCCAGTCGACCGACTCCAGCTGGAAGCTCGACAGCTCGAGCACCACCCAGTGCCGGGGCGTGATTTCCTGCAGGCGGTCCAGCACCGTCTCGCCGATGTTGCCGCCGACGATCACAGGCCGAGCGCCCGCGGCGAGCACGACGCCCGTGAGCGCGGTGGTAGTGGTCTTGCCGTTCGTGCCTGTGATCCCGACCACGGTGCCGGGACAGAGCTCCAAAAAAAGGTCGATCTCGCTCGAGACCTTGATGCCGCGCGCCCTCGCGTCGTTCAACAGCTGGGCATCCCACGGCACGCCCGGGCTGGCGTACACGACATCCACTCCGTCGAGCACGCCTGATTCATCGCCCAGGCGGAAATCGACGCCGGCGGGCATCCTCGAGATCGCGTCGCGCAGCTCGCGCGCGGGCCTGCGATCGACCACGCGCACGGTCTCGCCCGCGCTCGTGAGGTGGTTGGCCAGCGCGATCCCGCTGCGCGCCGCGCCGACGACGAGGGCGGTCACGTGACCAGGCGCGCCACCCCCGCAGCAGCCAGCGCCGAGACGAGCCCCGCGCCCCAAAAGGAGAGCGCGATGCGGTTCTCAGACCAACCCGCGTGGTGGAACGTGTAGTGAATTGGGGTCATCGTGAAAACTCGGCGGCCGCCGGTGACCTTGAAGTAGGCCACTTGAATGATGACAGACAGCGTCTCGAGTACAAACACCAACGCGAGAAGAGGCAGCAGAAGGATCACCCCCTGCTGCACGGCCATCGCAGCCAGGGCGAAACCGATCGCCAGCGAACCGGTGTCGCCCATGAAGACCCGCGCGGGATACCGGTTGAAGACGAGAAATGCGACAAGCGCGCCGCACAGGCTCATCGCCACCGCTTTCTCACCGGCGGGCGCGCCGGGGAGAAGCAGGACCAGGGCGGCGACCGCGATCGCGGACAGGCCGCCCGCCAGGCCGTCCATTCCGTCGGTCAGGTTGACCGCGTTGGCGGTGGCCACAATCGCGACCACGGCGAATGGAAAAACGAGCCACGGCGTGGCGGGCAGGAACAGCTGATGCGCTGCGCCCCCGAAGATGGCGAGCCACGCGATGGGAACAGCGAGCAAGAGCTGGACTGGGAATTTCAGCCGCGCGGGGATTCCGCGGGCGCCGACCATCAGCTTGCTGCGATCGTCGGCGAACCCGACGAGACCTCCGACCAGCAGGCCCGCCAGTGCAGGCAGCGCGCCCTGGTGACCGGCGAGTGACGCGAGTGCTCCGCCGACGACCGCGATGGCCACAAAAAGGATGCCGCCCGCAGTTGGCGTGCCCGCTTTCTTCTGGTGTGAGTCGGGCAGCTCTTCCTGGATCACCTGGCCCGCCTTCATCCTGCGCAGGACGCCGATGAACGGCGGGTAGAGGACGAACGCGATCACAAACGTGACCACGAACGTGAGCAGATCGAGGATCAAGCTTCGGTCAGCTCCCTGACCACCTCGTCGAGATGGGTGGAGTGCGAACCCTTGACCAGCACCCGGTCGCCCTCGCGGGCGTTGCGGCGCACCCAGTCCCGCGCCGCGGGGCGGCCGGCCACGAGTTCGGCGCCCGCCGCTTCAGCGAGCACTCGCGCGCGCTCGCCGTCCAGCACGCACACGGCGTCGAACACCTCGGCCGCGCGCAGGCCGACGCGCCGGTGCGATTCCTCGGACACGGCGCCCAGCTCCGCCATCTGGCCGAGGACCGCGAGCAGCCGTCCTCGCCTCGGGCTCTCGGCGAGGGCTTCGAACGCGGCGATCATCGACTCCGGGCTCGCGTTGTACGCGTCGTCGACGATCGTGTAGCCGCGCGCAGTCGGCAGCTCCTGGAGGCGGTGCTCGACGGCGACGTTCGCGAGGGCCGCGGCGCCGTCCGCGAGCGTCACGCCGGCCGTGACCCCGGTCGCGAGGGCCGCGACGGCGTTCACCGCCTGGTGGCGTCCTTCGAGGCCGAGCTTGACATCGACTCCGCGCACCGAGAACTGCCCGCCCCCCTCGAGCGCTTGATAGCCTTCCGCCCGAAAATCGCCGGCGACCACGCCAAAGCTCCGGACGCGGGCGGCGGTCATCGCGACCAGCATCGGGAAGAACTGGTCGTCGGCGTTGAGGATCGCGGTGCCGTGCTCGTTGAGGCCGGCCACCATCTCGCCCTTGGAGCGGGCCAGCTCCTCGCGCGACTCGAAGAACTCCATGTGAACCGTCCCGATGTTGGTGATGACGCCGATCGCCGGTCGCGCCAGCGCGACCAGGCGGCCGATGTCGCCAGGACGCTGCATGCCCATCTCGAGGACGAGCGCGTTGTGGTGGGGCTGCAGGGCAAGCATGGTGAGCGGAACGCCGGTTTCCGTGTTGAGGTTGCCGCTCGTGCGCAGGACGTTGAAGCGCTGTCCGAGAATCGCGGCGATCATCTCCTTGGTCGAGGTCTTCCCGTTGCTGCCCGTGACCGCCACCACGAGTGGGCTGACGTGTTCCAGCGTGTAGGCGGCGAGCGCGTAAAGCGCCGCCCAGGTTTCGGGCACTCGAATCTCAGCGATCCCGGTCGGGACGTTCATGCGCCTCTCGACCACGACCGCGGTCGCGCCGCGCTTGATCGCGTCGTGGACGAACCGATGGCCGTCCATCTCGGCGCCGCGCAGGGCAAAGAAGACTCCACCGTTGACGACCTCGCGCGAGTCGGTGTGAAAACTCGAAAAGGTGTTTCCGACCTGGGTTCCGCCGACCTCACCGCCCCCGGTCGCCTCGAGAATCTCGAGGAGCGACAGCTTCATACGTATATGAGAACCCCTATCGGGGGTCGGGCGTTATGTGCCAGTCGACGACCATGGCCTGGGCGATCTTCTGCCAGATCGGCCCTGCGGTGATGTAGCCGTCGTTCAGGGTCCAGTCGCGGGCGCTCCCCGCGGCGTGGGGTTTGCGGATGACGACCAGCATCGTGAACTTCGGGTGCTGGGCCGGTAGGAACCCGACGAACGACGCCCAGACGTCCTGTGTGTACTGGCCGTTGACCGGGATCTGGGAGGTGCCCGTCTTCGCGGTCTGGTCGAGCTCGAAGCCCGGCACGCGGGAGGTGTACCCAGAGCCGTGCTGGACTACGTTTTCCATCATCGCCGTCATCTGCGCGGCCGCGGATGGGCTGATCACCTGGCGCTGCGGCTGCAGCAGCAGTGGATTGATCGCCGTGCCGACCCGCTCCACCACGGATGGCGGCGCGTACTTTCCGCCGTTCGCGATCACGTTGACCGCGGCCAGCATCTGGACCATGTTGACGTCGATCCCCTGGCCGAAGGAGGCGGTGGCGTACTGCGCATCAGCCATCTGGCCCGCCGGGGGCGGCGGCACCGTCGTCTCGCCCGCCACGTCGATCCCGCTCGGCTGCGTCAGTCCGAAGCCCTGCAGGTAGCTGTAGAAGGCGGCGTGGCCCTCGGCCAGCATGGCTTTCATCGCACCCACGTTGAGCGAGTCCTGAAGCACGTACGTGTAGTTGATGTTGCCGTGGTTCTTGCGGTCCCAGTCATAGATGCGATAGCCGCCGACGTTGAGATATCCAGGGTCGTTGATCACGGTGCTGGGTGTGATCGCGCCCGAGTTGATCGCGCCCGCCAGCGTGGCGACCTTCATCACGGAACCCGGCTCGTAGACGTAGCTCGATACGTTGTCTTTGAACAGCGCCGTGTCCGTCTGCGCGAAGTTGTTCGCGTTGTAGCTGGGGTAGTCGGCCGACGCGATGATCCCGCCGGTGCTCGGGTCCATGATCAGCACGCTCGCGCTCTCGGCGTTGTACTTCTTGACTCCGTCGGCGAGCGCCTGCTCCGCCGCGTACTGGATGTTGGCGTCGAGCGAAAGGACCAGGTCTGAGCCGTTGACCGGGTCGAGGTGCGTGTGCGAGCCAAGCACGATCTCCTGATTGGCGAGGTCGCGATAGCTGGATATG
>DATMKM010000065.1:0-2465 GCA_035571315.1 Candidatus Acidiferrum sp.
CTGTGGCCCATTTTTGACGAGACCGACTCGACGTTCCACCGCTTCATGCGCTGGCCTGCCCTGCTGGATCTCGTCGAGGCCGCCGCCGTCAGCGGACAGACCAGCCGGCTCACCGACGTGATCGGGGAGCTCGAAGCGATCTCCAAGCATTCAGAGCCACCGATTCTCCGCCTCAACCTGGCGTGCGCCAGGCCACTCCTGGCCGCGGAGGATCGGGCGGAGCCCTTGTTCACCGCGGCGCTCGCTCAGGACTTTGGAGGCTATCCGTTTCTTCGAGCCAGGACATTGTTTTCACTAGGGCGCTGGTTGCGACGGCGTCGGCGCAGCGCCGAATCACGGGCGCCGCTGAGGGAGAGCGTGGCTCTCTTCGATGCGCTGGGCGCCACCGCCTGGAGCAGGCGAGCGCGACAGGAGCTGCGCGCTACCGGAGAGAAGGTTGGGCGCCGTGCGCCCGATCTCCGCGATCGTCTGACCGCGCAGGAGCTCCAGATCGCCCAGCTCGCCGCCGAAGGTTTGTCGAACCGTCAGATCGCAGAACGCCTCTTCCTGTCGCCGCGAACCATCGGCGGCCACCTGTATCGAATATTTCCGAAGCTGGAGATCACCGCGCGCGCCCAGCTGCGCAACTCGTTTGCAGACCGGGTGGGCGACTAAGAAACGAGTCGGTTGACTCATGCGAAGCAGGCTGCTCCGCGCGCACGCTCCTCGCATGAGTGACAAACCGAACGTTGTACTGGTCCACGGCGCCTGGGCGGATGGTTCGAGCTGGAGCGATGTAATCAAATCGTTGCAGGCATCAGGGTTTACCGTCACGGCGCCGCAGTTTCCCGAGACTTCGCTTGCCGCTGACGTCGCCCGTCTGCGCCAGGTCCTCCGACGCCAGACGGGTCCGACAGTCGTCGCCGGCCACTCCTACGGCGGGCAGATCATGACCGCGCTGGGCGTAGATGCGCCGAACGTTGTGGCGCTCGTCTACGTCGCCGCCTTCGGTCTGGACAAGGGCGAATCGCTTGGCGGCCTGCTCAGTGGAGGCCCGCCCACGCCGGCGCTAGCACATCTCATCGTCGATGAGCAGGCTTTCGCCTGGCTGCCCGAAGAGGACTTCGTAACCCATTTCGCCTCCGACGTCGAGAGGAGCCGCGCAAAGGTCATGTACGCGGTTCAACAGAGTCTGTCGATGAGCACCTTTGAGGACGTGATGGGGGTGCCCGCCTGGAAGTCGCATCCGTCCTGGTATCTAGTCGCGACCAACGACGAGGCGATCCCGCCCGATGTTGAGCGCATGTTCGCCAAGCGGATGGGGGCGACCATCATCGAGGTGCCGACCAGCCACCTGGCGATGGTGTCCCATCCGGCCGACGTGGTGCGGTTGATCGAAGCCGCGGCCAACGTGGCTGCCGTCAAGCAATAGGAGAAGAACCCATGCCAATGATCGACGTCTATGCCTCGGGCGGTACGTTCGCGAATCCAAAAGCCCTCGCACGCGACCTGGCTTCCACGCTGATGAAGATCGAACAGGTCCCGGACATCCCGATGTTCCGCAAAAACACCGCGGCGTTCATCCACGACCTGCCGGATGGCGCCCTCTCTAACGTCGAGGGAGACGGCAACTACGTCAGGGTGCAGGTACTCACCAATTCAGGCGCGCTCAACCGGGAGAAGCAGCTTGCCGTGGTCCGCCAGTTCACCGACCTGATCGCGGCTGCGGCCGGAGATCCCTCAGTTACAGCGAGGACCTGGGTGCTCCTTACCGAGGCAATTGAAGGCGGGTGGGGCCTTGCGGGCCACGCCAACACCAACGGCGAGCTTGTCGACGCGGCGCGTGCGCAGATCGCCGAGCTGCAAAAGGCGAAAAGCGCTGGCGGCTGAGTCGAGGCCGATGGACGAAACCGGCATCGCCGTCCCGGCGGCGATTGAGAGGCTAGGAGGCCTGGCAGCTCTGCCTCCCAGCGCAAACACGAGAAGGGCACTCAGTCTCGCCTGAAGTCGACTCGAACCGACGGACTGCCCGCGTCACGTCAACGATCGCCCTGAACTGTCAGCATGTACTCCCGGAGTACGCCCTGACAACGACGCAGCCCAGTAGCACCGCCTTACGACTAGCGCTGAGGGTCAGCGGGCTTCGCGTTGCTTATGGTCCGATCGTCGCCGTTGACGGAATTGACCTCGAGGTTCGTGAGGGGGAGATCTATGGACTGCTGGGTCCCAACGGTGCGGGCAAGACCAGCGCGCTAAGCGCCATCGAAGGACTACTGCGTCCGGCAGCCGGAGAGATAGTGATCGGAGAGATCGACGCCCGCGCTCACCCGCTGCAAGCCAAGGCCCAGCTCGGAGTCCAACTGCAGGCTACGAGCTTCCACTCGAGTCTCACGCTGGTTGAGATCGTGCGACTGTACGCCGGCCTGTACCGGGTCACACTCTCTTCGTCGCAGATACACGAACTCTTGGGAGAAATCAATCTACAG
>DATMKM010000066.1:0-36221 GCA_035571315.1 Candidatus Acidiferrum sp.
TTCGAGGTCGACGTCGCGGACCTGGCGCTCATGGATCTGCCCATGCTCGACGAGCCTAATCACCCCTTCCACCGCAACTACACGAAGCCGCACACCATCGCCTGGAGCAAGCGAGTCGACGCCGCGGACGCGATCCTCATCGTCACGCCCGAGTACAACTACGGGATGCCGGGCAGCCTCAAGAACGCGCTCGACTTCCTCATCCACGAGTGGAACTACAAGCCCGTAGCGTTTGTCAGCTACGGCGGAATGTCGGGCGGCATGCGCTCGGTCCAGATGGCCAAGCAGGTCGTCACGACCCTGAAGATGGTGCCGCTGGCCGAGGCCGTGAACATTCACATGGTCCCGAAGTACATGCACGACGGACAGTTCGTCCCCGATGAAACCCTCGAGAACAGCCTCAAGAAGGTCCTCGGCGAATTGACTCGGTGGGCGACTGCGCTGCGTGCCATGCGAGTGGCGCCGGTACCGGCTTAGGCCCATGAACACATTGGCGTGGGTGCTCCAGATCTTTCTCGCGGTCGTTTTCCTTCTGCATGGCTTGCTCTACACAGTGGCGTACGGTGCTGCTGCCAAGCGAATGGCGGGGCGAGGACGGCCTCCATCGAGGCTACCGCCGGCGTTGCGCCAGTTCATTGGGGTGGCCGAATTGGCCGCAGCCTTCGGTCTGATCGTGCCGCCGGCCCTCCACCTCTTTTCCTGGTTGGCGCCCCTGGCCGCGGCCGGGCTGGTGCTCGTCATGGTGGGCGCGGCGATCTTCCATGCCAGGAGGAGCGAGTTTCCGGCGCTTGCGTTCACGGTAGTCCTCGGCGTGCTGGCAGCCATCACCGTCTACCTGCGCCTGCAAGTGGTGTCGCTCTGAGCAGCGCCTACGCTCGGATCAGCCCTTGTGGAGGACCAGTTGCTCCGCAACCTCAGCGACGAGGAGAGGGGCACGCTGTACCGCCCTCTTATCCGCGCCGCGGGATTGGAGGCGCTTTAATGCGACCCTGCCAGCGACTCGCAGCCCACCCCCGATCGGGATAGACGCGCACGGTCTCGGCCTCGTCTTCTTCGGCTGGGGCATCGGCGTTGCAGTACCGTCCTGGCTCGAGCTTGATCGACGCTGAAATTGAATGACTAATTACGGGCACGACCTGCAGTTCGGCGTCTTCATTGCCCCATCGGCCAAGTCCGCGGACCACGTGGTGGCCCTATCGGCGCTCGCCGAAGAGGTGGGGTACGACCTTGTCACGTTCAACGATCACCCCTACTCGCCAGGCGCTTTTGACGCCTTGACCCTGATGTCCTTCGTGGCCGCGCGGACCGGTCGTGTCCACCTGGCGGCCAACGTACTGAGCTTGCCGATGCGGCCCCCGGCCGTATTGGCGCGAGCTGTCGCGAGCCTCGACATTCTGAGCCACGGACGCGCCGAGCTCGGTATTGGCGCGGGTATGGCATGGGACGCGATCGAGACGATGGGCGGCCGGCGCCTCGACGTTGGCGACAGTGTGGAAGCTCTCGAGGAAGCCATCCACGTGATCCGCCAGCTGTGGGACGCCGGTAAGCGGGGAGGCGTGCGGTTCGAGGGCAAGCACTACCGGCTGGCCGGAGCCCTGCGCGGGCCGGCGCCGTTGCACGACATAAGCATCTGGGTCGGCGCGTTCAAGCCTCGGATGCTGAGGCTGGTCGGCCGGCTCGGCGACGGGTGGCTGCCCACCGTCGGCGGGCTTAAACCAGGCGGCCTCGCCGCCGGAAACGCCATCATCGACGCGGCGGCCGCCGGCGCAGGCCGCGAACCGCAAGCAATCCGGCGACTCTTGAACCTGGGAACATATGAAGCGCCTGCGCGCGAGATGGCTACGGAGCTCGCCAGGCTTGCGCTCGAAGATGGGATCTCTACCTTCGTGGTGACTGCAAACGATCCACGCACAATGACGGACTTCGCGGCAGAGGTCGCGCCCCGCGTTCGAGAGGCTGTCGAGGAGGCGCGGCTGCCCGGGTTGAGCCCTACACGTGCGGCGGTGGGATCGTCCCCCGTGAGCGCGAGCGCGCAAGCGCAAACGGCGACGCATTTTGAGACTGAGGACGAGAGGCTCGGGGTGGCGCCCACGCAGGACGAAGGGGTCCGCCTCAGCGAACGGGCTCCGTGGGACGAATCGACACGGCCGCACCGGGACCGGTCGGGCCCGGAGGTGAACTACACAGACCAGGGACGTCGAGACGGGAAAGCGCTGATCGAGGTGCACGACCTGCTCCGAAGCGAGCTGTCAGAGCTAAGGGACATCCTGCGGCAGGTCCGCGACGGGGCGATGCGTGCCGGGGACGCCAGAGCGGCGCTCAACAAGATGGCGGTCCGCCAGAACGACTGGACGCTCGGGGCGTTCTGCGCCCGCTACTGCGGCGTCGTCACGCAGCACCACGGCGTCGAAGACGTCTCAATGTTTCCGCACCTTGCGCGCCGCGAGCCGCAGCTCAAGCCAGTGATCGATCGGTTGACCGAGGAGCACCTCGTTATCCATGACGCGATCCAGGAGGTCGACCGGGCGCTCACTGAACATATGACAAGGCCGGAAAACCACGACGCTATCCAGAGTGCGATTGACTACTTAACCGACGCGCTTCTATCCCACCTCGCGTATGAGGAACAGGAGTTGGTGGAACCGCTGGCGCGTCTCGGGTTCTAGCCCCAATCTACTCCGCGTGGGGCGCTGCAAGGGCACGGCCTAGGTACGGGTCTCAACCGCGGCTCGTCGTTCGTTACACCAATGTGCTGAGCGGAAGGCCGTCTGCTCGGGCTTCTCGTGCAGCCTACGGAGCAGGCCGGCGAGTAGGATCACCGCGTCGGCGGCGTGCCCGCCTCACGGCGGGTCGGCGTAGTGCTGTGCTTGACCTGCTGGCGAACTCGTTGCTGGCCAAGGTCGCAGCGGAGGCGATGCATGGAGTCAGGACTCCGTCGTGTTTACGCCGAGCTTGGTCAAGAAGCTGCGGTAATCGGTCTGCACCCATTCCTCGGCAAGACGCCCACCGTCGTCGTACCTAAACGTGCCAATGACTTCCCATTCGAGGTGCTGGCCGGTCGGCTCAAGGGGTCCGATGGGGGAGTAGGTGAAGACGCCGGTGAAGTCGCCGGAGAATGTAGTGCGCGCCGCCAGGAAGTTGCCGTCGACGATGATCTGCTCGCGGACGATTCGGAGGTTGTTGAAGCCTCCCCGCAACGAGGCGAAGTAAGCGCTGAGTTCCGCGAAGCTCAAGTCGCCGCCCGGTCCGTGGAAGACGTAGTCATGCCTGAAGTACGCGCGGAGCTTGGCGTCGTCCTCAGTGGCGATCGCCTCGTCGCCGATGCGGATCAACTCGCGGGCGAGGGGGCTGTCGGAGATGAAGCCTGGCACCCGTCCTCCGTTTGCTCAGGAATGGATGGTAAGGACGTATCCATCGGGGTCGGCAAATACGAACGTCCGCCCAAATGGACCATCGAACGGCTCGGTGACGATTCGAACCCCGGCCTCGACAAGCCGATCGTGCAGGGCCTGGGGGTCATCGGCTTTGAGCCACAGTGCAACGCCCGAGCCGAGACGCTCGACCGCCTGCAAGTCAATGACGGGCTCGCGAACGGCAAAGGGTATTGGGGCGGTGGCAAAGACGACCGCTCCTGGTGGGCTCTGGGCCGCTCGTTGAAGGCCAAGCTGCTCCGAATAGAACGCGGCAGACACCTCGATGTCGCTGACCTGCAGTGAGAAGAAGTCGGGTCCGATTACTTTCACGTTCGCTCCTTTATAGTTATCAGGTTACCTGAGAAGAGTGTATCAGGTAGCCTGATAAATGCAAGGAGGCGGATGGGGAAGGCAAAGAAGCGAGTCGTGACAAGAGCCGAGGACATGTCGGGCTACCTGGTCAAGCGCGCTCAATCGCTCATCAATCTCTCCTTACAGGAGATCGTCTCCAAACATGGACTCGGGATCCCGCACTACGTCGTTCTCATATTGTTGGCCGAGACGCCAGGGTTGCCCAACGCCGAACTTGCTCGCAAGGCGTTCGTCACACCCCAGTCAATGAACGAGGTCCTCCAACAGCTCGAAGCTTCGGGATTGGTGGAACGTCAGCCGAGTCCTTCAAATGCCCGAATCCTCAATGCTCAGTTGACCCAAGCGGGCGAGAAGAAGTGGCGATCGGTCAACGACGACGTGCTGGAATTGGAAGAGCGTCTGCTCCTGGGTCTCTCCCGCGACGAAGTGCGCGCTCTGAACCGATCGCTCGAGACCGTCATCCGAAACATGACCCCAACGCCCTGAGGTTCATCGGACCGACACGCGCCCGGAATCGGCATGCCTGGTATTTCACCCGAGAGGAGGAATCGGTGGCATGCGTCGAATTGGGCTTCCCACGCAGGTGTCGCCTTTGCCGAAATCAGCCAACTTCTCCTTGGACCGCGCGGCGGCGCAACAGTTGACGACGCGGCGCCGTCGTCGTGCCGTTGGGCCCAAGCATCTGGTTGGCCTCGGGCTCGAACCTCGATTCGAACACGTGCCTTTGGGCCATCGCCAGGTCATCGAGGTCAGCGCCGGCCGCCCGCCGTGGCGAGACCGTCCAGGACCGCCATCGTGGCGGCATCGAGGCGAACGTCGGCGGTGGCCACGTTCTCCTCGAGGTGCTCCATGCTCGACGTGCCAGGAATCAGCAGGATGTTTGGGTCGTGGGCCAGGAGCCAGCCCAGGCCGACCTGGGCGGGCGTGGCTCCTTGAGCCCCGGCGGCGGCCAGCACGGCAGGATGCTCGGTCACTTTCGCCACGCCCGCGAAGGCCGAGCCGAGGGGGAAGTACGGCACCCAGGCAATGTCGTGCTCGCGGCAGAGATCGAGGAGCGGTTCGCCGGCCCGGTCGAGTAGGTTGTAGGCATTCTGCACGCACGCGATGCCGGCCGGGAGAGCCTGGCGGAGCTGGTCGATGTTGACGCTGCTGATGCCGATGCCGCCGATCTTGCCCTCGGCGCGCAGAGCAATCATCTCGGCCAGCTGGCTGTCGAGGTCGACAGCTAGCGCTTTGTTACCGCGGTCGTGCTCGACACCGGTGAGTCGCAGGTTGACCACGTCGATCCTCTCCACCGCGAGGCTCCGCAGGTTGGCCTCGACCCCGGCTCGTAGCTCGTGGGGCCGTTGCGCGCGGATCCAGCCGCCCTGGCGGTCACGCTCGGCGCCGACCTTGGTGACCAGCACCAGATCCTCTGGGTAGGGATGAAGCGCGGCGTGAATCAGTTCGTTGGCGACGTCGGGACCGTAAAACTGGGCCGTGTCGATGTGGTTGACGCCAAGCTCGACGGCTCGGAGCAGCACCGCGAGTGCCACGGCCCGATCGCGTGGGGGCCCCAGCACCCCCGGACCCGGCAGCTGCATGGCGCCATAGCCGATTCTGGCAACCGCGCGTCCGGCCAACATCGCACTGCCACCTGGTTGCCTCTTCGTGTTCATCTCGTCACTCCCGTCCTGGAATCATCCATTCCTCGGGAGTTGACCGTAGGGCAGGCCGGCTCGGGATGGGGCCCCACCGAAGGAAACCAGAGCTATCGCCGGCGCTCAACGCAAATAGATCCTGCCAGCCATGGGCTGTGCGGCCGTCCGAGTTCACGCGCGTTGTAGATCCAGTCGGGGGCACGTCAAGGGGTGACCATCCACCAGACCTTGACCCCTGCGTCGTCGATCGGTGGTCGGCCGACGATCTGCGTTAGGAAATCCACGATCGCGGGCTGTCCCGGCGACGGGCCGGCCACGATGGTGGTGACGCCGAAGCTCTTGATGTCGGCGAGCGCTTTGGTGCGCACGTCAGAGGTCACGTCGACCGTGTGGCCGGTGTCGAGCTGATCCAGCGCCGATTCAATGAATGACGGGTGCGGGCCCAGGTATGGACCCGGCGTGAACGCGTCGCCCTCGGGCATCCGGAATCGGTAGCCCGCCACCGCCTGCCAGTACATCGCATCGGTCGACTGCTTGCTGGAGAAGGGCGTGACCAGCACGACCGACCCCGACGGGATGTTCTCGACGCCTCCGCCGGCTCTGAAGAAAGCCGGGGCTATGGCGGGCACGCTCGGATAGGCCAACGGCGTGAAGATCGCCACGCCGAAGAACAAGAGGATGGCTGTCACGTAGCGCCACCCTCGAATGGCGGTCAGAGAGCGCGCGCCGGCGTAGGCGACCACGATCCCGACGCCGAGAAATGCAATCGTCATCAGACGGGCCGGGAGCGCGCTGCCCATCAGTGGCAGGCCGGCCACGATCGCCCACGGCAAGGGTATCGGCGTCACGAATCCATCGACGTGCAGGTGGGGGCCCAGCGAGAACACCGCCACCAGGCCGGTCATGAGGCCAACCCAGCGGATGCGCGGCATTCGCCAGCCCAGCACCAGCCCGGCTGCGAACAACGCCAGCAGCGGCAGCCCAACGTACGCGTCGTTCTCGGTGACATTGCCGGTGAAATGGATGAGGTTCGAAGGCAGAAAGAAAGCCAGCAGGTCGCTGACGTAGACGTCGGGGCCCTGCACGCTGCCAAAGACGCGCTGCGGTCCAAAGAACTGGAAGCCCAGCGGGTAAGCGGCCAGCACGATGAAAACGATCAGGGCCGCGACCGCGGCTTTGGCCACGTACGGAAGGCTCGACCTCACCTGGTCCCGATGCATCAGCGCCAGCAAGGCGGCGCCCAGGGCCGCGATCAGAAGGGTCACGGCGAGCAGCTCCTCGCCAGTTAGAAGCTGCAGCGCAGTGGCGACACCGGCCATGGCGCCGTAGAGCGCCGGATGCAGCCGCCGTCGTACGAGGATCTCGTCCCCGAGCAGGAGCGCGATCGGCGGGTAGAGAGCCACCACGACATGCGGATGGCCAAGCGCCTGGGCGATCAAGCCAGGGCTGAATCCGTACACGAGCCCCGCCAGGAAGCACGGCAAGTCGCCGTCGACAAAGCGGCGGGCGGCCAGGAATCCGCACCACGCTGAGAGCGCGATCCCGGCGGTGATGAGCAAGTTGTACGCGACGACCGGGCCGAAGACAGCGGTGACCGGCCAGAGCACAAGTGCCGGGAAGATCATCGACGTGTTCCACATGAGGTTCACGCCTGGCGGATAGGACAGGTAGTTGGTGTAGAGCGGGTTCAGTCCGTGCGACAGCTGGTGGGGGATCCAGCCCAGATACCAGATGAAGAGCTGGGGATCCTTGGGGCTGCCGATCCACCTCCCGTCGGGATCGACCCAGGTGCTCACGAAGACGACCGTCGCCAGGACTGAGTAGAGGGCGAGTGCGATCCACTGTCCCCGCCGCCGGGTCATGCCCGAGGCGCGCCGGCCACGATCAGGCCGTCGGATGTCCGCCTGACCGAGCGCACACCGGGAACCAGCACGATGAGGATCAAAGGCACCGCCATGATCACGGCGGCCGCGACCAGGGTCGGCTGAATACCGATGTGGTCGGCGACCGGCCCGCTGACCGCGAAGCCGACGGGCATTGCGATGATCGAGAGCAGCCAGTCGAAAGACGTGGCGCGGGCCAGCACGTCGGCCGGAATCAGCTGCGGCACGGTGGCGAACCAGACCTCGTTGAGGAGGGTCAGCCCGGCCCAGCCGAACACGCACACGGCCATGATCGCGCCGGTCGGCAGGGGCACGGCCAGCGCCAGCAGCATGAGGGCGGCTGGAACGCCCACAAGGTTCGCCACTACAAGGGGGCGCCTGGGCCGGATGCGCAGTGCGATCAGCCCGCCGAGCACCGCGCCGGCGCCCAAAGCTGCGCCGATCAGGCCCCAGGCGGATGCGCCCCCAAGGTGCTGTTTGGCGACGATCGGACCGAGGACCAGGAACGCGGCGAAACCGAAATTCCATAAGGCATGCGCGCCGAGGTTGAGGAGGTACCACGTCCGGCTGGTCACCGCCCCAATGCCGTCCTTGAGCTCCCGCCAGAAGCTGGACCGGGCTGAGCCGGAGACGCGCGGGACTCGAAGTAGCGCGAGCGAGATCGCGCTGACCACGAACGTCGCCGCGTCGAGGCCGAAGACCCAACCGGGACCAAACACCGCGACCAGCACGCCGGCGACCGCCGGCCCACCGACCTGGGTGATACTGCGCGACAGGCCCATCAGCGCGTTGGCCTGCTGCAGGTGCTGGGCGCTGACGGTCTGGGGCACGAGCCCGCCCGCGGCCGGCAAGAAGAACCCTCCGGCGAAGCTGTAGAGCACAGCCTGGACGATGAGCTGCCAGAGCTGGGCGTGCCCGGTGATCAGCAGCACGGCCATGAGCGCGTGGACGGCTGCACGGACGCCGTCCGACGTGAGCATCACCAGCTGGCGGGGTAGGCGATCCGACCACACGCCGCCGACGGGCAGAGCGACCATCTGCGCGATGGTCGAGGCGGCCAGCACGACTCCGAGCGCGGTGGCCGAATGAGCGACTGAGAGGGTCGCGAAGGCGAGGGCGATCGTCACCAGCGAATCGCCAACGGCGGATACGGCTTGCCCGAACCAGAGCAGCCGGAAGTTTCGCTCCCCCAGCGGCGCCAGGGCGCCTGATTCAAACACGACCCGAATTGTCCCTTGAGCGCAGAGCCCAATGATCCGTTGGCCCTGCGAATTCGTAACCGGTCGTAAGGGGGCGATCAATCGGCCGCCCGCGAGCGTTGTGATTGCGCTGGGGTGAGGGTTGTCCATACGGCAACCTTTTGGGAGGGACGGTCAGAAATGAAAAGATTGGTGGTCGCCGGCGCGCTCGCACTCGGTTTGCTGGCGGCATCGCCCGGCTCGGCCGCTGCTTCTTCGACGTGGTGCACCTGGGACCCCCTGGTCGCGATCGTCACTCCAGGCGGGCACGTCGTTCTCGTCTACGACAGCGTTTGGACCTCCAACCTGCTCGACCTGGCGCTTCCGCTCGCGACCGCCTCCACCCAGCGGGCCTACGACTCAAGCGGCCGCCCCGTCACCGCGGTCGATGTCGCGATCACCGTCCCGACCGGCTTGCTGTTCAGGTACTCGACCATGGACGAGGTGACGACGGGACTGCTCGGCAACGGGGCCTTGCTCGCCCGAGGCTATGGGACCAGCGGCAAAACGGTTCATCTGAAGTTCACGATTCCAGAGTCGTAGCCATGGCACCGCGCCGGTTGGTTGAGCTCTACCGCTTCGCGGTAGTGCTCGCGGCCTCAGGGCTGTTCATCGCCGGCCTGTCTCGGGTGGGCGGGCGCCAGATTGACTGGTGGGTGGTGCTCGCGCTGCTGGTCGCCGGAATCCTCGCGGGGCAGTTCCCGCTGCGCGTCAGCCTCAGCCAGAAAGTGAGCGTGGACAGCGCCGTGTTCTTCGCAGCGGTGCTCCTTCTGCCCGCCTGGCAGGCCGCGGCAACGGTGGCCGTGACACAGGCGATCGGTGTCGTCATCGCCGCCGCGCGCAAGATGCGGGCGTCCAAGGAGAAGCTGCCGATCGGCGAGGTCGGGTGGTCGCTCCTGTTCAACGCCGGCCAGCTCTACATCGCTAGCCTGGTCGCGGCGCTGTGCCTCAGCCTCGGCGGGGTGACGGCGCACAGCACGATCACCAACACCGCGGTGGCGTTCACGGTGGCGGCCGCTGTGATCATGTACGGGCTCAACATCCTGCTGGTCTCGACGGCCATTGCCCTCTCGTCCCGCAGGAGCGTCCTGACGATCTTCTTGAACACGCACCACGCAGTCGGCTTGCAGTTCGCGAGCCTCTACCTGGTCGGCGCGGCCTCAGCGCTCGCCGCGGTCCGCTTTCCCTGGGTGGCCGCGTTGAGCCTCCTGCCGGCGGCCCTTGCCTATGGCTCGATGAAGCGCCGGATCCAGCTCACTCGCGAGACGGTGCGCGCCGTCGAGAGGATGGCGGACGAAGTCGACGCCCGCGACCCGTATACCTTCGAGCATTCGCAGCGCGTGGCCACGTATTCGAAGGCAATCGGCCGGGAGCTGGGACTGAGCGCCGCCGAGATCGAGCTGGTCGAGCTGTCCGCGAAGGTCCACGACATCGGCAAGATCCGGATCCCCGACTCGATCCTGCTCAAGCCCGACCGGCTCACCGACGCGGAGCGTCGCGTCATGGAGACGCATCCACGGCTCGGCTTCGAGATCCTGTCCCAGTTCTCGGCCTACGAGAAGGTCCTCGAGCTCGTCCTGACGCACCACGAGCGGTACGACGGGCGTGGCTATCCCAACAGCACCGTCGGGCGCCGGCTGCTGCTGGTCGCCCAGGTCATCCCGGTGGCGGATTCCCTCGACGCGATGACGACCAATCGCGCGTACCGCGCCGCCCGAAATTGGGACTCGGCGATGAACGAGCTCAGGCGCGGCGCCGGGACGCAGTGGAACCCGAAGGTGGTCGACGCGGCGGTGGCGGCGCTGGCCGGTGCACCGGCGGAGACCCGGGTCGGCGAGGCGCTGCACCCGCTGCCCGCGGGGGCGTAGCTCCGCCTTTCACCTCGCCGAACTCGACGCGGTGCTTCTCCCCGGGGGCGAGAAAGGCAAGCAGTCGCAATCCCTCTTCGTTCACCGGCGTCTGGTCTTGACGCCGAATCGGCTCGTCGAACGGCGTGATGAGAAGCGCGGTTCCCGGTTTCTCCCTGATCGGCTTCCAGCTCGCCCGCACGAAACCGTCGACCAGGACCGAGCCTTTCATGATCCCGTTGCTGCTGAACAGGCCGAGGTGCTGCCCCGGCGCCATGATCCGCGTGCGGTCGGCGTGGCCGAGAAGGATGTTGTCGTAGTCCGGCAGCAAACGGACCGGGACGGCGGCACCCGCCGCCGGGCGGGGTGAATCCGGGAGGTCGAACAGCTCGATCCCGTGCTCGTCGCGGAAGGTGGCCAGCCGCGGCCGGAGCTTTTCGAAGGCCGGGCGCATCGCGAGGCCCGACCAGGCGCGCATGTCGGCGACGGACGCCGGACCGAAGACGCCGAGGTAGCGAAGCACGAGGTCCTCGGGTGCGATCATCGGACTGGCGGAGCGGCCGAGCCACGCTTCGACTGTCGTCAGCGTGACCGGACCACTTGCACGCCAGATGCCGCGAGGCGTTGCGAAGACCATCGGCAGCATATGACGCACTCCATAAGCGAGAGCGACTCCGTCGTGACCGGGAAACCTGAGCTCGAGCCGCTTGGCAAGCTCCGCCACCGTGTGGGGACGTTCGCCCATGATCTCGCGGCCGGCGTCGAGCAGAGCCTTAGGGTCAACGTTCCCGGCCAGGCGACCCCACGGGCTGCCGTGAAAGAAGCCTCTCTCGAGGAACGGCTGGAACAGGAGCCTCAAGCCGAGCGCGTCTTTTGTCGTCACGAGGTGGATCGTGCCGCGCATCAGAGTCGTCCGCACAGTGCGCCTGCTTTGCATCAGCCAAGAGAGCTCTTCGGCTCGAAAGCCCTGGAGTCGCGCCCACAACCCGACATACGGCAGGTTCGGCGCCTGGGCCTGCATCCCCACGAGACGCTCGATCGCCGCGGCGGCGGAGAGCTTGACCGGGCGAAGCAGCATCTGGCGCGTCAACAGGGCGCGATTCAGCGCGCGCGGGCTGAGGACCTGGGGGGCTCGAGCCACGGACCCATTGTCGGGTTCGGTGGCCACGCGCCGCTCCTAGGCGAGATTCGCCTTCTTGCCGATCGCCTTGCCCTTCTTGCGCATCGAATTGACCTGCTTGCGCAGGCCCTTGCGCCGCGCTTCGCCTCGCTCGGGATCAAGCAGGTAAGTCGCAACGGCGGCAAGACCCATCCACATCAGCAAACGCGTGAACCTGTTCTTGAGCATTTCATAGAGAGAACGACCACTCGGAACGCGAGTACCCGGACTCGGCGCTGTCGGCTTGGAACTTTCCGGCGGTTGGGGGTGTTATTGACGGCGTGACCCGCCGGAGCCTCTTGCTGTTCGCGGCGATGAGCGTGATCTGGGGCCTTCCCTACCTGTTCATCCGGATCGCCGTGCACGACCTGTCGCCGGTGGTGCTGGTGTTCGCGCGCACCGCGATCGGGGCCCTGATCCTGCTGCCGATCGTGGTCTGGCGTGGCGAGCTGCGGGGCCTCTTCAAGAGCTGGATCCCGCTTGTCCTGTTTGCTTCGGTCGAGATCGGTCTGCCCTGGCTGATGCTTACGAGCGCCGAGCAGAGGATCACCAGCTCGCTGGCCGGCCTGCTCGTGTCGGCCGTGCCATTGGTCGGCGTGGTGATCGCCACTTCGCTCGGCAACCGCGAGCACCTCGGGGTGGCGAGCCTCGGGGGCCTGCTCCTCGGCCTGGCGGGGGTGGCCGCGATCGTGGGCTTCGACCTCAAGGCTTCCGACTGGGTGGCGCTGGTCGAGATCGGAGTCGTGGTGGTTGGATATGCGGTGGGCCCGGTCATCATTTCGCGCTACCTGAAAGGTCTGCCGTCGATGGGCGTGATCGCGGTAGCGCTGGCCGCTTGTGCCATCGCCTATCTGCCATTCGCCGTTCTGCAGTGGCCCAGGTCCGTGCCGCCGGCGCATACGCTCGAGTCTGTGGGCGTGCTGGCCGTGGTCTGCACCGCGCTGGCCTTTGTCCTGTTCTTCGCGCTGATCGCGGCGATCGGCCCGGTTCGGGCGACGGTCATCACTTATATCAACCCCGCGGTCGCCGCCTTGCTCGGGGTCACCGTGCTCCGTGAAAACTTCACCGTCGGGATGGGCGTGGGGTTTGTGCTCGTGATTGCAGGCTCAGTCCTCGCGACGCGGCGGCGCAGGGAGACGGTCCCGGCCGCTGTCCTGAGTCGGGAGAGCCAATCAAGCGTTTAATTAGCCCCCCATGAAGGATCAGGCCGAGGCGGGGTCCGGCCCGCAAAAACGTCGCCAGGAACTTGTGCGCGCGGCCTTCCAACTGATCGCCAAGAATGGCTTCGAGGGCTTGCGGACGCGGGATGTTGCGGACCTGGTCGGCGTCAACATCGCGACCCTCCACTATTACTTTCCGACGAAGGAGTCACTGATCAGGGGTGTCCTGGACCAGGCGATGGTTCGGTTCCGGTCGACGCTCACCCCGCACGGGTCTCCAGCTGACCAGCTGCGGAACCACCTCCGCGCCGTACGCAAGCTCCTGATCGAGGAACCCGACCTGAAGGCGGTGATGGCAGAGCTCGCCCTGAGGTCGGCGCGCGATCGCTCGATCGCGGCGATCATGGCGGAGATGTACGACTCGTGGCACAGGGCCATGCGCGGGCTGCTGCGCCGCGCGGTCAAGGAGGGCGGCTTGCGGGCGGAGCTCGACACCGACGGCGTCGCGGCGCTGATCGTGGCGACGTTGACCGCTAGCACCCTGCCGACATTGAGCGGCGCGCCACGCACCGACCAGGCCCTGCGGCAGCTCGAACGGTGGCTGGGAATCGGCGGATCAAAGTCGACGGCTGCACCTCAAGCAACTGATTGATGAACGTGCTATCTTGGAGACCCAATCAGATGATTGGAACGCCCCAAGGAGCATCCAAATGAAAACCTTGACCGAATCGAAGTCCCGCGTGCCGTCCTTTGTGGACATGTTCAACCCGCTCGCGCGGTGGATGCTGGGCGCGGGTTTGCCCCTGGGGCCAAACGCGCTGATCACGATCCGCGGGCGCAAGTCCGGAGAGCCTCGCACGACCCCGATCGCTTTGATCGAGATCGAGGGCCGCCGCTGGGTTTCCAGCCCGTTCGGAGACGTCAACTGGGTCCGCAATCTCCGTGCTGCGGGTGAGGCGACGCTCGCGATCGGCAGAAAGCAGCAGTCGGTCACAGCGATCGAACTTTCAAAGGAAGAGCGCGTGGCGTTCTTTCGCGACCTGATGGGCCCTTACGTGAGGCGGATTCCCCTGGGGCTTGGACGGCTGATCGTCGGCTCGATCCTGGGCGCCAAGGAGATGCTGGACGATCCCGAGGACGCAGCCGAGCGGCATCCCGTATTCGAGCTGCGTTAGGCGGCGGCGGGAGGGTCCGTGAGCCATTCCGCGGCTCTTACCACAGTCGAGAAGTAACGCACCTCGACTTCCATGATGGTCATCGTTGCCGGCCCGCTCTCGGGCTCGACGATGGCCGTCAGACGCAGGCCCGCGCCGAGAGCCCGGGGAAGCCAGTTTTCGGTGATCCATGCTTGATCGGCCGCCCTGATCGCCTTCTTGCGATTGTCGACCAGACAGCGTGAACCGCGGTGCGCCCTGAGGGCGCGAATCACGGCGTCGAGCGCTGCTTGCGATTCACGTGCGTCCGCCCAGCCCTGGGACTCGAGGCACGCTGCCCTGAGGTCACGGTTCCACGTCACGAGCGCCACGCCGGGCTGGTTGAAGTAGACGGGGTCTTGATCTGAGGGCTGCCTCGCGAGTGCGGTTGCCATCAGTGATTCGAATACACCTCAGAGACCCATTGCCTGGCGGCACTCATGGAATCGAACGTGCGGGATTGCAGCTCCTGGTGATCGACCAGGACGCTGACGTCCTCAACGGTCAGCTTGCCCAGGCCGGTCGGCGCGGTGACAAACGCGAGCCGCTTCAGCCCCGCCTCCTGTGCGAGCGGCATCCACTTGTCGCGGATCCACTGCTGGTCCTCGTGGATGATCACCTTGAGCTTCCTGGCGTCGCTGACGTAGGCGGCGGCCCGGTTGTCCCGAATCGCCTGGATGCCTTTCAGGAGTGACGCCCGCAGTTCAATGCTGTTGGCGAAGGCGCGCCACTCCGAAAGGACGTGGCGGTGGACTTTGTCCCACCGGATCGAGAGATAGGTTTCGTCGACGTAGACGTCGTCGGTCGGTTTGATGAGTAACTTATAAACGCCGCCAGGACCGCGAGCGACATCAAAACACCCGGCCCAGGCCCCTTCGAAGGGATGGGCTGCCGTGAGCTAATGGAGCGGATGGAGCAGCTCTACTTCAAGAATGCGTCCGAGTTCCGCGCCTGGCTCACCACGCATCACGCCACGGCCACCGAGCTCGGGGTCGTGCTGCATCGCAAGTCGTCTGGCGAGCCGAGCATGACCTGGTCGGAAGCGGTCGACCAGGCTCTGTGCTTCGGCTGGATTGACAGCGTGGCGCGACGGCTCGACGACACCCGCAGGGTGCAGCGTTTCACGCCACGCAAACCGAAGAGCAACTGGAGCGCCGTCAACATCAAGAAGGTGGAGGATCTCACCGCGCAAGGGCTCATGACCCCCGCCGGATTGGCTGCGTTCGCTCGCCGCGAGGAGGCGCGCTCGGCGATCTATTCCTACGAGAACCGGCACCTGGCGGCGCTGGATGCGGAGCGTGAAGCGCGGTTCCGGGCTGCTCGCGCTGCGTGGGACTTCTTCAGCCGGCAGCCGCCGTCGTACCGGCAGACGTCCATCTACTGGGTGATGAGCGCCAAGCGCGAAAAGACGCGCTCGAGCCGGCTGGAGCGGCTCATCAACACTTCGGGTGAGGGGCGGCGGTTGCCGAGCCTGAGCTGATCATCGCTTGCTGGAGCGCCGGCGTCCCTGCCCGAGCGCGGCGATGGCGAAGAGGATGGCTCCGAGATATCCGAGCCTGCTGACGTCGGCGAGTCCGACGACGACCGGCGTGAGCAACAACGCCCACGCGAGCTCGTACGCGGAGCCGGCCCAGAGCCACCAGGAGCGTTGCCGAGCCGCCCCGATGGCGATCCCAGCGGGGAGGGCGGCGAAGACAACGAAGACCGCTACCAGCAGGACGGTTTGCGTGAAAACGTCCAGCCAGGAGAGATGGGTCGAAGCCTGGCGCGACGACAGCTCGGACTGCCAGTAAGCGGCGGCGACGGCGGCCAGCAGGAACGAGTAGAGGGCTGCGGCGGCGGCCTCGATCAGCAGGACTGCTATCGCCGCCCACCGGACCAGGGCCATCGGCGTGACTGTAGCTTCCGGACCTAACCTCATCGTCGTGGCCAGGCTCGACGACGTCCGGCGGTTTGCGATGACGCTGCCCCGGACCACGGAGGGCCTTGTGGCGGGTCGCGTGAAATTTCGCGTTGGCCGCATCGTGTACCTGGCCTTCTCGCGCGACGAGACGGTCATGGGGTTCGCGTTTCCGAAAGAAGAGCGCGATTGGCTGGTGGGCGGCACGCCGGAGAAGTTCATGCAGCCGTCGGCGTCCGACCTTCGCTATCACTGGGTGCTGGTCCGCATGGCGGCGATCGATGAGACCGAGATGCGCGAGCTCGTGTTGGACGCGTGGCGCATGGTGGTACCGAAGCGCGTCGCCGCCGCCTACGACGCGGTCACGTCACAGCGAACTTGACAGGCACCATCCGCTGCGAGCTCTTCGGGGGTCGGTTGTATTTACGTTTCTGTCTTGCCGGTAGCTTGACCTTCTCCTGTGCCACCGGTTCGTAAGGAATCAGCGAGAGGAAGTGATTGATCAGGTTCAGGTGTGCGGCGCGCTTGTTGTCGGTCTCGACCACGTACCAGGGGGCTTCCTTGATGTCGCAGTAAGCGAACATCTGGTCTTTCGCCTCTGAGTAATCGACCCATCTGGCGCGAGCCTGCAGATCCATCGGGCTCAGCTTCCAGCGCTTGGTGACGTCTTTGATCCGTGCCCTGAACCGTCGCTCCTGCTCATCGTCGCTCACGGATAACCAGTACTTGACGAGGATGATCCCCGAGTTGACGAGCATTCGCTCGAACTGCGGGCACGTACGCATGAACTCGTCATATTCGGCATCGGTGCAGAAGCCCATGACGCGCTCGACACCCGCCCGGTTGTACCAGCTTCGGTCAAAAAGGACCATCTCCCCGGCGGAAGGTAGATGCACCACGTAGCGCTGGAAGTACCACTGTGTCCGCTCCCGTTCGGTCGGGGCGGGCAGGGCGACGACTCGGCAGAAACGCGGGTTGAGCAGCGCCGTCATCCGCTTGATGACGCCCCCCTTGCCTGCGGTGTCGCGACCTTCGAAAAGGACGACCACGCGGAGGCTACTGTGCCGAATCCACTCTTCGAGCTGGAGCATCTCGACCTGGAGTCGTCGGAGCTCCTTTTCGTAATCCTTTTTCTTAAGCGCCGTCGTACGCGAGGACTGGGCGGCCGGCTTTTTGTGCTTGGATTTCTGTTTGGTCTTCTCGGCGGTCGCCATCTGGAAAGAGAATGTAGCAACCGCGGTTCGGATTGGGCGCCGAGTGCCCGAGGGCCCAGCCTTCGAAGCCTCCGTAGGCCATCATGCGAAGGTGCGCATTGCGACCTGGAACGTCAACTCGGTAAAGCAGCGGATACCACGACTGCTGCCCTGGCTCGACGAACGGCGACCGGACGTGGTTTGCCTCCAGGAGACCAAGCTGACCGACAACGCGTTCGTGGAGGCGCTGGGAGCCGCCCTGAGCGGACGCGGGTACCAGATCGCCCACCACGGGGAGGCCCAGTGGAACGGGGTGGCGATCCTTTCCCGGGCCGGCCTCGATGACGTCGCAGTCGGGATTCCGGGAGGCCCCGGCTTCCCTCACCAGGAGGCACGCGCCATCGCGGCGACCTGCGGCGGGGTCCGCGTGCACTCGGTCTACGTGCCCAACGGCCGAGTCCCCGACTCCGAGCACTACCACTACAAGCTGGCCTGGCTGGCGGCCCTCGACCGGCAGCTTCAGGCCGGCCCTGCGGCGCGGATGGTCTGCGGGGACATGAATATCGCGCCCGCCGACCCCGACGTCTTCGATCCTGACGCCTACAGCGGCCAGACCCACGTGACACCGCTCGAACGGACGGCGCTGGCCAATCTCGTCGGGCATGGCCTGCACGACGTGGTCCGCGAGCGCTGGCCCGCTTCGCGCGTCTTCACTTATTGGGATTACCGGGCGGGCATGTTCCACCAGGACCTCGGCATGAGGATCGACCTGATCCTGGCCAGCGACTCGGTGGCGGCGCGTGTGCGGGCCGCCTGGGTCGACCGCCAGGCGCGCAAAGGCAGCGGGCCGAGCGACCACGCGCCGGTGATCGTCGACCTCGACGAGGCGCCCGATGGCGACATCGGACCGGTAGTGCCGCCCCCCTCCGCCCCGGTGGTCCGCCGGGGCGAGGTCAAGCTGCCGCAGGCGCCGTAGTCGCTGGAGGTCGCCGGTGCAGATAGCGGGCCGCGAGGTCCAGATCACCAACCCGGACAAGGTCTTCTTCCCGGTTGCCGGGTACACCAAGGGCGACCTCCTCGACTACTACCTGGCCGTCGCCGAGGGCGCCCTGCGGGGCGTCTCCAACCGCCCGATGGCGCTCAAGCGCTTCGTCCAGGGCGCGGAGGGGGAGGCCTTCTTCCAGAAGCGAGCGCCTGCGAACCGCCCGCCCTGGATCGAGACGGCGGTGCTCAGCTTTCCTTCGGGCCGAACCGCCGAAGAGATCGTCGTCCGCGACGCCGCCCAACTGACCTGGGTGGTCAACCTGGGCTGTATCGACCTCAACCCGCACCCCGTGCGCAGCGACGATCTCGACCACCCCGACGAGCTGCGGATCGACCTCGACCCGATGCCGGGAGTGCCGTGGTCGCAGGTGCGCGAGGTGGCGCTGGCGGCCAAGGGCGTGCTCGATGACATGGGTCTGACCGGCTGGCCCAAGACCTCGGGTTCGCGGGGTATGCACATCTACTGCCGGATCGAGCGCAGATGGACTTATCCCGAGGTGCGTCGGGCGGCGGTTGCCTTCGCCCGCGAGGTCGAGCGGCGGGTGCCGGCGCTCGCGACCTCCAAGTGGTGGAAGGAGGAGCGCCACGGCGTCTTCCTCGACTACAACCAGAACGCCAAGGACCGCACCATCGCCTCTGCCTATTCGGTCCGGCCGACGCCCGACGCCCGCGTCTCGACGCCGCTCCGCTGGGACGAGGTGCCCGACTGCGAGCCCGAGGCTTTCACACTGGCGACGGTCCCGGCCCGATTCGCCGCGATCGGCGATCCCGGAGCCGGGATCGATGCCGAGGCGGGGTCGCTAGAAGCCCTGTTGGAGCTTGCCGCGCGCCAAGAGGCGGCCGGGTTGCCGGACGCGCCCTGGCCTCCGAACTACCCGCGGCAGCCGGGGGAGGCGCCGCGGGTGCAGCCCTCACGTGCCCGCGGTCGCCCTGGTGCCGTCCCGCCCGCGGCTCCCGGAAAGGAGACGGGCCCGACCGGCCGTCGCCGGACCACCATGCCCGTGGTCGAGATCGCCCGCGCCCGGACACAGAAGGAGGCGCGGGAGGGGCTCGAACGCTGGAAGTCGCGCCACCCGGAGGTGGTCCCTCACCTCGAACCCGCCGACGTCTTGGTCGACGCGATGCGCGGGCGCAGCTCGGCGTGGTATCGAATCCGGATCAACTTGACGCACGTCCCTCTTGAGCAGCGCCCATCTCAGGAGCCCCTCGAGGTTGACTACGACCCCTGGACCGCCTACCGCGGCCGGTAATGACTGCGCCTCGTTCCCGGCATTCTGGTCAGCCGGAGGAGCAACGCACGCGAAGGATCGAGACGCCCGGGCCTGAGAGGTCGTCGCAGTAGGCGCGGCGCCCCGCCATGGCCATGGTCAACGCAAGCGTCGTGCCACTGACGAGGGGCCCCCTGCCGCTCGCGAACGGACCGTCGGTCGCCTCGACTCGCAGGCCCTCGATAGCGGACCGGCTGGGCACCGCGAAGTTCCGGCGGACGTAGAAGCGGGCGACCTCGGTGACCGCTCCCACTGAGGGCGCGCGGACCAGCCCGAGCGGACGGCGGATGTCCTGAGCGTGCACAACGACCTCACCCAGCCAGGCGGCGGTCGGTCCGGGGGCCGACGTAGTGCTAGTGACGATGCGGCGAAACCGCTCCAGGGTCTCGGCAGGTGTTGCGCCGCGATACTCGGCGAGACGCCGATCGTTGTGCAGGTCGAAGTCGAACCGTGCACCCAAGACGCTGGCAAACCAGCGCAGCGGGCCGATGCTCGCCGCCGCGGTGAGGTGGGCGACGACGTCCTCGATCATCCACCGCTCGCACAGTGACGGATGCGCCCACTGCGCATCGTCGAGGGCTGCGAGATCCTCGGCGAGGGCGGCGCGTTCGGCGTGTACCAGCGGCCAGATGCTGCCCGCCTGGTGCTGGTCTGTTGACGGCGCTGGTGCGGTCATCCCGGCGAATCTCCTCCCTATGGGTGTTCGGGTGTTGTCGTTGCGGTCAGCGGCTGCACAAGTCCGACGCGGTTTCCGCCGAGCTGTCAAAGCCCTTTGGGAAGGTCACGTGGGCGTCGGCCCCAAGATGTTTCAGCCCAGCGCGTAGCTGATAGCCGTGCACACGCGGCCCATGACCGCGTCACCGACTGCTCCAATTCGTGTGGTAAGTGAGGCCTGTGTGATTGTATGAAGACCATCGCAGTTGATGACAGATGGGCGGTCTAGGCCAGCCTCCAGATGATCGAGTTCGACTTCAGCGCCAATGCCACGGATCGAAGTAGTGACCTCCGCTACGGTGACCAGGGCTCGCACCTCCAACACTTCGGTTCGCGTCAAAACCAGCACAGGTCGACGTTTGCGTCCAACCTCGGCGAGCCACAGCTCGCCTCGCCTCACCGTTCGCCCCACGCTTCAGCTTGGGGCCAGAAAACGTCAGGGCGTTCGGGCTTCTTGCGGTATGCCTCTCGATCGGATCGCGCGAGCGCCGCTCGGACCGCCGCCGCCACACCATCACGGGCCGCCGCGGAGACATTGACGCCTAACTCTCGCGCTCGCTCGGCAAGTCCCTCGTCAAGGCTGAATGTTGTGCGAACAGTAGCCATATTTCGATGCTAGCAAATTCTGATAGCAGCGAGTTCTCTGGGGTGGGGTGATCAACGTTTGGTGGCGAGCCTGGCCTCCCACCGCCCGGCCGGTGGATCTCAGTCGTTCACGATCGAAACCCGACTTCTCGAGGGGCGTAAGTCTCTGGCGCTCGGTCCTGATACCCCGGGATCGATCCGTGGCGGTTTACCCCCGGCGCCCCTGGTGCCCCTTTCGCAGCATCGCCTCAAGGCCAAAGACCAGTAAGTCCACGGTGTCCGGCCACGACCGATCGGGGTCGCTGGCCCATACGTCCGCGAGCCCTCGGGCAGTGGCCAGGGTGTTCGGAAACTGGTCGCGTTGCAGGCTCAACAGCCCGAGCTCGAAACGCTTGCGCAGCAGCTCGCGATCGATATTGCCCTGCTGATGGGGGTTGGGGCGTGCAGGACGTACCAGTAGGAGATAACCGGCCAGGAGGTTGGAGACAATGCGGATCAATTTGGCCGCGTCACGTGGTTTGAAGCCGGCGCTCAGCAAGATACCGAGCACGTCTTCAATCGGTCTCCAGAAGGCGGAAATGTTGTCACCACCGTAGGCAATTTGAAGCTGGATCGCCAGTGGCCGTTCGTCCATCTGGTCCCTGAAATTCAGCAGCGCTCGCCGCACGCGGTCTGTCCAGCTCATCGAAGCCCGGAACCCGACCGTCAGGTCGACGCCTTCCATGACCAACTCGGCCATCGCGTTGATCAAGTCCTGCTTGTCCCGCACGTGGCGGTAGAGCGCCATCGGGGTTACGCCGAACTCTGACGCCAGGCGGCGGAGGCTGACCGCATCCAGACCCTCGGTTTCGCCGATCTTCAGCGCCCGCATGACGATGGCGGCTCGTGTCAGGCCTCGGTGCTTGCCTTGGTCAACATGCGGCATGGGTCTTGACAAGTATGCGGCGCATACCTACGATTGCTTCAATGTATACGTCGTATGCTTACACCACTAACATAGGGAGCCGAGGTGACATCCAGTGACGGCCCGCCTCGGACAGGTCACTCCGGCCACAACGACCGGGTGGCCAACGCCGGAACCGCATGTCAGCTCTGCAGTTATTGCCTGCAATAGGGAGACAAGAAGCATGGAAGAGACGAACGTGGCGATCCAGGTCCATGGGTTGCAGAAGTCCTATAAGAAATTGCAGGTGCTCAAGGGTGTGGACTTCGATGTGGCACGCGGAAGCATCTTCGCGCTGCTCGGCTCCAATGGCGCCGGCAAGACCACGATCGTGAGAATCCTCACCACACTGCTCAAGCCGGACGAGGGCACGATGCGCGTCAACGGATTCGACGTCCTGTCGCAGCCGGCGCGGGTGCGGGAGTCGATCAGCCTGACCGGTCAATTCGCAGCGGTGGACGGGATGCTCACCGGCCGGGAGAACCTGATCATGATCGCCCAATTACGGCATGTGAAGGACGCTGGCAAGGTGGCAGACGATCTGCTCGGACGATTCGGCCTCGCCGACGCTGCCGGGCGCCGAGTGTCGACCTACTCAGGCGGCATGCGCCGCCGCCTCGACATCGCCATGAGCCTGATCGGCAACCCGCGGATCATCTTCCTCGACGAGCCGACCGCAGGCCTCGACCCGGAGGGCCGCATCGAGGTGTGGCAGGTGATCCAGAACCTGGCTGACCACGGCACCACCGTGTTCCTGACGACCCAGCACCTCGACGAGGCCGAGAAGCTCGCCGACCGGATCGCGATCCTGCACAACGGCACCATCATCGTGTCGGGCACTTTGGAGGAGCTGAGGCGCCTGTTCCCGCCCACGAAAGTCGAATACGTGGAACGGCAGCCCACCCTTGAGGAGATCTTTCTCGCGATCGTCGGAAGCGGCAAGAAGGAGCAACAATGAACACCCATTTCTTCAGCGACACCAGCGTGATGCTCGGGCGTTCCATGCGACACATCACGCGCAGCATGGACACCATCATCACGGTCACGATCACGCCGATCGCCATCATGCTGCTGTTCGTCTACGTATTCGGCGGCGCCATCCAAGCAGGCACCCACAACTATGTGAACTACCTGATGCCTGGCATCCTGCTCATCGCGATCGCCAGCGGCATCTCCTATACCGCCGTCCGCCTGTTCAACGACCTGCAGAGCGGCATCTTCGAGCGGTTCCACTCGATGCCGATCGCCCGCTCGTCCGTGCTCTGGGGGCACGTTCTGACCTCCCTGGTGTCCAACGCGATCTCCGTGGTGGTCATCGTCCTGGTGGCACTCCTCATGGGCTTCCGCTCGCCGGCGGGAGTGCTGGCATGGCTGGCCGCGGCCGGCATCCTCGTGTTGTTCACGCTCGCGCTGACCTGGATCGCGGTGATCGCCGGACTGTTGGCATCCTCGATTGACGGAGCGAGCGCCTTTTCGTACCCGCTCGTCTTCCTGCCGTTCGTCAGCTCGGCATTCGTGCCCACTGCGTCGATGCCTGGTCCGGTGCGTGCCTTCGCGGAAAACCAGCCGGTCACCTCGATCGTCAACACGATCAGATCCTTGTTCGAGCAGCAGCCGGTCGGAGGCGAAATCTGGATCGCCCTCGCGTGGTGCGTCGGCATCGTCGTCACCGGCTATGCGCTAGCCATGGTGGCCTACCGGCGCAAAATAGCCTGAAATATCGGTGGCCGGGCTGCCGACGACCGCTGGTTCACCGACGACGAAAGCCTCGACGCCCTATTGGGTGGTTCTCTCACAAGCGAGGGTGTTGGGGGGGCCGCGTCTAGAGATGAGGGCCATGTGGTGCAGGTGGACCCGAGGGTGTCCCAGTTCAGACAAGTGGTGGACCCGAGACAGGACGGTGGTGGACCTGAGGGGATTCGAACCCCTGACCTCTTGAGTGCGATTCAAGCGCGCTCCCAGCTGCGCCACAGGCCCACACGCGCCAGCATTTCGGGCGAGAGGCCAGTATAGCCGGGGCTTGATCGGCGTCTGAAGCCGGGAACAACCGTCCGCGCACCACCGGTTCCTATACTCGCGGGATGGCGTTTTTGTTCAAAGGCAAGCGAGTTCCGGAGGGCGTCGACCCTGCGCGCATTCCGCCTGGCCAGACCCTCACCGCCCCCGATCGATGGCCCGTGCTCAGCTTCGGGCCGGTGCCGAAAACGGACATCGCGACGTGGGACTTCAAGGTTTTTGGTGCAGTGGAAAACGACCTGACCCTGGACTACGGAGAGCTTCGTGCGCTCCCTTCGAAAGACGTGACCGCCGATATCCACTGCGTCACCGGCTGGAGCCGACTCGGCGATAAATGGTCGGGGGTGCCGATTCGGGAGATCCTGGATCGCGTCAAGCCGAAGCCGGAGGCGAAGTACGTGAACGCTCACTGCGAGTACGGCTACACGACTTCGGTTCCGCTGAGCGTGCTGGACTCTGCGGACAACCTCTTGTGCTATGCGTGGCAGGGCGAAGACCTGACCCCGGAGCACGGTTGGCCTTTGCGGTTGTTCGTGCCCTCGAAATATTTCTGGAAATCGGCCAAATGGCTGCGCGGGCTAGAGTTCATGGATCGCAACCGGCTCGGTTTCTGGGAGCAGCGTGGATATCACGACGAGGCCGACCCCTGGAAGGAAACACGGTACTGGTAACCAGGGCGCTCTAGCCCGGCCGCCGCTCGTCACCTTCACTACGGATTTCGGTTCCGGCTCGCCGCTCGTGGCGGCGATGAAGGCAATGGTGCTGGCGGGCTGCCCGAACGCGGTCCTGGTGGACGTGAGTCACGAGGTCCCGCGGTTCGATGTCTCGGCAGGGGCCTTCATGCTTTTCGCCGGCACGCGGCATTTCGGCGCCGATTCGGTGCACCTGGCGGTGGTCGATCCCGGCGTCGGCAGCTCACGGCGTCGGCTGGCGATTCGCGCGGGTGGCCGCTTCTACGTCGGCCCTGACAACGGGTTGTTCGCCATCGTCATCGAGGAGGTCGGCCTGCAGGATGCGATCGAGCTCGCTCCGCGGCCCCAGGGCGCCCCGACTTTCGAGGGCCGCGACGTCTTCGCGCCGGCCGCGGCGGCGTTGGCGGCGGGCATTCCTCTGTCCTCGCTTGGCCCGCCCACCGACCCTCCAAAGATGCTCGGCGATTCGTCGCCGCGCGTCTTGTGGACGGATGGGTTCGGAAATCTAGTCACCAACTTGAAGCCGCCCGTGCGCCGAATGCGGATCCACAACCACGACATCGTCGCGACGGCGACGACCTACGCCGACGGGCGGCCGAACGAGCCGTTCGTCTACATCGGGAGCATGGGTTACCTCGAGGTGGCGGTGCGCGACGCACGCGCGGACAAACTGCTGGGCGCGAGGGCGGGCATGAAAGTGGAGCTGATTTCTTAACGGGCGGGGTTTTGATTTCGTCTTCGCCCCGGTAGTTTTGGCGCGCCGTGGTTCGAGTGGTCTGCGTTTGGGCATTGCTCCTTTCCCTCTGCCTCGCGGGCTGCTCGAGCCCGGCCCATCCGGTGCCGGCGTTTGCCGTGGCGGGCGCGGGCGCTGGGGTTGCGTAGCCGGTGCGCCTATGGCAGGACGCCTCGTTATCCAGCTTTTATGAAAGCAGCCGGGTCATGTCTCGCGTGGCCGTAGCGAGGAGTTCGGGTGCGCCGGACCGGAGGTCTGGCGGCGGTGGTCTAGCTCTGGGTCGGAGGGCCGGATGAGCCGGTGGCGGGCGGCGGGCCCGAAGTTCCGAGGGTCGGCGGGCCCGATGACGAGGTGGGCCCGAAGTTGACCTGGGGCACCGCGCGGTCGGCGTCATCCGCCTGGAAGAAGGCGAACGGCTTGAAGCCGATCACGCCCGCGATTAGCGACGTCGGTAGGGTCTGCAGCTTGATGTTGTAGTCGCGCACGTTGCCGTTGTAGAAGCGGCGCGAGAACTCGATCTTGTCCTCTGTGGCGGTCAGTGTCTCCTGGAGGTTGGTGAAGGCCGCGATCGCCTTCAGGTCCGGGTAGTTCTCCGAGACCGCGAACAGGCTGCGCAGGCTCTGGCTGAGGACGTTCTCGGCCTGCCCGATCTTGGCCGGGTCGCCGGTTGCGCCGGCCGAGACGGCGCCGGCCCGGGCGTTTGTGACCGCCTCGAGGGTCCCGCGTTCGTGGCCCATGTAGCCCTGGACCGTGTTGACAAGGTTGGGGATGAGGTCATGGCGTCGCTTGAGCTCGACGTCGATCTCAGACCAGGCTTCCTGGGTGCGGTTGCGGGCCGTGACCAGCCCGTTGTAGGTGAGGACCAGCCAGCCGACGACCACGATGACGACGACAACGACGATCCAGATGCCCATCAGGGTTAGATCCTACGCGTGGGCGCGCCGAGCCCAGCGGGTCTTCTTAAGCATCTTCTTGTGCTTGTGCTTGCGCATCTTCTTGCGCCGCTTCTTGATTACCGAGCCCAATCCAACTCCCAGACACGATTGATTTTCTAAATGGGGACACCCGCCCGGCGCGGGGCCCGGGAATCATACCGTAAGCTGCCCGCCGCCCGTTCGAGCCTAAACTCACGCTCGATGTACTTCACCGACGCCCACGAGGAGCTCCGGATGCACATCAGGAGGTTCCTAGAGAAAGAGGTCCAGCCCCACCTCGAGGAGTGGGAGGAAAAGACCTTTCCCGATGCGATCTTCAAGCGGTTCGGCGAGCTGGGATTCCTCGGCCTGCGCTACCCGCCCGAATACGGGGGGCAGGGCGGCGACTACTTCTCGGCCGTCGTCCTCTCCGAGGAGCTGGCCAGGATCGCGGGCGGCGGGCTGAGCATGGCGGTCGCCGTCCAGACGGAGATGGCCACGCCGCCCGTGTTCAAGTTCGGGAGCGACGACCAGAAGCGCAGGTGGCTCGCACCCGCGATTCGAGGCGAGATGATCGCGGCGATCGCGATCACGGAACCGGATGCCGGCTCTGACGTGGCCGGGATCACGACCGTGGCGCGCCGTGAAGGCGACCAGTTCGTCGTGAACGGCCGCAAGATCTTCATCACCAACGGGGCTCGCTGTCACTGGGTGCTGGTGGTAGCGAAGGCCGACCGCGAGCGCGGCCACGGCGGATTCAACCTCCTGGTCGTCGAGAAGGGCACGCCGGGCTTCCAGGTCACCCGGACGCTGCAAAAGCTCGGCATGCACTCGTCGGACACCGCCGAGCTGCTGTTCGAAGACTGCCACGTGCCGGTCGCCAACCTGATCGGGGCCGAAGGCGAGGGTTTCAAAAACCTGATGTGGGAGCTCCAGGGCGAGCGCCTCATCACGGCCGCGGGCGCGATCGCCGGCGCGGCTCGCGTGTTCGAGTACACCATGGAGTACGCGCGCAACCGCCAGGCTTTTGGCCAGGCGATCTCTCAATTCCAGGTCATCAAACACAAGCTCGTGGACATGGGCACGAAGATCGCGGCGATCCAGGCGTTCGTCTACGAAACCGCGAAGCGTTGGGACGAGGGCGAGTATCCGGTGCGCGAGATCTCGCAGGCCAAGCTGCTCGCGACGCAGGCCGCCTGCGAGGTGGCCGACGACGCGATTCAGATCCTAGGCGGCCACGGTTACATGCGGGAATTCCCGGTCGAGCGCGCGTGGCGCGACGCCCGCCTGGCGCGGATCGGCGCCGGGACGGACGAGATCATGAAGGAGATCATCGCCAAGACTTACGGGCTGTGATTCAGCCCGTCCTGTTTGCGGGATGCGTCCCCGAGGTGGCGGCGGGCGTCGACGGAAGGATCCTGGCGGTGGGGGAGGGCGCGCGACCGGCGGCCGGACGCCGGGCCAGGGTGGTCCGGCTGCGTGGGCGGGCCTGGCCCGGCCTGATCGACGCGCACGTCCACCTCGAAGGCCTCGCCGATCGCCACCTCACGCTCGACCTCACGGGCGCGCCGAGCCTGGCGGAAGCGTTGGCCCGAATTGAGGCGTGGTCGGAGAACCTGCCCGCTGACGGATGGGTGATCGGAGCCGGTTGGTACAACGACGCGTGGCCGGACAGAGCCTTTCCGACGCGGACGCAGCTCGACAGGGCGTCGGGCGGGCGTCCGGCGTTTCTGCGCCGCAAGGATGGCCATTCGGCCTGGGTCTCGAGCGCCGCGCTGAAGCTCGCCGGCATCGGCCGCGCCACCGAGGACCCACCCGGCGGCGGCATCGACCGCGACCAGCGCGGAGATCCTGTGGGCATCCTGCGCGAAACAGCGATGCAGCTGGTGGGGGTGCTGGTGCCGCCACCGACCGACGCCGCGTTCGACGGCGCGATGGCGCGTGCCCTCTCTGAACTGGCCGCCTTCGGCCTGACCGGCGTCCATTGCATGGACACCGCACGCGGATTCGGCTCCTGGCAGAGGCTCCGTGCCGGTGGCGCGCTGCCGCTGCGTATCACATACAACATCCCGCTCGCCGATCTCCCTCACGCGGAGCGCATCGGCGTGCGATCGGGCTGGGGCGACGAGTGGCTGCGGATCTGGGGCGTGAAGGCGTTCCTCGACGGGTCGCTGGGCAGCCGCACCGCGGAGATGCTCGACGGATCGGGCACGGCACGACTCACGCAGTCGGACCTCCTCGACCTCGTCGAGCGCTGCGCTCGCGCGGAGCTGAACGTGTGCCTGCATGCGATCGGCGATGGCGCCGTGCGGCGAGCGCTCGACGCGCTGGCTCCGCACAAGGACGCCTGGTCGATGTGGCGTCCGCGCATCGAACACGCGCAATGCGTCAATCCGAAGGATGTGAAGAGGTTCGCTCGCATCGGCGTGATCGCCTCCATGCAGCCCATCCACGCGGTAGCGGATCGCGAGCTCGTGGAGCAGTACTGGCCGCTCGTCGCCAAGCACTCGTACGCGTGGGGCGCGCTCGAGAGAGCAGGTGCTCGCCTCGTCTTCGGCTCTGACGCACCTGTCGAGACGGCCGACCCGCTGGCCGGCATAGAAGCCGCGAGTGCGTGGCGGCGCAATACGGGATGGCTTCCCGAACTCGCCGTTTCGCGCGCGGTTGCCCTGCGCGCCTACACGTCCGGCGCGGCGTACTCCGTGGGAATGGAGAAGGACTCGGGCGCGTTGAGACCGGGAAAGTTGTGTGACATGACGGTGCTTGATGAGGGTCGCGTGGTCGCGACCGTGGTCGGCGGAAAGGTCAGCTTCTTGCGAAAGCCTCCCGCAGCTTCGCGGCGGTCTGCGTCAAAGCCTCGTTCACGACCTTGACGTCGTCGATGACCGGCATGAAGTTCGTGTCGCCGTTCCAGCGCGGCACGACGTGAAAGTGCACGTGGTCGGGGATCCCGGCGCCGGCCGCGCGCCCGACGTTCGCTCCGACGTTGAAGCCCTCCGGGTTGAGCGTGCCGCGCAGCACGTCGATGGTGCGGCGGAGCGCACGCATCAAGAGAGTGGTCTGCTGATCGTCGAGCGCTTCGAGGCCGGGGACGTGCGCCACCGGGACCACCAGCGCATGTCCCGGGTTGTAGGGAAACTTGTTCAACATCACGAGCGCGCCTTCCGGGCGCCAGACCACCAGCTCTGCGTCGGGATCGTCGGGGTGCTCGATGACGCGGCAGAAAAGACAGCCCGGCTTCTGCTCCCCGCCGATGTACTCCATGCGCCAGGGCGCCCACAGCCGCTTCATTGATCTACGTCCTTTTCCTGCTCATGGTCACAGCCGTCTGGGGCTGGACCTTCGTCCTGGTCAAGGACGCGCTCACACACTATCCGACCCTTCCGTTTCTCCAACTCCGCTTCATCCTCGCGTTTCTGGTCATGGTCGTGCTGGTGCGCCGGCTGCCGACGCGGCGCGAGGTACGGGTCGGTGTCATCGCGGGCGCCGTGCTGGCCGCCGGCTACCTGACCCAGACCGTCGGGCTGACGATGACGAGCCCCGGCAACTCCGGCCTGATCACCGGGCTGTTCGTGGTCTTCACGCCTCTGATCGATCGCGTCTTCGGCGTGCAGCTGCGCTGGTACACGCTGGTCGCGGTTGCGGCGGCGCTGGGCGGCACCGTGCTGCTCGTGGGCGGCCCGTCCGGGTTCGGGCTCGGCGACATCCTGACCGTCGCTTGCGCCTTCCTCTATGCCCTGCACATCGTGCTGCTGAGCCGCTGGTCACCGGGCCTTCGCTCGGCCCCGCTGGCCATGCTCCAGATGGGCACTGGCGCGGTGATCTTCAGCGCGAGCGGATCCTGGTCGCTGTCGGTCCCGCCTGCCGACGTGTGGGTCGCGATCGCCGTGACCGGCGTGTTCGCTTCGGCGCTCGCGTTCTATATCCAGACCTGGGCGCAGCAACACCTCAGCGCGAGCCGCACCGCCCTCATCCTGACCACCGAACCGGCGTGGGCGGTGGTGGCCGCGGTCAGCCTGGCCGGCCAGCGCTTCGGGCTGGTGCAGGCGCTGGGGGCTGGGCTGATGCTGGCCGCCATCGTGGGCCACGAACTCGCGCATCTAAAATTCAAAGCCCATGGAGACAAGGTCACGGCGTAGCGGCTACGTGCCGCAAGAGATCGAGCCCAAGTGGCAGAAGGTGTGGGCCGAGCGCGGCGTGATGAAAGCGTCAGACAGCTCGCCGAAGCCAAAGTTCTACGACCTTGTCATGTATCCGTATCCGTCGGGTGACCTGACCGTGGGGCACGCCCGCAACTACGTCATGGGTGATGTGCTCGCGCGCATGAAGCGAATGCAGGGCTTCGAGGTGCTGCATCCGTTCGGGTGGGATGCCTTCGGCTTACCGGCGGAGAACGCGGCGATGAAGCGGGGCAATCTGCACCCGGAGGCGTGGACGCTCGCCAACATCGAGAAGGGCAAGCGCGAGCTGAAGATGATGGGGATCCTCTACGACTGGGATCGCGAGGTCACCAGCTGCATGCCGGATTACTACAAGTGGACCGAGTGGCTGTTCCTCTTGTTTTACGAGCGGGGGCTGGCGTATCGCGCGATGGCGCCCGTCAATTGGTGTCCGGTTGACAAGACGGTGCTCGCGAACGAGCAGGTGATCAACGGCAGATGCTGGAGGCACCCGGACGTGGAGGTCGAGAGGCGCGACCTCGAGCAGTGGTTTTTCAAGATCACCGATTACGCCGACCGGTTGCTCGACGATCTCGCGCTGCTGGACAAGTGGCCGCACAAGGTGCGGTTGATGCAGACGAACTGGATCGGCCGCAGCCAGGGCGCCGAGGTCGACTTTCCGGTGGTGGGTCTCGAGGGAGAGACCGTGCGCGTCTACACGACACGTCCCGACACGCTGTTCGGCGCGACGTTCATGGTGCTGGCTCCCGAGCATCCGCTGGTGGAGCGCATCACCACTGACGAGCATCGCGCTCGCGTGAAGGAGTACGTGGAGAAGGCGCGTAAGGCGAGCGAGATCGATCGCCTCTCCACGGAGCATGCGAAAACGGGCGTCGCGACCGGCGGTTTTGCGATCAACCCACTGAACGGGGAACAGATCCCGATCTGGGTGGCGGACTACGTCCTGGTGACGTATGGGACGGGCGCGATCATGGCCGTGCCCGGCCACGACGAGCGGGATTTCGAGTTCGCGAAAACCTACGGGCTGCCGATCCGCGAGGTGATTGCTCCGCCCAGCGGGCCACAGGGCTATCTGCACGAGGCGTACGTGGGGCCTGGCGTGACGGTGAATTCGGGTGAGTTCTCCGGCCTGGATTCCAAAAGCGCGATCGAGCGCATCATCGTGTGGCTCGAAGCGCAGGGAAAGGGCAAGCGGGCGGTGAAGTTCCGGCTGCGCGATTGGCTGATCTCTCGCCAGCGGTACTGGGGTTGTCCCATCCCGATCGTCTACTGCCCGACCGATGGCATCGTGCCGGTCCCGGCTGCCGACCTGCCGGTGCTTCTGCCGAAGGAATACAAGCCCCTGTCGGAGAACCCATCGTTCTACGAAACGACCTGCCCGAAATGCGGCCAGGCGGCGCGCCGCGAGACCGACACGATGGACACCTTCATCGACTCTTCGTGGTATTTCCTGCGCTACGCGAGCCCGCACGAGTCGACGCGACCCTTTGATCCTGAGCTGGCCAACCACTGGATGCCGGTGGACCAGTACACGGGCGGCGTGGAGCACGCGATCCTGCACCTCCTCTATTCGCGTTTTTTCACCAAGGTGCTGCACGACGCGGGTTGGCTCGAGGCGTCGGAGCCATTCACGCGGCTGTTCAACCAGGGGATGGTGAAGAGGTTCGGGCAGGTCATGTCGAAATCGCTGGGCAACGGCGTGTCGCCGGACGAGCTGGTGGCGGCGCAGGGGGCGGACGCCGGGCGGATCTACGAGATGTTCATCGGTCCACCCGAAGAGGACGTCGAGTGGACCGACGCGGGTTTGAATGGCGTGTCCCGTTTTCTGCAGCGCGTGTGGAGGCTGGTGCTCGAGCCGTCGGCCATCGTGATCGAAGGATCGGGCGCCGACGCGCTCGTGCTGCAGCGCAAGGTCGCGCAGACGGTCCGCAAGGTGACGGATCACTTCGACGAGCTGCGGTTCAACACTGCGGTGGCCGCGCTGATGGAACTTGCCAACACGATGCAGGAGTACCTGCAGCGGGGAGGCGCGCAGGACGCCGGGTGGAAATCGGCCGCACGGACGCTGGTCAAGCTGCTCAACCCGCTCGCACCGCACGTCGCCGAGGAGATGTGGGAGCGGCTTGGCGAGCAGGGAATGCTGGCCGACCAGGCGTGGCCGGCCTTCGACCCGGCGGCCGCGGCCGAGCCCAAGGTGACGTTGGTCGTGCAGGTTGGGGGGAAGCTGCGCGACCGGCTGATCGTCGACGCCGGCCTGTCCGAGGCGGCGGCTCTCGAGCTGGCCATACAAAGCGACAAGGTCCGCGCGGTGCTGGACGGCCGCGCCCCCGCGAAAGTCGTCTACGTCCCGGACCGCCTGATCAACCTGGTCCCGTAGGCAGGGTTAAACCGGTCCGGCGATCAACCCGAATCCCTTGACAGGCAGGATTGACCTTTCCAGCCACCCAGCGATACGTCCCCCGCGCTAATCGACGGTCCCTCGGATCGGTGGGGTGGCGGGTGGGATTTAGTTGGACGCGATCTACTGCTGCGGGACCGGGACGGGGATTCGGATTCCGGAGTCGACGATGTAGGTCACGGTCACAGTGGAGCCCGAGGCGACGGTTACATGCTGCGGTCCGCTGATGATGGGCATCTTGGTGACCAGGTGAACGGTCCATGTCTCCGCCGCAAGCGTCGCTGTGAAATGGCCAGTTGAGTCCGTCAGCGCTTTCGCGGTTCCACTCCCGCTTGTGAAGTCGATCTCGATTCCAGCCACTGGCCGGCCCGCACACTGCTGGCCAGCCGTCATTACCGGGGCGCAGGGAAAAGCGAGGACCGAGCCAGCGACGGTTCCCGTCGCCGCTGGCGAGGTTCCGGGGAACTGGTAAGCACCGCACGCGGCTGTCGCCAAAACCAGCGCCGCCAGAAATGCGTTCCTCATCACAAGACCCAACGCTACCGACCCGCCGAAGGTCACGCCGCGCAGCAAACCGTGGGCGCCCTGCAAGGTAGTGTGGAGGCTCAATCCCGGATGGCCAAGTGGTAAGGCAGAGGACTTTGGATCCTCGACCGAAGGTTCGAATCCTTCTCCGGGAACCAACCCCCACTTCTTAGAGTCATGGTTCCCTCCGCGACTCTACAGCGCGGCGTTCCGTGAGACACCTTCCGGCCGGGAACTATTCGGACGTACGATCCCAGCGATGCCTCGAACCGCCACCAACCGGGCGACGACCGTCCTTCTGCTTCACGGCGAGGAGCGATTCCTGATCGTCGAAGCCGCGAATGCGACTCTTGAAAAATGGAAATCCGAGCTCGTCTCGGATTTTGGCTTCGAAACCCTAGAAGGAACGGGCCTCACCCCGGCACGCCTGCAGGATGCAATCCTCCAGGCCCCGTTCCTCGATCCCTACCGGGCTGTCTACGCGCGCATGCTCCCGGCCAATCGCGCGGAGTCACTCGCGGCTGCCCTGGCCGAGATCCCGCCGACAACTCGACTCCTTATCACCGTCGCCGGCCGACTCGGCCCCGGCAACAAGCTTGTGAAGGCGGTCGCCAACTCAGGCGGAACATCTCAGGAGATGCAGCACCTTAAGGGGCGAGCGCTCAGCGATTGGACGGCCCGGCGCGCGACCGAAGCCCACGGGCTGACAGGCCCCATTGCCGCGCAGGTCGTACGCGTCACGCCGCCCGACCTCAGCATCATCGACTCGGAGCTGAGCAAGCTCGCCGCCTACAAGGCGTCCGGATCGAAGCTCACCAACGAGGCAGTCGCCGAGCTGCTCGCGGGCGGGCGCGAGGACGAGATCTTCAAGCTCACCGACAATCTCCTGCCGCGCCCGACGCCTCAGGCAATGCAGATCGCCCGTAACCTCACGCGGGGTGGTCTGCAGCCGACTTCGGTCGCGTATCGCATGGCAAGACACGTGGCTCTGGTGCTCGAGATTCGGGCCCGTCAGGACCGGGGTGAGTCGCTCCAGCAAGTCCAGGAGGGCATGTCCGAGCATCGCTTCGTCGTCCAGAAGGCGTTCGAGGTGGCCCAGGACGCCGATCCCGACCGCCTCGAGAACGCACTGAAGGCGATTCGCGACTACGAGTGGGAGGTCAAGTCAGGCCAGATCGACGCCGACTGGGGCCTGGACGTCCTACTGACCAAGCTGTAGTCACAGGGGAGACCGGAACGACCGCCGCCCGGAGAGCCCGGTGGGGGGTGTCGGGTCTTGAGAAGCGGCCCCTACTTCTTCTTGGGCGCGGCGGGCTTGGAGGCCTGCTTGGCGGGCGCAGGCGCCGCCGCCACCGACGCTACGGCCTTCTTACCTCGGCCGGCCGATGCAGCAGGCGCCGCAGGCGCGATCGCCACCTTCGCCATCAGCTTCGTGAGCCGGCCCTTGCGCCGGGCCGCGTTGTTGCGATGCAGGATGCCCTTGGCCGCCGCCCGATCCAGCGCCCGTACCGCTTCCAGCGTCAGCGCGAAGCGCTCGGATTCGGCGACCGGGCCTCCGGCCAACGACTTCCGCGCCTTGACAACCAGGGTCTTGACCTCTGATTTCGCGGCACGGTTGCGCGTGGCGCGGCGCACGCCGGCGCGGGCCTGCTTCTTCGCAGACGCCGTCCGCTTAGCCACGAGTCATCACCAGGCTGGAATTCCGCACGAACCTAGGATTATAAGCGCCCATGGAGTTTGAGCTCGGCGGCAAGCGCCCTAAAGTCCATCCCGACGCGTACATCGCGCCCACGGCGGTTCTCATCGGAGACGTCGTGGTCGAGGCTGGCGCGAGCGTCTGGTTTGGCGCGGTGCTGCGCGGCGACCAGGCGCAGATCAGGATCGGTCCCGGCGCCAACGTGCAGGACAACGCCGTCCTCCACTGCGCCGTAGACCTGCCGACCATCCTCGAGCAAGACGCCAGCGTGGGCCACTCCGCGCAGCTCGAAGGCTGTGTCGTCGAGCAGGGCGCGGTCGTCGGCATGGGCGCGACCATGCTTCAGCGCAGTCGCCTGGGGGCTGGATCGATGCTCGCTGCGGGCGCCGTACTTCAGGAGGGGATCGAAATACCTCCCGGCCACATGGCCGCCGGCGTTCCGGCCGCGGTCAAAAAAGCCCTCGACGGATCATCAAACAGCTGGGTCGGCACCACCGCCAAGCACTACCAGGAACGCGCGGTCGCGTATCGAGCCAGGCTGAAACCCGTCGACGCGAGTTGAGCATCGCGCTGCCGGCGCGTGCCAAGCTCAACCTCGATCTCGCGATCCTCGGACGGCGCGCCGACGGCTTTCACGACGTCCGCACCACAGTGCAAGCGATCGACCTGCACGACCTGGTCACCCTCACCACGGCCGAGCAAACGACCCTGTCCACCTCCGGCCTGGCCATCACCAATCCTGGTGAGAATTCCATCCTCAAGGCGCTCGCCGCCCTCGAGCAGGCCACCAACCGAAAACTTCCAACGCGCATCCACCTACACAAAAGGATTCCGCCCGGCTCCGGAATGGGCGGCGCCAGTTCCGACGCGGCGACCACCCTGAAAGCCGCGACCACCCTCCACCACCTCACCGCCGACCTGTACAAAATCGCCGCCGACCTCGGCGCCGACATCCCCTTCTTCCTCACCGGCGGCGCCGCCGTAGCAGAGCAGCGAGGCGACCACCTCACGCCGCGCCCCACACAGCCGCAGTGGTTCGCCCTCGCCTGGCCGGGAGTCGAACTGCCGACGCCAGACGTTTACCGTGCGTGGGACGACATGCCAGCCGCCACCCGCGGAAGCGAACCGAACCACCTCACCCAGGCCGCCATGAGCATTGAGCCGCGCCTCAAACAGTTTGCCGACGCCCTTCACGGCGACAAGAAAAACGAATGGCAGATGACCGGCTCCGGATCGGCCTTCTTCCTCCGCTGCCAAAGCGAGAACGAGGCAACCGAGGCAACCAGAGCCGCCGCGCAACTGAAGTGCTGGACCGCCGTGGCCCAGGCAATCGGACCCTGGGCTTGAGCAGCACCCCGAGCCGCCGCAACCGCAAGAGCGCGGCGCGCAAGACCGCCGCGGTCCTGGCTGGCAAGGCCACAGGCGCCCTGAGCCGCGCCACAAGACGCGGCGGCGGCACCACCCTCCCGGGCGACGTCGCACGAGCAATCGACCCCAAAATCCTGACCAAGCTA
>DATMKM010000067.1:0-32810 GCA_035571315.1 Candidatus Acidiferrum sp.
GTTGGTGGAGAGCGAGATGCCCGATGTGGTCGTCGCCGATCTGAGGATGCCTCTGATGAATGGGGTCGAGCTGATCGGACGGCTGCGCTCGAACCCGGCGACGGCCTCAGTCCCCATCGTGCTGCTGAGTGGACTCCTACCCGATCCCGAGGTGACGAGGCTCGCTAACGCGGTGGTGGCCAAGCCATTCGAGCCGGCCGACCTCCTGGCAGCCGTCAGGCGCTCGCTCGACAGAGGCAGCGATGAATGACCGCTAGGTGACTCGAGCTGAGCCCACCTGTCGCATCCGGACCGCCAGGTTCTCTCCCTGCCCGATCGCGCCGAGGCCGATGAGAAGGTGGAGGACCTGGATCGTCCAGTGCCAATCACCCGTCACAAGGTTCTGCTGAGTCTCTCCCAGGATCGGAGCAAGTAGGCCCCAGGCCACCGCCAGGACAACCCACCTCCTCGCGACCCCTGCGCGCGCCGCAAAGTACGACAGCGTCCAGAGGGCCAGGACGAGCACGGCACCGAGAAGCTCGTGAATCGGGATCACCTGGTCGGCGCGGCCGGTCCAGATCGCAAGGCCGAGCAAGATGAGCAGCAGGCCCGAGACGCGAATGGTCATGTGGGCGATCGTGGCGGTTCTTGTCATGCAGTGACCTTGCCACAACACGGGTCGGGTGGGCACTGCTGGTGGTCGGGATGTTCGTGCCCCAAAGTTGGCGGATGGATCCGGCCGACGTGGCCGCGGGCTACGAGCGGGCGCGGTCTGAGCTCCTGCTCGGCGAGGGCCGAGAGCTCGTGCACACGGGCCTGCGTTGACGATCACGACCGCACTATCCAGCGCCCATAAACTCAACGGGTGCAAGAGGTGAACTTGACGGATGTGCGGGCGCTGACTTTCGACGTGTTCGGGACCACCGTCGATTGGCTGTCAGGAGTGGCCGCTGAGGCCTCGCGGCTCGGCGCACTTCATGGTGTCGATGCGAATTGGGTGCGGCTGGCGCTGGCGTGGCGCTCGCTGTATATGCCGTCCATGGACAGGGTGCGGCGAGGTGAGCTGCCCTGGACGAACTTCGATCGGCTCCACCGCATGTCCCTGGACCAGGTTCTGCGCGACGCCGGTGCCGAAGGTTTCGATTCAGCAGCACGCGAAGAGCTGACTCAGGCGTGGGAGCGACTACCGGCATGGCCCGACTCCGCGCCAGGCCTCGAGCGGCTGAGCAGCCGATTCACGGTGGCGACACTCTCCAACGGCAATCGAGCCCAACAGGCCGCTCTGATTCAGTTCGCCGGACTGCCCTTTCAGCGAATCTTGTCCGCGGAGGACTTTCGCCACTACAAACCTGACCCGGAGGTGTACGTAGGCGCGGCGTCCGCCCTCGGCCTGAAGCCGGTTCAGGTGATGATGGTGGCGTCGCACAAATCAGACCTGCGGGCCGCGCAGGCAGTGGGTCTGCATGCGGCATTTGTCGAGCGGCCGCACGAGAAAGGACCTGGCGGAGGAGCGGATCTCTTGCCCGATCCACCCGCCGACGTGCAGGCCACCGATTTCCTGGACCTGGCGGATAAGCTCGGCTGCTGATCCGCGCGCGGCGGCCAGACTCTGCGCGGCAGTCGCCAAGAGCCGCCACTCTGAACCAACGAGAGGGCAGCCTGCGTCGCCGAGGCCCTGGCCAACCTCGCGCGCGCGTCACCCTTATATTCGACACGAGAAACCCGCCAGACCAGAGGAGGAACCGTGGCAGCAGTCAAATCGCGTCGCAACTCAAGGTTTCCTGGAGAGACCGCGGAGTATCGTCGAGCCCGCAACCGCCTGCTCAAGTCCGAGGTCGAGCTCCGACGGCAGATCGAGTCCGTCGCTGCGCAACGAAGGAAGCTCCCGCTCGGAGGCGAAGTCCGCGAGGACTACGTTTTCGAAACCCTGCCGGCGGGCGAGAAAGAGGTGAAGAAGGTTCGCCTCTCCCAGCTCTTCCAGCCTGGAAAGGACACGCTCTTCCTTTACAACTTCATGTACCCGGAATCGGTCGACAGCATGACGCCATGCCCGTCCTGCACCTCGATCATCGACGCCGTCGACGGGGCGGCGAGGCACGTTACCCAGCGGATCAATCTTGCCGTGGTCGCGAAAGCTCCGATCGAGACTTTTCGCCGCCACGCGCGCAAGCGCGGCTGGCGCCACGCTCAGCTGCTCTCGTCAGCGAGCAACTCGTTCAATGCCGACTACCGCGCCGAGGCGCCTAACGGTCAACAATTCCCGCTGGCTCACGTTTTCGTGCGTCGCGGGAAGAAGATCCGGCACTTCTGGAGCAGCGAGCTGTGGTTCGCGGGTCCCGATCCTGGCCAGGACATGCGCCACGTGGACTTCATGTGGCCGGTGTGGAGCATCCTCGACACCACTCCCAAAGGCCGGGGCACCACCTGGGGACCCGAGCTCAAGTACTGAGTGAGGGTCCGGCCCAAAAAGTTTCGGCCGGATGTCGATCTGGGCTGGGAGCGTTCGTGTAGTTGATGACGGCGGCCGGGCCGGCGATCTCTCAGGACGGAGGAAACATCATGAAGGTCGTTGTGAGTGAGTTCGTTTCGCTGGACGGAGTGATGGAGGATCCAGGTGGGGCGGAGGGGTATAAGCACGGCGGCTGGTCGTTCAAGTATCACCGTGGTCCCGACGGCGACAAGTACAAGCTCGACGAGCTGTCGGCCGCCGGCGGCCTTCTCCTGGGCCGGGTGACCTACGAAGGCTTCGCCAAGGCGTGGCCGTCTGTCAAAGACGAAGAGGGCTTCGGCGACAAGATGAACGGCATTCGCAAATACGTGGTCTCGAACAAGCTGAAGGATTCCGAGGCGACCTGGAACAACACGACCATCATCCGGAGCGACATGGCCGCTGAGGTTGCCAGGCTCAAGGCTCAGCCGGGGGGCGACCTGCTCGTCTACGGAAGTGCGCGGCTGGCACAGGACCTCGCCCAGCACGGGCTGGTGGACGGATACCGCCTGATGGTGTATCCGGTCATCCTGGGTGGCGGCAAGCGCTTGTTCGCCGACGCAGGCAAGCTGGCTTCGCTCGAGCTCGTGGACTCCAGGGCCGCCGGCGACGGAATCGTCATGCTCACCTACAAGGCCGCTTGATGCAGCAGTACATGCTCACGGTGCACTCGGTCGAGGGCAGCCCCGAGCCCTCGGCCGACGCGAGACAGAAGGTGTACCGGGACGTCGACGTCTTCAACGGTGAACTCAAGTCGAGCGGTGCGTGGGTGTTCGCGGGTGGGCTTCACCCCGCGAACACCGCCACTGTCGTGCGGGTCCATGAGGGTGGCGAGGTCTTGATCACCGACGGGCCGTTTGCCGAAGGCAAGGAACACATCGGCGGGTTCTGGGTGATCGCCGCCCCGGACCTGGACGCGGCGCTCGAATGGGCCACCAGGGCGACCAGGGCGTGCGCCGCTCCGGTCGAGGTGCGCCCTTTCGACAACGTTTCTCCAGACTGACCGAGTGTCGGCCTTAGATGGATCCGATATTGAACGTGTCTTTCGCGAGGAGTACGGCCGCGCCGTGGCAGTCCTGGTCAGGGCTTTTGGCGACATCGACCTTGCGGAGGAGGCGGTCCAGGACGCTTTCGCCGTCGCTGCCGAGCGATGGCCGTCGAGCGGTCTTCCGCCGAGCCCGGCCGGCTGGATCATCACAACCGCTCGCAACCGCGCGATCGACCGTTTCCGCCGCGAGGCCTCCCGCGAGGACCGGCACGCGCAGGCTGCGCTGCTCCTGGAAAGCCGCGACGAAACTGCCGAGGACGGACCCGTGCGTGACGACGTCCTGCGCCTGATCTTCACCTGCTGTCACCCGGCACTCGCGGCCAACGCCCAGGTTGCACTGACGCTGCGGCTGCTGGGGGGGCTCACCACGACCGAGATCGCACGAGCGTTCCTGGTTCCGGAGGCGACCATGGCCCAGCGCCTGGTGCGTGCGAAGGGCAAGATCCGCGATGCGAAGATCCCGTATCGGGTCCCTGGCGAATCCGAGCTGCCAGCTCGCCTGCGGGCGGTGCTGGCCGTCGTCTATCTGATCTTCAACGAGGGCTATACGGCGAGCTCCGGAGAACGGCTGGTCCGCGACGACCTCTGCGCCGAGGCCATCCGCCTTGGTCGTCTCCTGGCGGACCTGATGCCCGACGAGCCCGAGGTGATGGGATTGCTCGCGTTGATGCTGCTCACCGAATCGCGCCGGGGAGCGCGTACGAGCGCCGGCGGTGCGATCGTGCTACTGGCCGACCAGGACCGCTCGGCGTGGAACCCCGAGCTCATCGCCGAGGGACAGGCCATCGTCCGCGCATGCCTCAAGGGCAACCAGCCCGGGCCCTATCAGATCCAGGCCGCGATCAATGCGGTCCACAGCGATGCGCCCACCGCGGCCGGCACCGACTGGATGCAAATCGTTCGCCTGTACGACCAGTTGCTGTTCCTCGCTCCCAACCCGGTCGTCGCGCTGAACCGCGCGGTCGCGGTGGCCGAGGTCCATGGGCCCGAGGCGGCCCTGGCGCTGCTGGAAGATCTCGGGCTCGACAACTATTACCTCTTTAACGCCATCCGAGCCGATCTGCTGGTCCGCCTGGGACGCAAAAACGAGGCCGCCACAGCCTACGAAACCGCCATCGGCCTCACCGCCAACGCGGCAGAGCGCACCTTCCTCGAGCGCAGGCGCCTGGCCCTCGAAGCGACTCCGTAGTACCCTCGGGCCGTGCCTGCGGCAACCCCGCCCAAAGAACGCTGGAAGGAGAGTCCCGACGATCGTGACTATCCCGCCGCTGAGGACTATCTGAGTCTTCTCACCACACCGGCGGCGGCCAAGGCCCTCGCCCGCCGCCTTCGAACCGCGCCGCTCGTGCACCGCAAGGCGAAGGATCTGTTGCGTGCGAGCGGCCTGCCCCTGCTCACTCCCGACAACTTTCACGTGGCGAAGGATCTGAAGAAGGTCGCGCAAGGCCGGCTGCTTTCACCCGTGCTCTGCGTGCGAGGCATGGTGCTCTTGCATCTGCCGTTGATCGTCGCCGACGGCTACCACAGGATTTGCGCCAGCTATCACCTCGACGAGGATGCCGATATCCCGTGTCGAATCACCGATCTGGGCAAGCCTTGATGGCGACACAGGCCTGGACCCGCTACAAGCTGCAGCGCAAGCTCTTTGCGATCGGCGAAGACTTCTGGATCGAAAACGACAGGGGTGAGGCGATATTCAAGGTGGACGGCAAGGCGCTCAGCCTCCGTCACACGTTCCTGGTCGAGGACCAGGCCGGGACCGAGCTGCTGTCGGTGGAATCCAAGCTGATCGCTCTCCAGCCGACGATGAAGATCGAGCGGCAGGGCCGGCTCTATGCGACGGTCACCAAGGCGCTGTTCACCCTGTTTCACCAGCATTTCACGATCCAGCTCGAGGGTGGACCGGCCTACGAAGCGCAGGGCGACATCACAAACCACGAATACGAGGTCACGGGTAACGGCTCCCCGGTCGCGCAGATATCCAGGCAGTGGTTTTCGGTGCGCGACGCTTACGGTGTTGCGGTTGCACCCGAGCTCGACCAGGCCCTGATCCTTGCCGCGGCCGTTTGCATCGATGAGATCACGGAGCGGGAGCGCGAACACAACCGCTGATCACTCGCGATCGGGGGTCATCCAAGGAAGCTGGTTGAAGGCGTAGTAGATCGCCGTGACAGCAAATACAGCGACCACCAGCGTCGCGCTCACGAAGGAGAGACCGATCGCCACCGCGTAGGTGACGAGGCCCAAGCCAAACCGAGGGATGACCGACCTCAAGCTCGTCGCCTTGACCTCCGGCCGCATCAGTTTTGGGTGCGTGAGCGCATATGCCACAAGCACCTGGAACGAGATGCTCATCGCCGTCATCACCACCGCGTAGAAGGCGGCGGCGACCGATCCGTTCTGGCCGGAATTCAGGTAGTGGCCGAGGAGCTGGGTCGGATAAGGGATCAGCACCACCAGGAGCAGCAGCACGAGATTGATGAACTGGATCGTCCGGTCGACCTCTTTGATGCCTCTGAAGATCGTGTGGTGATTCACCCATATCACCCCGATGGTGAGAAAGCTCGCCGCGTACGTCGCCAGCTGCGGCCACTGACCGAGGAGCTTGGGGAGGAGCCTTCCCGACTGCGTGCCGGGGTCCACGAACTGCAGCACCAACAGCGTGATGGCGACTGCGAACACGCCGTCGCTGAAAGCCTCCAATCGTGAGGTGGTCATGCTGGTCGAACGTTAGCGTGCGCGGTCACGATTTGCTCTCGATGGAGTAGCGTTCCGGCCCATGCCCGCGACCACATTTCCGGCGAGCCAGTGGCACGACTATTTCATCACGGTAGGCGGCGGGGCGGCTGCCCTGACCGGGCTGGTCTTCGTCGCGATGACGCTCCATCTCAATGAGGTCATCAACAACCCAGTGCACCGGCACCGCGCTCGAACCATCCTGGCCGGATTGACCGCGGTCTTCATCCGCTGTTCGCTCGTGCTCATGGGCGGACAGAACGCCCAGGCCGTCGCGGTGGAGCTGATCGTCGTGCTGGTGGTGGTCGAGACCATCCTGTACCGGAGCATTCGGGAAGCCGCACGAGACGCAGACAATTCGGTTCTCCTGCGCGCCGTGGGCAGCTTCGCCTGCCTCGTGCTGGAACAGGTGGGAGCTCTCGTCCTTTTCTTCGGCTTCTCGTGGGGCCTGTACGTGGTCGCCATAGGAATGATGTCGTCGTTCATCTTCATGGTGACTGGCGCCTGGCTGCTGCTCGTGGGCGTCGGGATTCAGGAAGCGGCCGACGCGAAGTCGGCCGGATGACCGTCGCCGCCCGCGCTCAGCCCGTACTGAGGATTCGCTCGAAAGCGCCCAGGTAGCTTTGGTCGCCGGCCTGCTGTCTTTTGAGCCAGTACTCCGCGCCCCAGAACAGGTAGGCATCGAGCGCACCGCCCGCTTCGCGCGCCAGGGCCAGGCACCGGTTGTAGTTCTCGATCACTTGCTCAGGAGGGCAGCTCGCCATCGCGCGCCCGGCGGGACTCGGTGGGGTGGTGACGGCCTCCCACGGTTCGGCCTGCCCCTCGGTGATCATGAGCCGGCGGCCGTTCGCTGCCACACGCTCGACTAGGCGGCGGGCACGGCCGGGCCACCTGCGGGCGCCGGCATTCATGTACGCGGTCAACCCACCGGCGGCCAGCAGCGCGTGGCATGGATAGAAGTCCACTCCCACGATGTCGGCCACCTCCTCGGCCAGCGCCAGCGAGTCTCCCTGGTCGCGCGTCCGCCACCACTGCTGGGCGGCGACGGGCGCCGACATCGGCAGGAAGCCGTTCAAGAGGACCGGTCGCGCCGGGTCCAGCCGCTTCACCTCGGCGATCTCTTGTTTCACGAAGTCCGTCGTCAATCGCCACGAGTGCTCCACACCAAGCGGATCGACCGCCTCGTGCTCGACCTGCCAGGCGACCACCGACTCATGGCCCCCATATCTCTCCACGACTCGGCCCAGAAACCTGAGCGCGGCTGCGAGAAGCTGCGGATGAGACGCCCCGCCGACCAGCGAGCCTTCGGGCAACGGGTTGGGGAGGAGGTGCCCGGGGACGAAGAACTCGGGGTAACCGAAGTTCTTGACAGCGCCGGCGGCGATGATCACCTTCTTGCCGGCGCGCTCTGCTTTTTCGACCTGCCAATCAAGGTGCGACGAATCGAAAGCATCGGGCGCCGGCTCCATCCGGTTCCACAGCGCCGCCAGGCGCACGACCTCGTAGGGATGCTCGAGCAGCGTAGTCAGCGTCGCGCGAGATTCCAGTCCTAGGCTCTCGGCCTGCAGCGGCCGGAAGCTGATGCCAAGGCGAGCCGCACCGCGTGATGCCACGGGGACGTCGCGCCAGCGGTCTGTCAGCGGCCCTTCCGCGCGCATGATCCGGAGGCCCATCGGTTCCCAACTATGATCGAGCCGCGGCCTTCACCACCTGATCCGAGCTCAAGGGGACATTCGTCGTTGGGCCGCCTCTGGTCGGGCGTGATCCCGAGACCAGGATGCTTCCCGTGGCCGCCAACCCGCGTGGGCGCGCAAGGGTACGCGGGCGGTCGTAAAGCCGGGGCGGCAAGCCAACAGTGTCTCTATTGGGTGTTTAAGGCGAGCAGGCAGCAGTCGGATGTCTAGGCGGTGATGTCCCTGCTGCGCGATAGATACGCCGAGATCGCCGTGAACGCCGCGACATAAAGCAGCAGCATGAGCACGGCGTGCGTGGCATCCGCAAAAGGCGTTGTCGTTTGCACGCCGCGGACCCTGAGCGAACCGAACGAGTCGATGAGGTACCCGGTGTTGGCAACAGGGAACCACTGCTGGATCTGCTTGACGATGTCGCCTCCCAGCCCGCTCAGGAGGCCGAAGATCAGCACCTCGACGACGAGCGCGTAAGCCAGGCCGAGGCCGATCGCCAGCGCGGACTGCTGAAACAAAGTCGCGAGGGCGAGGCCGAACAAGGCCCAGAAGCCAAAGATCAAAAAGCAGGCCACGATCGCCTTCACGATCGTGTTCGCGTCCGGATAGGCGATCGTCTTGCCGTCGATGAGCGCGACCACGGTGCTCGAAACGGCGTCCACCCCGAAGAGCGCGATGACCATGACGAAAACCACCACCGCGAGCGCCGCGACCTTCCCGAAGAGCATCGTCAGGCGACCGGAGCGCTGCGTGTAGAGGGTCTTGATGGTGCCCCATCCGTACTCGCTCCCCTGCATCAACACCCCGACGATCAGCGCGAACACGCCTCCCAGGACCCCCCACTGTCCCAACGTCTCCCGGACGAAGTTGCCCGGATAAAGCGTCACTTTGAAATCGGACAGGCTCGTTCCCGGTGCCAGGCCTTGCGAGGCCCCTTTAGGTGGAAACGTGTAGATCAGCCAGGTGATGGCGTAACCGATCAGGATCGCCAGCACCAATAGCACGATCACGAGGATCCAAACTCCCGGCCTTCTGACGACCTTGAAGAGCTCTCCGCGGAAGGCTGCCAACATCACAGACCGCCCTCGGTGCCGGTGAGCTCCATGAACACGTCTTCGAGAGAGCGCTCGTCGGCGTGCAGCTCCGTCACCGCGACGCCCGCTTGCACAAGGCGCTGGTTGATCGCCGCCGTGCGCTGGAGATCGACGACGAGGCTGAACGTCCCGCCGCCAAGAGCCGTGACGTGCTCGGCGCCGACCTCCTCGACGAGCACCGCCTTCGCGGTTTCGTCCGGCGTACCCCGAATCAGTAAGCTGGCCGCGCCCCGCAGTTGGTCCACCGTCCCTTCCGCGACGATCTTGCCTTTGCGGATCACGCCGACACGTGTGCACATCAGCTCGACCTCACCAAGAAGGTGACTCGAGATCAGGACGGTGCGCGCGCCTTTTCCGAGCTCGATGATGAGGTTGCGCACGTCAGCCATGCCTTGCGGGTCCAGGCCGTTGGTGGGTTCGTCGAGGATCAGGAGCTCGGGCTCCTTGAGGAGAGCGGCCGCGATTCCCAGCCGCTGCTTCATCCCGAGCGAGTAGGTCGAGAACTTGTGGTGTGCACGCGGCGTCAGATCCACCTCGGCCAACGTGGCGTCCACACGCGATCGATCGACGCCGCAGTAGGTGGCCAGCAGGCGCAGATTGTCGTAGCCGGTCATGTACGGGTAGAAAGCAGGCGTCTCGACGATGGCGCCGACTTTGATGAGCGACTCGGGTGATCCGGGTGCGGCGCCGACGACCATCGCGCTGCCGGCCGTAGGGCGGATGAGACCAAGGAGCATGCGAAGCGTGGTCGTCTTGCCGGCTCCGTTCGGCCCGAGGAACCCGTAGACCTCGCCGCGGTAGACGTTCAGGTCAAGCGTGTCCACCGCGACGATGCCGGTGCCGTACCGCTTGGTCAGCCCGTGAGTCTCGACCACCTTCTCTCCACCCACGTTGGGGAGAAGCGGGCGTCTCACGGGAGCGTCGCCGACGCGAGGGGTGTCAAGGGTGGCGTCGACCATGCCGCCGACCATCGTTCGAGGACGGCCATAACAAACACCGCAACAGGTGCAATCGGCGTGGCAGCGACCCCGCCAAACGTAGGGGGCGCTGCCCACGGTTCTTAGGTTGTAGGGCCATCGCGGCCGGTCAGAGAATGAAACGTGACGATCCTTCGCGGTCCTCCGGCTGCGTCCTTCCGCTGGAGTCGTCCAGGAGGACGGAGATGACTTGGCGGTAAAGCGACCGGCACAGATCAACGGCGCTGGTGCTGGCATGGATCTGAAGAGGCGCGCGGGCGACGCTCACGCTGACCTTGGGCATCTGATTCCCACGCCGCGCGGCATGCGGAGGCTGATCGATCCCGCTCTGCTGGCCGACCCCTATGCCGCCGCCAACTTCATCGGAAACGTGCTCGAGGCGTCCACCGAGACCTCGATCATCGGCACAGACCTCGAGGGAAACATCCAGCTCTGGAACGAGGGCGCGCGGCGCCTCTACGGATACGAGCCGGAGGAGGTCATCGGCAAGGCCAACTCCACCCTGCTGCACACGGGCGAGGACGTGACGGCCGGGCTCGCCAAGCAGATGATGGCGACGGCCATCGAGGCCGGCAAGTTCGAAGGGTCCGTGGTCCGCCGACGGAAGAACGGCACCACGTTTCCGGCCCGGGTCGTGGTCACCCCGCGCCGCGGCAACGTGGGTGAGGCGATCGGCTTTCTCTTCATCTCGAGGGATGTGTCGGACGAGGTTCGCCTGGCCCAGGCGCTCGAGGTCACCCAGGTCTACACGCGCTCCTTGATCGAGTCGAACGTCGACGCCATCATGACGACCGATCCGCTTGGCATCATCACGGATGTCAACGAGCAGATGGTCCTGCTGACCGAGCACTCTCGCGAAGAGCTGATCGGGTCCCGTTTCAACCGCTACTTCACGGAGCCGAAACGAGCTGACGAGGGCATCCGCCTGGTGCTGCGCGAAGGCCGGGTCACCAACTATGAGCTCACCGCCCGCTCCAAGACAGGCCGCGAGACGCTCGTCAGCTACAACGCCACGGCATTCTTCGACCGCGACCGCAAGCTCCAGGGCGTGTTCGCGGCCGCGCGCGACATCACCGAGCAGAAGAAGCTGGAGGAACAGCTGCGCGAGCAGCAGAACTACCTCCGCGGGCTCATCGAGTCGAGCGTCGACGGCCTGGTCACCGTCGATTCGCAGGGCCTGATCTCCGACCTGAACGAGCAGATGTGTCGCCTGTCCGGCTATGCGCGCGAGGACCTGCTCGGCACGGCCTTTGCCACCTATTTCGTCGAGCCTGAGCGGGCCACCGCCGGCGTCAAGGAAACTTTCGACCAGGGCTCGGTGAAGGACTATGTACTCACGCTGCTCACCCGGTCGGGACAGCGGTTGCAGGTGTCCGTGAACGCCTCGATCTTCCGTGACCACGCAGGCAACGTGCGGGGCATTTTCGCGTCGGCCCGCGACATCACCGACCAGGCTGTGCTGCAGACCCAGTTCCTGAGCGAGCGCGCTTACAACCGAGGCCTGATCGAGGCGTCGTTCGACGGTCTCGTCGTGATCGATCCGATGCTGACCATCACCGACGTGAACGAGAAGATGTGCCAGATGTCCGGGTTTGAGCGAACTGAGCTCATCGGCAGCGCTTTCCAGGATTACTTCACCGACGTCAAGCGCGCCGCGGCCGGGGTCCGCAACACCCTGGACAAGGGCGCTCTGACCAACTACGAGCTCACGCTGCGCACCAAGGACGGCCACGAGCAGCTGGTGTCGTTCAACGCCGCCACCTTCACGGACCAGGCGGGGAAGGTCCGCGGCATCTCCGCATCGGCCCGCGACATCACAGAGCAGGGGAGCCTCCAGAAGCTGTTGGCCGAAGAGCAGGCCTACAACCGAGGGTTGTTCGAGGCCTCGCGCGACGGCCTCGTGACCGTGAACGAGGACATGCGAATCACCGACGTCAACCAGACGTTGTGCAAGATGGTGGGGCGGACGCGCGCGCAGCTGGTCGGCTCGATGTTCCCCGAGTACTTCACCGAGCGCGACCGCGCGATCGACGGGGTGCACCTCACTTTCGAGAAGGGCCTGGTCACCAACTACGTCCTGACGATGCAGGCGGCGAACGGGCAGAACCTTTCGGTCTCGTTCAACGCCGCGGTCTTCCGCGATGCCGGCGGAGTGGTACGCGGCATCTTTGCGTCGTTCCGCGACGTCACCGACCAGCAGGAGCTCGAGCTGCAGCTCCGCGATACCCAGGTCTATACGCGATCCCTGATCGAGTCGAACGTCGACGGCATCATGACGACCGACCCGCTCGGGGTGATCACCGATGTGAACGAGCAGATGGTCGCGCTCACCGGTCGCACCCGAGAAGAGCTGATCGGCTCGGCGTTCAAGACCTACTTCACCGAGCCCGATCGGGCGGAAGAGGCCATCCGGCGGGTCCTGCACGAGGGCAAGGTCACCAACTACGAGCTGACAGCCCGCTCCAAGGAAGGTCGCGAAACGGTGGTCAGCTACAACGCCAGCGCCTTCTTCGACCGCGACAACCGCTTGCAAGGAGTGTTCGCCGCCGCGCGTACGATCACGGAGCAGAGGAAGCTCGAAGAGCAGCTCAGAGAGCAGCAGGCCTATCTCCGAGGACTGATCGAATCCTCCGGGGACGGCCTCATCACGCTCGATCCCGACGGCTTCATCTCAGATGTCAACGAGCAGATGTGCCGGATGTCGGGCTACGCGCGTGCCGACCTCACCGGGACACAGTTCGCCGATTACTTCACCGAGCGTGACGTGGCGCGTGCCGGCGTCGCGCAAACCCTCGAGAAAGGCGTGGTCACCGAGTACGCCCTCACCCTGGTCTCGCGCACGCGCCGTCATCTCCAGGTGACGTTCAATGCTTCGGTCTTCAAGGACTCGGGCGGGATCGCGCGCGGCAGCTTCGCCTCCATCCGCGACGTGACCGACCGCGTGCGCCTCGAAGAGCAGATGCGCGAGCAGCAGGCCTATCTCCGGGGTCTGATCGAATCGTCCGGGGATGGCCTGGTCACTGTCGACCCCGAGGGATTCATCACCGACCTGAACGAGCAGATGTGCCGCATGACGGGCTACACCAGGCAGGAGCTGATGGGCTCGGTCTTCAAGCGCTATTTCACGGAGCCGGACAACGCCGAGCTCGGCGTGCGCCGCACCCTCGCCGAAGGCGGGGTGACCAACTACGAGCTGGTGCTCGAGACCAAGGGCGGCCGGAAAGGCGCGGTGTCATTCAACGCATCGGTCTTCCGGGCTCCCGACGCCCGCATCGAAGGAATCTTCGCGTCGATGCGCGACATCTCCGAAAAACTTCGCTTGGAGACCCAGCTGACCGAACAGCAGGTCTACAACCGGTCTCTGTTCGAGGCGTCGGCCGACGCCCTGTTCGCCATTGCGCCCGACGGGATCATCACCGACGTGAACGAAGAGGCGACCCGCCTCACCGGCTATTCCCGGAAGCATCTGATCAGCTCGTGCTTCCACGACTACTTCACCGATCCCGCTCTGGCGGCGGCCGGCGCCGCGAAGTCCTTCGCGGAGGGGCGCGTCCTCGGCCACGAGCTCGTCATGGTGACCCGCCAGGGCCGGCGCATCACGGTGAGCCTCAACGCCGGTGTCTTCACGGACGCGGGCGGAACCGCGTTGGGCATTCTCGCGGGCGCTCGGGAGACCAGCGCTCAGAAGCTGCTGGAGCAGCAGCTGCGGGACTCGCAGGTCTACACGCGCTCGCTGATCGAATCGAACATCGACGCCCTGGTCACCACCGACCCGGTCGGCACCATCACTGACGTCAACCAGCAGATGGAAGCCATGATGGGCGTCGACCGCAACGAGCTGATCGGTTCAGACCTCAAGTCCTACTTCACCGATCCCGCCCTCGCCGAGGAGGGGGTGCGCCAGACCCTGCGGGAAGGCAAGGTCACCGACTACGAGCTCACCGCGCGCAGCCGGAGCGGCAAGGAAACCGTCGTGGTGTACAACGGGGCGACGCTGTTTGACCCCGACCACAAGCTCGAGGGCATCTTCGCCGCGGTGCGCGAGATCACCGAACGCAAGGCTTTCGAACGCCAGCTGCAGGAGACGAACTTTCAGCTGGAGCGCGCGGACCAGGCTAAGGACCGGTTCCTCGCGAGCATGAGCCACGAGCTGAGAACTCCGCTGAACGCGATCATCGGTTTCACCGGAACGCTGCTCATGAAGCTGCCCGGACCGCTCAACCCTGAGCAGGAGGAGCAGCTGCAGACGGTGCAGTCGAGCGGCCGCCACCTGCTGGCGATCATCAACGACCTCCTGGACCTGGCCAAGATCGAGGCCGGCAAGTGGGAGGGCGACTTTCTGCCTGTCGATTGTGCGGAGGTGGCCAAAGAGGTCGTGGGCGGCCTCAGCCCCCTGGCCCGCAACAAAGGTCTCAAGTTCACGGTGATCAGCCCAGAGCGGGCGCTGACAGCCTCCACCGATCGTCGGGCGCTTCACCAGATCCTGATCAATCTCAGCAGCAACGCGATCAAGTTCACCGACAAAGGCGAGGTACGCATCGAGTGCCACGAGGTATCGTCAGACGCGGTCGCGACCGTCCACTTCGACGTGATCGACACGGGCGTGGGCATCAAGCTCGAAGACCAGGCCAAGCTCTTCAAGGCATTCGAGCAGTTGAAGAAATTCGGCATCGCCGCGCCCCGGGAAGGCACGGGACTTGGGCTGTACATCAGCCAGCGTCTGGCGGGCCTGCTGGGCGGGACCATTGAGTTCAGCAGCGAGCTCGGGAAGGGCAGCGTCTTCAGCTTCATCCTGCCGAAAGACCACCATGAGTCCTGAGCAAGACCTGGTTCTGGTCGTCGAGGACAACAAGGCCAGCAGCGACCTCATGGCCTACCTGCTCAGGGCCGCCGGCAATCGAGTCATGACGTGCACCGACGGGGCGGACGCCATCGCCATCGCGGGCCGCGAGCACCCGCGGGTGATCGTCATGGACCTCCAGCTCGAACACATGAGCGGGCTCGAGGCGGCGGCCGTGCTCGGCGCGGACCCGGAGCTCCGGGCGATCCCCCGCATTGCCGTGACCGCCTACGCGATGGTCGGCGACCGTGACCGCGTGTTGAAGGCGGGGTTCCAGGGATACATCGCCAAACCCATAGAGCCCACCACGTTCGCCGCCCAGATCAAGTCCTTCTTCGGGGCGCTCCGCGCGCCGGAAGGAGGCTGAGTGGCGAACGCGGTCGTCATCGACGACACCCCCGCGGATCGGCTCCTGGCCGAGACCCTCCTCAAGCATGCCGGGTATACGGTCACGACACTCGCAGACGGGGAGGCAGGCCTCGAGTGGATCAAGAAGGAGCTTCCTGATTTGATCGTGGCGGACCTGATCACTCCCGGGATCGACGGTTATGACCTGGCGCGCGCGGTGCGTGGGGACCCGCTCACGGCCACCACGCCGATCGTCTTGCAGACGGCTCACTACCTCGAAGCAGAAGTGCGCCGCCTGGCGGCGCAGATCGGCGTGACGAACGTGATCCTCAAGCCGTACGAGCCGCAGACCTTCCTGGATACGATTGCCGCAGCGGTGCGCGAAACGCCGGCCGCGCACCCGAACGGCAACGGGCACACGGCGGGTGATTTTCACATCGAGCACCTGCGGCTGGTGTCAGCCAAGCTGCATGAGAAGGTCCGCGAGCTCGAGATCGCCCGCAGTGAGTTCGAGACCACCGCGAGCCGGTACCGCAACCTCTTCCGAATCCACCCCGAACCCATGTGGGTCTTCAACGTCGATACGCTTCGGTTCCTCGAAGTCAACGATGCAGCTGTCCGCCGCTACGGGTACTCACGCGACGAATTCCTGGCCATGACCGTCGAGAAGATCTATCCACCAGAGGAGGTGTCGGCGATGCTGACGAGCCTCCAGACGGTGGCCGACCTCGAATCGACCGCGGGATTCCACCGCCTCAAGGACGGCACTGTGATCGAAGTCCAGATCTCGACGCGTGATGTCGGGAACGGATCTCGTTATGTCATGGCGCAGGATGTGACCGAGAAGAAGAAGTACCAGCAGCAGCTCCAGCAGGCGCGTCGCATGGAGAGCCTCGGGCAGCTGGCCGGCGGCGTGGCGCACGACTTCAACAACCTGCTCGGAGTCATCATCAACTTCAGCTGGTTCGTCAAGGCGAACCTGACCGCCGAGGTCGAGAGCGGCAACGGAGAACGCCTGCGGCCGGTGCTGAAAGACATCGAGCGGATCGAGCGGGCCGCGGAGAACGCAGCTCGGCTCACCCGCCAGCTGCTCGCCTTCGCGCGGGTCGATGTCGTTCAACCCAAACCGATGGACATCAACGTGGTCGTCGCCGAGATGGCGCCGATGCTTCGGCGCACCCTCGGCGAGCACATCGACCTGGTCGCAGCCCCAGGTCCCGCGCTGTGGCCTGTGATGATCGACTCGGGGCAGCTGAGCCAGGTGCTGACCAACCTCGCCGTCAACTCGCGCGACGCGATGCCCAAGGGAGGCAGGCTCACGATCGACGTCGCAAATGTCGACGTCGACCACGCCTACGCGATGGCGCGGCCCGCATTGAAGACTGGCCGGTATGTTCGGCTGCGCGTGAGCGACACCGGGGCGGGCATGGACAAGCAGACGCTGGAGCACGCCTTCGAGCCGTTCTTCACCACGAAGCCACGCGGGCAGGGCACGGGTCTCGGACTGGCCACCATCTACGGCATCGTGACGCAGGCCGGCGGCACAATCGAGGTGTACTCGGAACCGGGCCTGGGTACACGCGTGTCGGTACTCCTGCCGGCCACCGACCAGGCGCCGACCGCCGAGGCGGTGACCGCGGAAGCCCCGCGTGCACAGGCCACCGGGACGGTGCTCGTGGTCGAGGATTCCGACGACCTGCGCGAGATCGTCGAGCGGATTCTCACCCAGAGCGGCTACCAGGTCATCGTCGCCGCGGATGGGGCGCAGGCCCTGGAGATGTCGGGGAAGTTTGCCGGCCACATCGACCTTCTGTTAACCGATGTGGTCATGCCCCGTATGCAGGGCAATGAGCTCGCCCCGCTTCTTATCGAGGCGCGACCAGATCTTCGCGTGCTTTATATGTCCGGGTTTGCCCAGCCTTCTCTGGCCGCCAACGGGACACTTCCACCTGAGCTCGAGCTCCTCGACAAGCCCTTCAACGAGCCGACCCTGCTCCGCCGCGTCCGTGATGTCCTCCAGGCCGTGAAATGAGAAGCCGGGTGTTGATCGTCGACGACAGCGAGGACGACGTCGAGATGATCCGGCGGTGCCTGGCCGACGACGCCACCGAGATTCACGGCCTGACCGACTCGGCCCAGGCCGAGCGTGTATTCACCGAGTTCGAGCCGGACCTGATCTTGCTCGACCTGCACATGCCTCAGCCCGACGGGCTCGAGATCCTCCGGCGGCTGCGAGACGCACGAAGCCGGCTTGGCTTCTTACCTGTGCTGGTGCTGACCGGCGATATGGGACCGGTCGCCCGCAACAACGCCCTCGACCTGGGCGCCGACGATTTCCTGACCAAGCCGCTCGACCGCCAAGAGGTTGTGCTGCGGGTGCGCAACCTGCTGTCGACCCGGCGGCTGCACGTGGACCTGGCGCGCGCCTCCCGGCACAAGAGCGAGTTCCTGGCCAGCATGAGCCACGAGTTGCGCACGCAGCTCAGTTCGGTCATCGGCTTTTCGGAGCTGCTCCTGTCCGACACGACCGATCGGTTCGACGAGGCGCGCAGGCGCAAGTTCCTCGCCCAGATCAACTCGAGTGGAAGGTACTTGCTGGACCTGACCAGCGACATCTTCGACCTGGCCAAGATCGAGTCAGGCCTCGCCGTGTTGCGACTGGAAAACGTGAGGATCAGGGACATCGCCCACGGCGTCATCAGGACCCTCGATCCAATCGCCGCAAAAAAGGCGATCCGGATCAAGGCCGAGCTGGACGCTGCCGGCCAGGTCCGGGCGGACGCGGGCAAGCTGAGACAGATGCTCCTCAATCTCGTTTCGAACGCGGTCAAGTTCACACCCAAGGGCGGGCGTGTGACCATCGGCGCTCAGAGACTCGCCGACACAGTTGAGATTTCGGTCTCGGACACTGGGATCGGAATTGCGAAGTCTGAGTTCGAGCACCTCTTCGAAGAGTTCCGGCAATTCGACTCAGACATCGCGCTCGAGCAGCATGGAACCGGTCTTGGGCTTGCGCTGACGAAACGCTTCGTCGAGCTTCACGGAGGCGAGATCAGGCTCGCCAGCGAAGTGGGGAAGGGCAGCGTGTTCACACTCAGCCTGCCTCTTGCCGCGCGCAGCGCGAAAGTCGCGAGCTTGAGTCTCGCCATGCAAGAGGTTTCGATGCAGCCTTCCAGCCGATGAACCATCTGCTTCGCGAGCTGGTTCCGACTTTGTCACCCCTTCTCTGAGACCGTTAACTAGCCCCGCTTGAGTTGTCAGAATGTAGGGCGCGTCCCTGTGTGCGTTGAGGGTGGGCCGTCCCTTCCGATGGCGATTCCAGCACGTCCCGCTGGGACGATTGAGGTTCGCTCATTGGCATCTCTCCAAACTGCCGCAATCCGTGGCGCCACGTTACCCGACTCGATAGGATTCGCCTAGATCGCCAGGATCCGGGTGTAATAGGTAAGGCCATGGAACTGAGGAACTTGAGGGCTTTTGTGGCGGTCGCCGACGAGCGCCATTTCGGCCGTGCCGCCGCGAGACTCAATCTGACTCAGCCCGCGCTCAGCTTGCGGATACAAGTCCTGGAGAAGGAGCTCGGAATCCAGCTCCTGGAGCGAAGTGCGCGCGAGGTGCACTTGACCCCGGCCGGCGAGGCCCTTCTCCTGCACGCGAAAGCCCTGGTTCAAGAGGAAGATCGCGCCGTGCGCCACATGAAAGATCATGTCGCCGGGCTCGCGGGCCGGTTGCGCATCTCATATCTCAACGTCTGGAACCTGGGGCTTCCACCTCAAATCGTTGCCGAGTTCCGCCGGCGCTACCCCGCTGTCAGGCTCGAGACCACATCTGGGAACTCGCAGCTGAACGCTCAGCGCGTCATGGACGACGAGGTTGACTTCGCGTTCGTCGGTGTCCCGGCGCCGAGCAATGGAGAGATCGCCGTCCGAGCCATCGATCGCCAGGAGATCGTCTTGCTCATGACAGCTGCCAATCATCTGGCTCCGATGCAGACAGTTCCGATCGAATGCCTGCGCGGTGAACCAATCATCGCTGTCAACCCGTCGGTCGGATCGCTGCACGTGAGCGCCGGCCGTCGCTGGCTGGCTGCTCACCTGGGCGAGGAGCCCAACATCGTGGCTGAAGAGCCCATGGATCAAGTTCCATCCGCGCTCGTGCACTCCGGAGTTGCGGTCACCCTCATGACAGCCGATCGGGCGGCGCTGTGGGCGAGAGGAGGCCTGATCTCGCGCCCGATTTCGCCGACACCGATCGTCGAATATGGCGTTGCGTATGCGAAGAGCACCAAGTCTCCCGTGCTGCTGAAAATGCTCGGCATCGTCGACGAAATCGCGCCGGCCCTCCCCGACCACCTCTCGCAAGGCACCGAGCCGATGTGGACTCCGTAAGTGTTCGCCAAGGCGTTAGGGAGCACTGGAGTCGGATGACGGAGAGGGAGGCATTTCACCTCCCTCCTCTTCGAACGCTGATCTCGTTCTGACCGGGCTACGGAACCGTCGGTCGGACGCCGGCGTTTTCCTGCGCCTCGCGTGCTGCGCTCTCCGTGGCCTCGTGGGCCGCGGTCTCATTTGACACGAATGGCGTCGTGGCGCTCGGGCTCGTTGGGCTCGGGCTCGCCGCTGTGGTGGCGGCCGCAGCGCCGACGACCGACACGCCGTAGAGGGCGGCGCCGATCACGCCTCCCACCAGCATCGAGCCTGCGATCGCGGCCGCGGCGACGGTCTTTTGAATGCCGTTCATTTGCATACCTCCTTCTTCAAGTTCTTGTCAGGTCGGGACGTCTCGAGCGTCGGGTCCGAGATTGACGTGACATGCTGGGTGAGGCGTGCGAGGTGACTGTGGATTTGCACGGAACGCGGCTCTCAGCAAGCTCTGAGCTTGTGCTCATAACATCGACGGGTAGCGGCATGCTCCTTGGCGTTGTGGAGACGGGTCGCGAACTCCGGGAGGAAAAGCTCGTTGAAAGGACTCATGTGCCTTGCGGTGCTGGCGTTGCTTCTGGGCAGCGAGTCATGGCCGCCCGCGAAAACGGCCGCGCCGCTGGTCGGCTTCAGCTATAGCCCTCTCGAATCGGAGGGGGCCGGTCGCGCTCCCACCCAGGACCTGGCCACCCTTCTCGACGCCACCGACCCGGATCTCGTGCGACTTCCGGTCTACTGGGAGTTAGTCGAGCCGACCCCTGACACGCTGGATTTCTCCTCAGTGGACGAGCTGCTCGCCGTGGTCGAGGAGCACAACCAGGTGACGAGCCGGCAAACCAGGGTCGTGCTGACTGTCGGCGCGCGCAATTTCCTCTATCCCGAGCTGCACGAACCGGACTGGGCGGCCCCGCGCGAGCAGCCGCACCTCAACGACGTCCAGTCAGGGCCTGCCTATCGAGCCTATTTCGACGGCAGCATTCTGCGTTATCGCGATTCGCCGCTGCTCTACGCCTGGCAGGTCGAGAACGAGCCTCTCGACTACGTCGTAAACGCGTCCACGGGAGCCGACCAGATCACGCCCGAACAGCTTGAGTGGGAGATCTCTGAGGTGCACCAGCTCGACCCCGGACGGACGGTAGAGACGACCACGTTCGACGGATGGAACTCGACCGTCGACATGGTTCAGCTCTACGCGCCGGCGCTGGCGTCCGCACTCCGCTTTTATCCGAGCGGCCACCCAGGCGAGACGCTTGCGGCCGGCGATGCGCTCGGCCTGGACCTGTACATCGACGCGCCTTCGACGCCGCTGCGCTTCACGAGTCCAGATCTGCGCAGCGTGTGGAAGCAGCAAGCGCTCGACTTCTGGGCCGGGCAGGCGAAAGCCCAGGGAAAGCAGCTGTGGCTGGCCGAGGTTCAAGCACAGCCGTGGACCGCATCATCCAACTTCACGCCGGCAAACCTGTACGCGAGCGTCGCGGACTACAGGCAGGAGCCGCTGCAGGTTGTCCTCCTCTGGGGCGTCGCGACATGGCTTCGCGATCCAACCTGGATGGCGGCCGGGCAGCACGCGATGGCGATCCTGCGCAGCTGACCGACCCGATCCCTGCGACTGTGGTTCGATGAGGGTCGGATGCCTGGCCTGCGCGAGACGATGGCGACAAACCTGCGCGACTTCTCGCGAGTCGCCTCGACTGGATCGCTGGCGGCTGCCGCTGTAGCGGTCGTCGTGATGGAGGGCGATGAGGTCCCGTGTGTCCCGATTTTTCAGCGCACGTCGACCATGAGCAGGCACGCGGGCCAGATGGCTTTGCCCGGGGGCCGGCAGCATCAAGGCGAGAGCGCGGAACAGTGCGCGATCCGCGAACTCCACGAAGAGATCGGACTCAGCGTCGACGCTGAAGACGTCGTCGGATTGCTGGACGACTTCGACACCCGCTCCGGGTTCACCATCACGCCTGTCGTCATTTGGAGCAATGCCGAGGCCGCCGTCCTGCAGCCGTCGCGGCACGAGGTCGCCGAGCTCTACGTCATCGCCATCCCCGAGCTCCGCGCGGCGGTCTCGGTCGCCAGGCCAGGACAGGCTTTCTCCCTGAGGCTCGAGCGCGTCCAGGTGTTTGCTCCGACGGCAGCCATCCTCTATCAGTTCAGCGAGGTGGCGCTCGATGGTCGCGCTGTTAGGGTCACCGATTTCTACCAGCCGCCGTTCACTCATCGCTAGGGATGCAGGGTTCAGCTGAGCTCTTTCGCCACGCGCGCGATCGCCCTGTCCAGCACTTGGACGATGCGGTCGATCTGCTCTTTGCTGATCACAAACGGCGGGGACATCGCCAGCACGTCGCCCGGCAGGGGGCGCACGATGACTCCCTGCTCGAGCGCGTCCAACCAGACGCGTCGCGCAACGCCGTGCGAAGAATCGAAGGACTCCTTCGTAACGCGGTCGCGCACGAGCTCGATTCCCGCGACCAGGCCGAGGCCGCGGACGTCGCCTACGATCTCGTGAGAGCGGAGCTCCTCGAGGCGCCTTAGCAGGTAAGCGCCCCGTTCGGCCGCCCGCTCGACCAGGCCCTCGTCCTCGAGGATTTGCAGGTTTCGCAATGCCACCGCACACGCGGTGGGATGGCCGCTGTACGTGAACCCATGCGCGAACGGCCCTTTCGCTGTCTTCAGCGTGTTGTGCACGGAGGGCGTGAGCATGACCCCTGAAAGTGGCAGATAGCCGCTGGTCACGCCCTTGGCGAAGATCATCAAGTCTGCCTGGACGTTCCAGTGCTGCAGCCCAAACCACCGCCCGGTCCGCCCAAAGCCGGTGATCACCTCATCGGCGATCAACAGCAGCCCGTACCGGTCACAGACTTCGCGCAGCAGAGGGAAGTAGTCCGCGGGCGGCACGATCACGCCGCCGGCCCCTTGCACGGGCTCCGCGACGACGGCGGCGACCGTGTGCGCGCCCACCTTCATCACCACGTCCTCCAGCGCTTTGACATACGCGACACCAGGAGAGCCCTGGCCCGCAAAACGGTACGGGTCGGGGGAGGGTGCATGAAGGAATCCAGGGGCAAGCGGCCCGAAGCCCTTCCAGAAGTTGGGTAGGCCGGTCGCGCTGGTCGCGCCGAAGGTCAGGCCGTGGTAATCGCGAATCCGGGAGATGATGTTCACCCGCTCCGGCTCGCCTCGCAACGTCCAGTAGAGGCGCGCGATCTTGTAAGCGGTGTCGTTGGCTTCGGCGCCACCGGACGCGAAGTAGGTCACCTCCAGATCGCCCGGCGCCAGCTCCGCCAGCTTGGCGGCCAGCTCGATCGCGGGCGCCGTGCCAAAGCCTCCGTACGCCGAGCTGAACGCCAGCGCCTTCATCTGCTCGGCCGCGGCGTCGGCCAGCTCCGTCCGTCCATAGCCGACGTTCACGTTCCATAGGGACGCCATGCCGTCGATGTACTCGCGGCCTTCGACGTCGGTCAGGGTCGCGCCGCTGCCGCTCGCGATGATGAGCTGGGGGATCGTACCCACCGGCGCGCCAAGGTCACCTTGAGGGTGGAGCCAATACGTCCGGTCGAGCTCGTAAAGGCGGCTCGAATCCTCGGGGGATAAAGACTTGCCTTTCACGCGGGCAAGGATAGGCGCTGCGGCTTTCGGTGTTCACGGAGCGCCACCAGTGGCCCGCCGGCGGCACGGGGGGGTGCCGCCGCGAGCACTGGAGGGTCGGAGCACGTCGCTCCAATTTGGGGTGGTCTATTTGTATAGGACCGCGTCAGGGCTGTCGCCATGTGGGGATATGGCTGGCGAGCCATGCAAACGCGGGGTGTCAGCGCTTCAGCGGGCGAACCGGAACTCGCTGCTCGACCCATTGGCGCAGGGCGTTGAGATTCAGCGCTCCGGTCACCCGGTCGCGCTCTTTGCCCCCTTCCATCAGGAGCAGGGTCGGAATGCCGTGGATGTCGAACCTCTCCTGGAGGCCTGGAGCCAGGTCGGTGTTGACCTTGACCACCTTGAGCTCGCCAGCCCGCTCTTCGGACAGCTTCTCAACCGCGGGCGCGACGATCCGGCATGGGGCGCACCAGGGCGCCCAGAAGTCGATCAGCACCGGGATCGGGCTCTTCTCCGCCACCGCCCCGAAAGCAGACGCACCGGCCTCGGTGAGCCAGGGCAGCGGCCGGCCGCACTTCGGGCAGTGGGGAACCCCTTCGGCGGCCGCGCGGACGCGGGTCTTCTGGCCGCATTTGGGGCAGGTGACCACCCGTGGGTCGCTCATGTGTATCTCCATACCTCCCCGGTCAGAAGGCCGTCCAAACTCTCTCGACGCTTAGGCATACGCTTAACCCGGTGGGGATCCAGGTAGCCGATTTTGGCCGGACGGGGCACCAGAGCACGCGCACCTTGTTTGGGGCTGCGGCCCTCGCACGAGTGAGCCAGGAGGTCGCGGATCGCACGCTCGAGGTCCTGCTTCGGTATGGGGTCAACCACATCGATGTCGCGGCGAACTATGGCGACGCCGAGCTGCGCATCCGGCCGTGGCTCAAGCGCGAGCCGGGACGCTTCTTCCTGGCGACCAAGACCAGCGCGCGCACCGCCAAGGAGGCGCGTGACGACCTGCACCGGTCGCTCGACCGGCTAGGGGTCGACCACGTCGACCTGTGGCAGCTGCACAATCTCGCCGACCCGATCGAATGGGACATCGCGCTCAGCTCGGGTGGCGTCATCGACGCCGCTGTCGAGGCCCGCGCCCAGGGCCTGGTGCGGTTCATCGGCGTCACGGGTCACGGAGCGCAGATCGCGGCCAACCACCGGCGCAGCCTCGAGCGCTTCGACTTCGATTCAGTGCTCTTGCCCTACAACTTCATGACGATGCACCTGCCGTACTTCGCCGAGAATTTCGAGGCGCTCCTCAAGACGTGCGCCGAGCGAAGAGTCGCGGTGCAAACGATCAAGTCGATCGCGTTGCGGCTGTGGCTCGGGCGCGAGCACACGCGAGCGACCTGGTATGAGCCGCTCGAGGCTCAGGCCGACATCGACCTCGCGGTGTGGTGGGTGCTCGGGCGGCCAGGCGTGTTCCTCAACACAGTCGGCGACGTCGACTTGCTGCCATTTGTCCTTGATGCCGCCGAGCGCTTCGAGAAGCGCCCCGGCGATGGCCAGGTCGCCGCCATGCTAGAGGGCGCCAAGGCCGCGCCGCTGTTCGTCTAGGTTCGCGCCTCACCCTGTTTTGCCCGTGATCGAGTGGATAGAACCGAGCCCGCCCAACGACCATTCAGACCACTCTTCATCCTTTGGCTGGATGTCGCAGACACGGGGCCGGCGGCGTCTGATATACCTCGTTTGAGGAAGATGACTCGATGAGCGACACCACGCCCGCCGACACCCCTGGGACCGACGAACCGCTTCCCGGCGAGCGGCAAACACGCCTGAGCGGCGCGTGGACCGCGGTCGTCATCGGCCTCGTCGGCCTGGTCGTGATCCTTGTTTTCATCCTGCAGAACCAGGCGACCGTCGAGGTCAGCTTCCTCGTCTTCAAGGGCCACCTCCCACTGGCCGTGGCCCTGCTGTTCTCGCTGATCCTCGGCGCGCTGATCGTGGTCGCCTTCGGGGCCGCGCGCATTCTGCAGCTCCGGATGGTGGCGGGCCGAGCGCGGCGCAAGCCCCCCGGCCCGACCAAGCCGGAGTGACCGAGCCCGCCAAGCCGGCACCGCGTCGAGCCGCCAAGTCAGGCTCCAAGCCAAACCCGGTCGACCCGGAGGTCACCGACACGAAAGCGTCCCTGCCCAAGAGCGCGCCCGTGGTCGAGGCCGGGCCGGTGGCCGTGCACGTGGAGGCCGGCGCGATCAAAGTCGTCGTGGCGCCTCCCGGTAGCAAAGGGTTGGACCGCCGCCTCTACGGGTTGATCAATGGACTGCCCCACACAGCTACCAGCGACCGCTACGTCAGCGTGCTCTCTGACCTCGGCGAAGGTCTTGGATGGGTCGCACTGGGAGTCGGATTGGCCATCTACGGCGGTCCCAAGGGCCGCCGGGCCGGGGCGGCCACCGCCGTGGCGTCGCTGGCGGCGACTTACGTGGTGCAGACCCGCATCAAGCCGATCTTCCAACGGGTGCGGCCATTCGTCAATCGCGAAGCTCGCGTCGTCGGGATCCGTCCCGCCGACCACTCGTTTCCATCCGGCCACAGCGCATCATCGTTCGCGGCCGCGACCGCCCTCTCGTTCTTCTATCCCAAGGCCGCCCCGGTCGCTTACGGCCTCGCGACCGCGGTCGGCGTCTCCAGGGTGCATCTCGGCGTTCACTTCCCCAGCGACGCTGCCGTCGGCGGAGTGATGGGGATCGGCATCGGCACGTTCAGCGCCTGGGTGTTCAAAAAGCGAGGCGGTCGCTAGGACCCGACGGCGGCGGACTTGGCGCCCGCCAGGGTTGGCGGGGCTGCCGGCTCGGCCTTGATCGCGAACTCGCGATCCGAAATCCAACGCACCGACACCACGAATGTCAGCCACGCGGTGGCAATCAAAGTGCCCGCGAGCACATCGCTCGGCCAGTGGGCTCCCACTGAGATCCTGTCCAGCCCCACCGTGAGAACAATCGCCGCCACGACCGCCCAACCGATCGGAGTCGCCCAGCGCGGGAGGTAGCGATGGCCCAGGCACAGCATCAAGACAGCCGCGCTGATCGTGATGAAGATCAAATGCCCGCTGGGAAAGCTTGTCGAACCAGGGTGCTCGGTCACACGAAGCACCTGGGCCACAGTCGGCCGCGGCCGGTTGACCACGTGGACGACGACCTCGTACCAGAGGCCCCCCGCAAATGCGGCCAGCGCAAGGATCCAGGCGCGACGATTGAACAGAAGCACGAGGAGCATCACCACTGCCTGCATCGGGATGCCGCCCGGTCCGCCGAGCCAGCTGAAGAAAGGAAACGTCAAGGTGAGCGGGCCGAGGTTGGTCCCCTGAATTTCGCGCTCGATCGTCGCGTCCAGCGCCAGGTACGGATGCATCACGACGATCCCGGTGAGGACGCCGACGCCGACCGCGGCCACCAGCGCGACCGCCAGCAGCGGGAGTCGTAGCTTCACGCGGTCCGCGCGCGGCCTCGAAACCATCGGAAGCTGGGGGATGGCAGCCAGCGCTCGGGGAGCCACAGCACGAACGCCGACCAGCCGACGCCCAGCAGCACGCCCCCGATCACGTCGCTCGGCCAGTGCGCGCCCGCCCAGACCCGGGCGATGCACGTGAGCAAGATCACCAGGACGGCGAGGATCCACAGGATCGGCCGGAGCGAGGGCCTCGTCTTTGGAGCGAGGGACACGGCAATCATGAAGGCCATCCACGTGAAAAAGACCGCATGCCCGCTCGGGAAGCTGAAACCGGTCGTCGGCGACAGGATATGGACGAGGTCGGCGGGCGGTCGCTGGCGCGAGATGATCAACTTGATGATGTTGTCCAACAGGCTCGAGATACTGCCGATCAGCATCAACCAGCCTGCGCGGCGCTCGTAGATGAAGAGGCCAACCACGGCGACAGCACCGATCAGGACCTGCCAGATGCCGGCACTTGCGTTGATGAGCTCCATCGGATAGACGAGGGGACCCCAATTGAGCTGCTGGACGAACCGGGCAATCGGGACGTCGAACGGCAGCACATCATTGGCCACGACCAGGTAGGTGTCGATTGCGAACAGTACGAAAACGACCAGGGCGGTCGGCCCGAGCCAGCGCCTCGCCGTAGGGCCTGGCCGGCCCGCAATGACTTCGGCGACCGCCTGCTTTGGTTCAGCGAGCGGTGCTCCAAGATCCTTGGCCCGCACGCTCACTTCGGAAGGATCACCCGCAGCGCGCTGAGCTCGGCGGTGATCGTGGCGGGCGTGCGGCCGAGGTGGGCGTTGTCTGCGTAAATCCGCACCTTGGGTTTGGTCGTCACCTGGAGGCTGCGGAACTTGAACACCTGGCCCAGGCCGCCCTCTTTGTGCTTGGAGAGCACCGCCCGCGCGAGCACTCTCTTGACGATGTCGGTGCGGCTCCTTCCGGCATGCACCGACAGTTCGAGGTAGGGATCCTCGGGAGTCTTGTCGCTCACCGGCATTTGCGAACCGATCGATGTTGTGTTCGTGAAAACAAGCGACATGCAGGATCCACTGCCCCTGATGTCGCCGGTCAGCTCATACGTGAAAGGGCTGGCTTCCATCACGTGCCTCAGGTCATCCGCGAACGCGCCGAAGGCACGGTCCTTGGCGGATTCCCCCGCCGCGATCGTTTCGCCAAACAGCCCGATGGCGGCCGCTTCCAGGAAGACCTTCCCGTTCAGACGGCCGAGCGTGATCGGGCGGGGTTTCCCCGTTTTGATGACGCGGATCGCCGCATCGACGGTCGTCGGCAGGTGGAGCGATTTCGCGAAGTTGTTGAAGGTGCCCATCGAGAGAATGCCGAGTGGGTGCTTGGTGTCCACGAGTTTCCTCACCACCCAGCCGATGGTTCCATCGCCGCCGGCGACGATGATCAGAGCGGTCGGCCCGACCAGCTTTTCGAGATTCATCTTCGGGTCGAACTCAACGATGAGGCTGCCCTCAAAGGCCTGGCGCAGCTTGGCCTCGATCTCAGGCGTCATCGAGCCCGCCTTGGAGCTGAGGATCAACAGGCTCGTCCCCGATTTCGCTTTCACCGCGCTCAGCGGACGAGCTCTGGTCAGCGTGCTCAACCCGAGTTGCCCATCAACCTGACCCAGCGCGCACAAGCGAACGAATGAAGGCCGAGGGCGACAAAGCCCAGCGCGACGATGCCCAGCAGGATTCGTCCGAAGGGCTGGGCGAGCAGGAACACGAACGCCCCGCTGAAGCCCTGGGTCTGGGCCGGGTCATGATGGATGCCGGCCTGGACGACGAACCAACCGATGATCAGGAAGATCACGCCTCGGGCGAACATCCCGAACCGGCCGAGCTTCACCGCGATATCCCTCGTGCGCGGGCTCATCTCCGCACCTTTCAGATCTCGTGCGAAGGTGGCGCGATAGGATTCGAGGAACTGACCGAGGGCAACTCCGATCACGACCAGGCCGATGAGGATGGTCAGCGCGCCACCGGCCGGATGGGTCAGAACTGACGCAATCGTGTTCTTGGTGCCGTCGTTGGTCGTCGCGCTTGACCCTGCGAGCAGCTGTATGGCGAAGTAGACGATCGCCGCATAAGACACAGCGCTGGTCACGAATCCAAGCCTTGCCATATAGCCGGAGGCGTCACTGCCACGATGCAGCGGGTCGTAGATCGCCCTGGTAAACCCCCATAGCGAATAGGCGGTAAGGCCGATCGCGACGATGACCAGCACGAATTTGCCAAACGGGTTGCTGACCATGACCACGAGGCTTCCTGTCAGGTCGGTGGCCTTCCCGCCCGCGACGCTGAGCACGATCTTTAGAGCCAGCAGTCCCATGACGGCATACAGGGCGCCCCGCACCAGGTAGCCCAGGCGCTCCAGAAGCTCGAGCGCTGGATTGGCTGCGGCTCGTTTGACTGCCGCGGTTCCCGTGCGAACTGTTGCCATCAGGCCACCTCCCCAACGTTTTGTTTCATCTGGCGAATCGCCCTTTCCGTGGTGTAACGCATAAGGTCAATCGATTCACCCATTCCCTGGTGTAACGCATACGGTCAATGAGGATGGGCCGAAACAGGTAACAATCGCAGCAACACCCTTTCGTTCGAGGTGGGGCTGCTCGCTCCGCGGGGTATCTTCGTGCGATGCCGGACGGCGGGCTTCAGAGTTGGTTTCTCACGAGCGCTGAGCGCGGCAACGATGCCACGGGCCTCGACCGGCGTCGGGAAGACGGCCTGGCCTGGAGCACCGGGAACCACGTCGAACCACTGGTGCACGGAGCCACCTATTTCGCCCGGTTGCTGAAGGAGATACGCGCTTTGGGCGCCGGCGACCAGCTGTACTTCACGGACTGGCGCGGCGACCCCGATCAACGGCTGGGTGAGGACGCCGACACGCAGGTTGGTCAGGTGCTCGCAGCCGCCGCGCGTCGCGGCGTGATGGTCAGAGGTTTGGTCTGGCGCTCACACCTGGATCGGCTCGGTTTCAGCGCCAGCGAGAACCGCCACCTGGGGGAGCAGGTGAACGCGGCCGGCGGCGAGGTCCTGCTCGATCAACGCGTGCGGCTGGGCGGCTCGCATCATCAGAAACTGGTCGTCATCCGACATGCCACCGGAGTGGAACATGACGTGGCTTTTGTCGGAGGCATCGACCTCTGCCACAGCCGTCGCGACGAGCAGGAGCACGAGGGCGACCGCCAGCGCCAGGACATGGCGCCGGTCTACGGGCCACGACCTCCATGGCATGACGCGCAGCTGGAGATCCACGGCCCTGCAGTAGGCGACCTGGAATTCTGCTTTCGCGAACGGTGGGACGATCGGAGCCGCCTCAGCCGCGATCCTCTCGGCATCTTCCATGACCTCATGCGGCACACGTACCGCAGGGCCAGCGTGCTCCCGCCGACCCCGCCCGATCCGGTACGCGCAGGATCGCAAGCGGTCCAGGTGTTGCGCACTTACGCACGCCGCCACGGCGGCTATCCATTCGCTCCGCAAGGCGAGCGCAGCGTGGCTCGCGGGTTTCGGAAAGCCATCTCGCGAGCGCGGCGTCTCGTATACATAGAGGACCAGTTCCTCTGGTCGCCCGAGGTCGCGAAGATCTTCGCGGAGGCCCTTACGGCGTCGCCGGGCCTGCACCTCATCGCCGTTCTGCCGAGGTACTTCGATCAGGCCGGAGCTTTGACGTTGCACCCGAACCAGGTCGGGCGAGAGCAGGCGGTGAAGATGCTTCTCGATGCGGCCGGCGATCGCGTCGCGATCTACGACATCGAGAACGCCGAAGGCACGCCGGTGTACGTCCACGCGAAGATCAGCGTGATCGACGATGTGTGGGCGTCGGTCGGGTCGGACAATTTCAACCGGCGCTCGTGGAGCCATGACTCCGAAATCGCATGTGCTGTGATCGATGAGGAGCGCGATATTCGATCGCCTGCCGACCCGGCGGGCCTGGGCGATGGCGCTCGGAGGTTCGCTCGCGAGCTCCGGCTGCAGTTGTGGCGTGAGCACCTCGGCCGCGAGGATGGCGATGAGCGGGATCTGCTCGACCCCGTGACGGCCTTTGCGAAGTTTCGCGAGGTCGCGCTGGCGCTGGAACGCTGGCATGCCGGCGGCGGGCGCGGCGAGCGGCCGCCAGGAAACCTGAGGCCCCATCCGCGGGTGCACCTGACGAACACAACCCTGCTCTGGGCGGAGCCCATCTACCGCACGATCTACGACCCCGACGCGAGGACCTCCGAAATGCGCCGTCGCGGCGAGTGGTAACAACGCCGAACCTGAACGTTTGCTGACTTTGTTACGGCATTCGTCACACGCTCGTCCCACGCGATAACCCCTCGGCGAGGGTCAAACCCTACTTGCCGGCGGAGGTTCGGAATCGTCCAGGAGAACTAACAAATGCGAAGCATGCTTTTCAAAGCCCGGTTTCTCGGGATTACCGGCCTGGTCCTACTGGCGGGACTGTGGCCCGTGGCGGCCGAGGCTGCGACCGCCCCCGGGCTGAGCTCGGCGTCGAGCTTCGCGATCCTGAGCGCCGCTCCTGGTGGCGGCGGGGCTGTGACGTGCACCAACGGGACCATCACCGGAGACATAGGTTCATCTGGCCTCGCGGCCTCCGTCGTCCAGACCAGCTGCGCTGTTACCGGTGCGATCATCGCGCCCGTCTCCGCTCAGGTGGTTGCTGACTTCAACAGCGCGTACTCCGCGTACACGGCGATCCCCTGCGACCAGACGCTGAGCGGCACGCTCGCCGGCACAGCGCTCGCGCCTGGCGTCTACTGCTTTCCTGCCGCGGCCACCCTGACGGGCATGTTGACGCTGGATGGGCCCGCGACCGCGACCTGGATCTTCAAGATCGGGACCGGCGGCACCGGCGCTCTCACGGGCACCGCTTTCTCAGTTGTGATGGCTGGCGGTGGTACGCCCTGCAATGTCAACTGGTGGGTCGCACAGGCCGCGACGATGACGGATTCGCAGTTCGCGGGGACGATTCTCGCGGGGGCTGCCATCACGCTGACTCGTGGGACCTTCACCGGCAATGCCCTCGCGTCGGCCGCGGTGACAGTCAAGGGCACCGCGCTCGCGGGCTGCGCGGGCACCACGAGTCCGGGCAAAGGAAAGCTGAAGGCGCACTGCAACCAGGGCGTTGGCAACGGGCCTGAGGGTTGCGATCCAGGCAACTCCAACCAGGGCAACCCAGCCCGGTCCAATGACGAACTTGGCGGCACTCCGGGCGACCCCGGCCGCCAGGGCGGCAACGGCAAACAAATCAGCGTCTCCGGATCGATCACTCCCGCCGCCGGCAGCATTCCAATCGCCGTTGCAAAAGTCGACGTCAAGCGCGGCGCGGAGGTGAGCGCATCGAACAAAGGCAACGGTCACGGGAAGTCGACGGCCAAAGGCAAGAGCAAGTAATTGCACGCCATCGAAGATCGAATTGCTGAGCCAGCGCCGATTCAGTTGCTCAGCCTTGACTCCAGGATTGCTTTGTTGCGCAGGCGGCGGCGCATTAGCCTGCTGAGGCAGCTCGTCGTCGTGATCGGGCCCCTTCTGCTGGGAGGCTCCATTGTGCTGCTGCTTGCCGCAGGCGGAGTCATCGCCAGCGTGCGAGGCGGCTAAGAGCTCCTAGCCGGCCGCGCTGATCGGCTCGGTCTGCCACGCGGACTCCCTGCGTGCGACCGATGACGCGATCAGCTCGAGTAGCTGGAGCGCGGCGTCGTCACCTCGGGCGGTGCGAACCATGAGTCCTGCGAAGCTCAGCCTGACGTCCGAGGCTGTCGGATGGCTTACGAAACGCAGGGTGCCCGCGGCCACGCACCCGCCGCCGTCGGCGTCCTCGAGCAGCCACAGCGTACAGAACACGGCACGCCGCGCCGTGATTGGGCGCGCCACTCTGAGCCTTGTGGACAGTCCGATAGCCGGCAGATGGGCGGCATGCACGTGCACAGGGTTGTACTGGCGCTCGATGAGCCACTCACAGACCTCGGCCAGGTCGGTCGAAGCTGAAATTTCCGCCGAGATCCGAGCCACCAACATGGGGCGATCCTCCTGCATGGCCCGACGGTATCGACAATCGATGGTGCCTTGTTAGGTCTTGTTCACACGAAGCCACGAATCGAGGATGGTGTGATTCCGATGAAGGTTG
>DATMKM010000068.1:0-7443 GCA_035571315.1 Candidatus Acidiferrum sp.
AAGCGCGAGGAGTTGATCGCTTCGATCCATTCCGCAAACCGACCCTCCGGGCGCCTGGACACCCCTGTGCCGAAGATGGCGTCGACGACCGCCGACGCGCCCGCCAGGCTCAGCTCGCTCGAGACCTGGACTCCGATCCGCTGCAGCGCCTCGAGCTCACGGGCGGCGGGGCCGTGGAGGCGCCTGCGGTCGATGCAAGAGACTCCTGCGAGCTTTCCCCACCGGTGAAGGTGGCGCGCCGCGGCCAAGCCATCGCCCGCGTTGTTGCCTATGCCGCAGACGACGGCCGTCGCATCGGGGCAGACTCGAGCCACCTGCCATCCGGCGGCTTCCATCAACCATTCGACCGAGATGCCGAAGCGCTCCTGCGCGAGCGCGTCGACCTCCTTGACCTGGCGGCTAGTCAGCCGCGGAAGGTCGCTGGACGACAAAGGAGCAGTACGGGTCGTGACGGTGGATGGAGTCGGCCTGCGAGATGCTGGTGCCGAGCAGCCTCGACATCAGCTGCGGGGTGATCGTGCAAACCTGCGGGAACTTCAGAGCCGTGTTGCGGAATGGGCAGTTGTGGATGGTCACCTTCACGCCTTCGCTCGTCTCGGTCGCCTCGGCCAGCGTGCCGGCACGTCCGATCCAGGTCACCACCCGCCGGAGCTTCTCGTCGAAGTCGAGTCCGTCCAGGCTCGGCTCGATGGCCGTCGCGTGGCGGGCGGCCACCCGCGAGAACACCTCGTCCAGCGCCTCCGGCCCGCCCATCTCCTGGACCTCCTGGAGCACCATCGTGGCGAGCTGCCCGTAGCGCTTGGGGAATACGGAATCGGCGCGCTCGGTTAGCGAGAACAGCAAGGAAGGGCGCCCGCGGCCGCTGCGCACCGGGTGGCTTACCACAAAGCCGTCGCGCTCGAGGTTGGTGAGGTGCTGGCGGACGGCGTTGGGGGTTACACCGAGGTCGCCGGCGATGCTTTCCGCGCTGGAGCGGCCCCTGCGCCGAAGCAGCTCGAGGACTTCCATCCGGGTCGAACGGCCGGCGATCATGAGGGGCACATCCGGTCGCTTTCGGGCCATGCTAGCAGAGCTCGGGGGCATTTATTACAGGTCATCCTTGACAAATTGGAGGGCGGTCGTAAACTTTACGGCGGGAGAAAAAGACATGACCATGATCAAGCAGGCGAGCCGCGCCATCGAGCACATGACCGCCAGGGAGATGCGGATCCAGCGGGCCAAGTACGCCCGCCGGAACAAGATGCATCACATCGACCGGCTCCTGAACGAGCTGGAGATGCTGAACCTGGCCGACCAGCGCCAGATGCCGCCGGTGCTCTCGGTCGCCATCAACAAGGTGATCGAGGAGTCGCCCGAGGTGACCGTCCTGGCACAGGCCAAGCCCGCTTCTGTGATGGAGGCGATGGACGCCCTGTACGAGATCCAGGACAGCTTGATGTACAACCAGATCGAGGACGAGTAGACCGCAGCTTCGAGACTTTTCCAGGCCGGTTCCCAGCGGGGGGTCGGCCTTTTTGTTGGACCCTGAACTCTAGACTCCGGTGAGTGGGTCGTTCCTTCGACCGCGCCGCCGCGGGGTACGACAAAGCACGCGGCGGTGACGGCCGGGGCGAGCGGTTCGCCGCAGAGCTAGAGCCCCATCTCGGCATCACGCCTGGCGCGGTCGTGCTCGAGGTCGGTGTGGGAACTGCGGTGGTGGCGGGCGCCTTGCGGCGGCGACGCCAACGAGTTATCGGGGTCGACATCGCCATGGAAATGCTCCGCGTCGCGACCCGCAGAGCTCCCGGTGCGGTAGCCCGCTATGACGGCTCCAGACTCCCCATCGCCGACGGCGCGCTGGAGGCGGCGTACATGGTCTGGGTCATCCACCTGGTGGACGACCAGGCGGCCATGCTCCATGAGGTCGCGAGGGTGCTTCGTTCGCGAGGTCGCCTTCTCATCGCAACCATCAACCGCGATCCCGACGACGAGATCCGCAGGATCACCGAACCGATGTACCGCGCTCTGCTGGCGGACAAATGGCTGCGCGACGATCTCGATCGCGTGGCGGCGGCCGCCTCAACTGCAGGGCTTCATGAGGTGAGTCGCATCGGTGCAATTCCCTTCGCCGGCGAGACGAGCGGCGAAATGGAGGCCGCCCGGATCGAGGCCCGGAGCAGCTCCCTCTTTTGGGACCTCGACGACCTGGACTGGCGGGAGCACGTGGAGCCGGTGATCGGTCGACTGCGCGCTCTCGGCCCCGAGCTACTGATCCGCGAGCAGACCCACGAGATCCTGGTGCTGGAGAAGCAGGCTAGGCCTCCAGCCATTCGGTGACGAAGCGGTCGCTGGCGTGGATGTCGATCTGGCGAAGCGGGCCGCTCCCCGAGTTGACGAACTTGTGAGGAACGCGCGGCTGGACGATCAGCACCTGTCCGGCGCGGGCGTCGACGGTTTCGGACCCAACCGTATACCTCGCCTGTCCCTCGAGAACGATGAAGATCTCCTCGTAAGCGTGCCGGTGAAGGCGCGGGCCGTCCCCCGGTTCCATGTCGACGAAGATGAGGCAGACGTTGGCTCCGCCAAACAAGTAACCCTGCAGCTCGGAGTCAGGCAGCTGGTCGCGTTCGACGACCAGGTAGCCGGTTGCGTCCTCTTTCATTCTCAGATTGTGGCCTGGGAGTAAACCTGTCGGCAGCGGCCGCGGCGACGGCTCCCAGGCAAGCCCAGCGATCAGAAGGGCGGCCCGGGAGGTGCCTGACCGCTACTTGTCGCTTTCCGCCTGGCGCACGCGCTGGCTCAGGACCTGGAGGAGCCGGTAGGCAACCTCAGGGTGCTCCTTGAGGAAGGGTTTGAAGTTCCACTCCGGGATCGTCGCAAGTGTCACCTCGGTGTCAGCCTTGATGTTCGCGCTGCGGCCTTCGTGGTCGAGCAGAGCCATCTCCCCGAATGAGTCCCCGGGCCCAAGCTTGCGTGACTTGCCCTGAACCGTCGCGACGGTAACCTCGCCGTCCAGGATGATCATGAAACCAACGCCGTTCTCGCCCCGAACGGTGATCTCGTGGCCGGCCGGGTGCTTGACGGTTTTCATCTGCTTCTCGAGTGAGCGGATCTCCGATTCAGGAAGTCCCTGAAGCAGCTTCGCCTGTTTTAGCTCGACCATGCCCAGATACTAACGCCCAGCCTTTTTTTCGTCGAGATAGTCCTGGTACCGCCGGTAGGCGTCTTGCTTGCGGCTGTCGACGATTTTCGTGTAACCCTGGAGTGTGTTGAGGTTGGCGTGGCCCAGCACCTCCTGGACCAGGCGGACGTCTCCACCGGTCACTTCGAGCAGCGTCGTGGCGGCCGTGTGGCGCGCGACGTGAGGCGATTTGAATGACCAGGCTCCGAGCTGCACCCGCAGCTTGCGGACGATGAAACGCGCGCCGGCGGAGGTCAGGCGCCGCGCGCGATCGTCTGCGGCAGCCCGGTCGAAGTTGACGAACAGCGCCATGCAAGCGTCCTCCCGCACCACGAGATATTCCTCGAGCGCCTCTTTCGCGTCGGTGGTCAGGTACACCGAGCGCTGCTTGGAGCCCTTCCCGGTCACGACCAGCCGGTTCCCGCTGCGTGGTACGTCGGTGCGATCGAGCGCCAGGGCTTCGGAGATCCGGCATCCGGTGCTGATGAGGAACTGAACCAGCGCGCGATCGCGCTTCTCGTGTGCTGACCGTCGCGGGAGGGCCTCCAGCAGGCGAGTCAGCTCGTCCGGGTCGATCGGCTTGGGCAGGCGCTGCTCGAGCTTGGGCAGCGTGATCCCGTTTGAGAGGTCGCGGTCCATCAAGCCTTCCCTGGCGATCCAGCGCAGCCAGGAGCGAATTGCGACCAGCGCGCGCGCTCGTGAGGCCGGGCTTTTCAACCGGCCGGCCAGATGGCGCTGATAGGCGCGCAGGTCGTCGTGGCGCAAATCGGCGACGGACAGCGTGTGGTCGTGGCCAGCCAGAAAATCGATCAGCTTTTTGATTTCGGACGCGTAGGCGCGGACCGTGTTCGGGCTGCGGTTCGCTTCGAGCTGAAGCCAGCCGAGATATTCAGTGGCGGCGGCCTGCAGATCGAGTGCCATGTCGAGGCCGTCTGCATGTTGCCATACTCGTAGCAGGTGGGGGCCGCTCGAGTGATCGGCTCCGGCCAAGCGCTGGAGCCAAGCGATGACGAATTCGGGTTCGATCCCGAGTTCACAGCCAGAGTCCAGGGCGTTGCGCTCTGGTTCTATCGCAACTACTGGCGCGTCGAGGTCGACGGGATGCAGAATGTGCCGGCGAAAGGCCGCGCGCTCCTGGTGGCCAACCACGCGGGCATAGTTCCGTACGACGGAGCGATGATCCGCACGGCGATCGTCGCCGAGCACCCTCACCCGCGGCACGCCCGCATGCTGGTCGTCGATTGGGCCTTCGCGATGCCATTCACGAACATGCTGCTGGTCAAGACCGGCAACGTGCTTGCGCATCCCGACAACGCAGCCGCGCTGCTCGAACGCGATGAGCTCGTCGGGGTTTTTCCTGAAGGGGTCAAGGGCGCGGCCAAGCTTTATCGGGATCGCTATCGCGTGACCAGGTTCGGGCGAGGCGGCTTCGTCCAGGTCGCACTTAGAACGGGGTCCCCCATCATCCCCGTCGCTGTCGTCGGGTCGGAGGAACTGCACCCCGTGCTGTTCGGCCTCGAGCCGCTCGCCAGGATCCTTGGGCTGCCGACCATTCCCATCACGCCCACCCTTCCCTGGCTCGGGCTCGCGGGATTGATCCCGCTGCCGTCGAAATGGTTCATCGCATTCGGCAAGCCGATCGACGTCGCCGGCTTCGGCCCCGACCGTGCGAATGACACCAGGCTGGTGCTGGAGTTGACCGAAGAGGTTCGCGGCTGGGTCCAGGAGACGGTGAATCAGCTACGGCCGCGGCGGCGCACGATCTTCTTCTAGCCGGCTCGGTTACGCAGGATCGCTGTCACACTGTGCCGATGCTTCAAAGATCGATCGCCGGCCTCGCACTCATTGTGATGGCAGTCGCATGCGGCGGCTCTCCGTCAACCGCCGCCACCGGACCGACGGCAGCAAGTGTTGCGGTTCAACAAAGTGACCTTCCCGCCGGCATGCAGAAATGCGACCTGACCGGCAACATTGACAGCTTCCTGAACAAGGCGAAGACGAATGATCCGAACACTTATACATCGACCAAGAGCGAGTGGGACGCGGCGCAGAAGGCAGGCGCGACGGCCGCGTACGTGGCCTTTTACGCGGACAGCGCCGCTCATTGCGCCACCGTAGGATCGAACACCTCGGACATCAGCACGGCGACTTACAAGCTCGTCGTCAACTTCGTCATTCAGTTCAAGGACGAAGCCAGCGCGAGCAAGGGCTACACGACCGAGTCGATATTTGGTTTCAGCACGGCGCAGCTGAAGAACGGAGGCGCCCCTGTCGTCGAGGGCACCAACACTGGCCTTACGCCGAACTCCATCGTCCTGAGCGTTTCCATCTCCACCCAGTCTTTTTACGTTGCCGTGTGGCAGGGCAAGGTGTTCATGGTCATCCTCGCGATCCTCAACATCGACTCGGCGACCTCGAAGAAGGTCGCGGTCGCGGAGAACAGCCGGGTCAAGTAGGCGTGAGAGGCGGCGCCCGCTAGAATTGCCCGGCCGATCGCAAGCGCTCGCCACGTCCCACACCGCACTCGGCGCCGGCGGGGCTCTGTGCCCCTGCTTCGCGTAGCGCTCGTCTTCGCGCTGGTGATGGCGCTTGCCTTCGGGGTGATCAGGCTGGTCGATCCGACAGGCGTCATGGTGGCGACCGCGGTCAAGCTCGATCCGGCGCCTCCGGCGACGGCGGTCGCGAACCGCACATTGCTGCCGGACCTCGAGTCGGGCGCCTGCATGAGCCTGGCGCCGACCCGTGCCGGCTCGGGACAGACTGTGTTCATCGATCCAGGTCACGGTGGTCTGGATCCTGGTGTGGTGGCCGGAACGACCGCGCACCAGGTGCTGGAAAAGGACGCCACGCTGGCTGTCGCCATGCGTCTGAGCGACCTGCTTCGGGGCTCGGGCTACCGCGTCGTGATGGCGAGGACGCAGGACACGACGGTGATCAAGCTGTCCGCCTCTGATTCGGTGTACGGATCGCTGACCGCGGACGCCGAGCATCGAGACCTCGCGGCCCGAGCGGCCTGCGCGAACGCCGCCGCAGCCTCAGCCCTGCTGTCGATCCACTTCGACGCGTTTGCCGATCCATCGGTCGGCGGCACCGAGACCTTTTACGACGCCGCCAGGACCTTTGCTCCGGCCAATCTCAAGCTCGCCACCGACGTGCAATCGGCCCTTGTCTCCGCCCTCGGTACCGCCGACCGCGGCGTCTTGACCGACGACCAACTTGCCGCTCCGACGCTCACGAGCTCGGGCAGCACGTACAACCACCTGATCGAACTCGGCCCGATGTCCGCCGGCTGGGTCGACGCGCCCAGCCAGATGGCGGGCGCCCTGGTCGAGCCGCTGTTCCTGACCAACCCGGCCGAAGCGCGGGTCGCTACCGACCCGTCAGGACAGCTACTGATCGCCACGGCACTGGAGGCGGGGTTGGTGAAGTTCCTGAGCGGCGCCTGACGGGCGTGCTGGTGCGCCTGGCAAGAATCGAACTTGCTGCCTCTTGCTCCGCAGGCAAGCGCTCTATCCGGTGAGCTACAGGCGCGAGGGGTTCAGTTTAGGCGAGCATCAATGGCGGCCGTTGTTGCCTTGAAGGTGGCCACATCGAGGTTGCTGAGCACGACAAGCGCGACGAAAACCGATTTGTGCCAGCTCGCGAGTCGCACGGGCGGGCGGTCATAAGTCCACGAGCTGAGGCCGAGTCCGGTGCCGGTTCCGCTGCTGATGCCGGCCGGAAGCTCCCCCGGCACAGGCGGCATGAAACCGAAAACGCCGGATCCCCACGCGCGGTCGGCCTGCCCTGAGTCTGTGAATTCCGCCACGAAGGCCGCGATCGATTTGGCGTCGGAGGTGGTCGCGAGATCTGCGTTGCACGCGGCCGGGGTCGAGGTGAAGAGGGAGATGGCGCCCGAGGTGGCGCCGGCAGCGCGAAGCTGCTCCCATTGGCTCGCCACCTGCGCGGCGAGGTTTGGGTCCGCGTTCTCCAGGGTCGTGACGTAGACGTCGATCGGACCCGAACCCAGGCATGGACTCAAACCTGCCGGCACCTCAGACGACTGGAGCACCGCCGCTGTCGGCGCCGAGTGGGGACTGGGGCTGGGTGAAGGAGTTACGACAGCGATAGGCGTGGTGTTCTGGCATGCCGCGATCAGGATGCTGAGACCGAGGATCGCTATGAGCCGGTCCACGAAGCGCGCAGTTTAGACTGCAAAGGCCATCGCGCGCCCGTAGCTCACCGGATAGAGCGTTCGGCTCCGGACCGAAAGGCAGCAGGTTCAATTCCTGCCGGGCGCACCA
>DATMKM010000069.1:0-4956 GCA_035571315.1 Candidatus Acidiferrum sp.
CTCCTGTCCTCCACCGCCGTGCTCGACGGTGACGAGTGGGTGATCAACGGCCACAAGTGGTTCTCGTCGAACGGCATGATCGCGGACTTCTTGATCGCGATGGTCGTGACCGAGCCGGACGCCGGGCCGTACCAGCGCGCGTCGATGATCCTGGTGCCCGGCGACGCGAAGGGCCTGAAGAAGCTGCGCAACGTCGAGACGATGGGCGGTCACGAGCGTTTCGGTTATGGACACGCGGAGATCCTTTACGAGAACGTGCGGGTGCCTGCGGCCAATCTCATCGGCGAGCGGGGACAGGGTTTCTTAATCGCCCAGGCCCGGCTCGGGCCCGGCCGCATCCACCACTGCATGCGCTGGCTCGGCCAGGCGCGGCGCGCCTTCGACATGCTGTGCGAGCGCGCGCTGCAGCGGGAGGCGTTCGGCAAGAAGCTCGCCGGGCACCAGACGGTGCAGAACTGGATCGCGGATTCGGCAGCGGAGATGGAGGCCGCGCGGTTGATGACGCTGCACGCGGCTTGGGTCATCGACACCGCCGGTGCCGCGGCCGCGCGCAAGGAGATCTCTTTGATCAAGTTCTTTGGCGCCAAGGTTCTGCACGACGTGATCGACCGCGCGATCCAGGTCAACGGGTCGCTCGGCTACTCGGCGGACCTACCGCTCGAGGAGATGTACCGGCACGCGCGCGCGGCCCGCATTTACGACGGCGCCGACGAGGTGCATCGCGTGTCGGCGGCGCGGCAGATCCTGTCCGGGTACAAGGAGCCGAAGGGAATGTTCCCGACCGACCACATCCCCACGCGGCGCGAGGCGGCGCGGCGCAAGTTCGCCTCGCTGCTCGAAGCGGCCGTAGCGGATGCCTGAGAAGAAAAAGAAAAAGGCGACCACTCTGCCCGGCTACGTGGTCCGGAACCGGGCCAGCTGGACGGTATCCAATGCGGAGTACACGGCCGGCAGCGCGCACGACTCATGGGCTGCCAAGCGGATCACGTGGGGTGTCTGGAAGGTGCCCGAGGACGAGATCAAGGTGCTGCCGGATGTCCGCGGGCTCGACGTCATCGAGCTTGGATGTGGCACCGCCTACTTCGGGGCGTGGCTCAAAAAGCGCGGTGCGCGGCGCGTGGTGGGTGTCGACATCACGCCGGCGCAGCTGGCCACGGCCCGGGAGATGAACACGGAATTTGGGCTGGAGCTCGAGTTCATCGAGGCCAATGCGGAAGCTGTCCCGCTGCCCTCCGCCTCCTTCGACCTGGCGTTCTCGGAGTACGGCGCGTCGATCTGGTGCGACCCTTACCTGTGGATCCCTGAGGCGGCGCGATTGCTGCGTCCCGGTGGCGAGCTGCTGTTCATGCGCAACAGTACCCTGGAGATCCTTTGCTCGCCCGACGACGCTGTTGTGGGCGAGAAGCTGATCCGGCCGCAGAAGGGCATGCACCACAACACCTGGCAGGACGAGGAGGGCGGCGGGAAGTCGACCGTCTTCCACATCAGCGGGTCGGAGCAGTTCAAGCTGCTGCGCGATACCGGCTTCGAGGTGACAGATTTCCGGGAGATCTTCGCTCCGGTGAATGCCGTGGACCATCCGTACTACAAGTGGACGCCGGTCGAGTGGGCCAGGAAGTGGCCGAACGAGGAGATCTGGCGGGCGCGCAAGCGCTAGCGGAAGTTTGCCAACGACGTTGGAAGCCGCCGTCTCACATGCCTGAGCAGGCGCTGCCGGACTACGCCTTGCGGAACCGGGCCAAGTGGACGGTCTCCAACGCTCGGTACACGGCCGGACGGGCGCGAGAATCGTGGGCGAAGGATGTCCACTGGGGCGTCTGGCACGTGCCGGAGGCCGACGTCCAGGCGCTGCCCGATGTCAGCGGGCTCGACGTGATCGAGCTTGGATGCGGGACCGCCTACTTCGGGGCTTGGCTCAAAAGGCGCGGGGCGCGGCGCGTGGTGGGTGTGGACATCACCCCGGCGCAGCTGGCCACGGCACGGGAGATGAATCTTGAGTTTGGGCTGGGACTGGAGTTCATCGAGGCCAACGCCGAGAACGTCCCTTTGCCCGCCGCTTCCTTCGACCTTGCGTTTTCCGAATACGGCGCGTCGATCTGGTGCGACCCGTACCTGTGGATCGCCGAGGCTGCCCGGTTGCTGCGGCGGGGGGGCCAATTAATGTTCCTCAGGGGCAGCACCCTTCAGGTTCTATGCTCGCCTGATGTGGGAAATGTGGGCACAGCGCTCGTACGCCCGCAAAAAGGCATGCGCCGATTCGACTGGACGGACGATGAGGATGGGCCCTCGACCGATTTCCACATCAGCGGTTCGGAGATGTTCCAACTGCTGCTGAAGACCGGGTTTGACGTGGTCGACTTCAGAGAGATCTTCGCGCCGGAGGCGGCGGTCGATCATCCGTACTACTCGTACCTTCCCGCGGAATGGGCGAAGCGATGGCCTGGCGAGGAGATCTGGCGGGCGCGCAAACGGTAGGGCTCCGGCCGAACCCGGCCGGACTTTGGGAGCCGGGCCGACCTCCCCGGCGGGCGAGGAGGTGAATAAGCCTTACTACCCGCTTTCCTCGGCTAGAACAGCGGTGCTGTTGTGAGCAGGATCCAGATGGTGGCTGCGGTCACCACCACCGCACCGCCGTAGAAGATCGCCTGGGCCGTCAGGCTTTTGGCGGCCGGCACTCCGAAGTCGACCAGCAGGTAGCGCAGGCGATGCGCGAAGTGGAAGAAGGAAAGGGCGATCAGGACGAGGATGTAGAGCTTCACGATCGGGTTGCCCAGAATGCTGATCCAGGTGTCGTAGTGCTGGTCCACCACCGGCACGATTCCGAGCGGACCAAGAATGCCCTGCACCAGGATGTGCACCGGGAGGACCAGCGCGGCAAGGCCTCCTCCGTTCGCGAACAGGAACCAGAAGAAGAGGTGTGAGAACGCGGTCTTGGGGCGCGTCGCGTGAGCGCTCACCTTGCGAACCCGATCAGCACGGCGCCGATGACGACCGAGGCCACGGCCCAGAGGCCGAACATGGTGAGGACGATGAGCCTCGGCGGCACCGTCTTGTCGAGCACCTTGACGTGCATGATCACGCCGGCCAGCTTGAGAAACGTGTAGCTGTGATACGAGGCGAAGAGAAAGCAGACGACGCTGAACGCCACGAATGCGGGTGATTTTTGCGGCTGGAAGCCCGCGGCTCCGGAGCCCGCGCTCTTGATGTCGTAGAGGAGCCAGAGCAGCCACAGCGCCATCGGCAGGGCGGTGAACTCGCGCAACACGTACAAGAAGTAGTGGCGGTTGCGCGTCCACCAGTTCGCCGGCATGGACCAGCGATAGCTGCGCGGCTCTGCACGGGCCGCCTGGGCGGGCGCCTTCACTAGTCGCGGTTACCGAACGGAAGCGTGAAGCGCAGCGTGGTGTCGAGCTTGGTCTGCTGGATCGCCTTGGCCGGGTCGACACCTTTCGGACAGACGACCGAGCATTCGCCGACGAAGCTGCACTCCCAGATGCCCTCTGAATCGGCGATCACCGGAAGCCGCTTGGTCAGCCCTTCATCGCGCGAGTCGAGGTTGTATCTGCGCGCGAGCGCGATCGCCGCCGGTCCAAGAAATTCGTTGTTGAGTCCGTAGACGGGGCAGGCGGAGTAACAGAGCATGCAGTTGATGCACTGGCTGAACTGTCTGAACTCGTCGATCTGCGCGTTGGTCTGACGATGCTCGCCTGCGCCCAGCGGGAGCTCCTGCTTGCGGATGATCCACGGCTGGATCGACTTCAGCTTGTGCATGAAGTCTTCCATGTCGATCACGAGGTCGCGGATGATCGGGAAGTTGTTGAGCGGCTGCACGGTCACAGGTTTGGGCCAGTAGTCGCGCAGGAACGCGCTGCAGCTGAGCTTGGGCGTGCCGTTCACCATCATTCCGCAGCTGCCGCAGATCCCCATGCGGCACGACCAGCGATAGCTCAGGCTGCCGTCGACGTGGGCCTTGATGTAGTTGAGCGCGTCGAGCACGACCATGGCCTCGTCGCTGAAGGGGATGTCGTATGACTGGAGGCGCGGGGCCGAATCCTTGTCGGGGTCGAACCGCGTCGCCTTGATGGTGATCGTCTTTTCGGCCATTTCCTGCTTCCTCTAGTAAGTGCGTGCCTGTGGCTGGAAGTTCGTGATCCGGACGTCGCGGTATTCAAGGCGGGGCCGAGGGTCCTCGGGCCCGCGGCTGAACGCGATGGTGTGCTTCAGGTATTTCTCGTCGATCCTGTTCGGGAAGTCTCTGCGCGCGTGGGCGCCGCGCGATTCCTCTCTCGCGAGCGCCGATGCCACGATGGTCTGCGAGATCTCGAGCATGAAATCAAGCTCGAGGGCGGCTGTGAGCTCGGTGTTGAAGATGCGGCTCGAGTCCTCGACCTTGATCCGCTCGAAGCGCTCGCGCAGGCCGCCCAGCTGGTCGGTCAGCTTCTCCAGGCCTTCTTTGGTTCGGAACACGCCGGCGCCGGCGTCCATGTCGCGCTGCATCTCCTCGCGGATCGTGCCGATGCTCTCGTCGCCGCCGGTCTTCTCGAGGTAGGCCGACTCGACGCGCCGTGCCTCGTCCCAGAGCATCGCGTCAACGGGGTTGGCGGTTACAGCTTTCGCCGCGCTCGCATATTCCGCCGCCGCGCGGCCGCTGGCGGCGCCGAACACGAGGCACTCGCTGAGTGAGTTGGAGCCCAGGCGGTTGCCTCCATTGAGGCCGACGTTGGAGCATTCGCCGGCGGCGTAGAGGCCCAGCAGCGGCGTGGCCCCGGAAATGTCCGCGTCGACGCCGCCCATCATGTAGTGCTGCACCGGGCGCACCGGGATGGGCTCGTTGACGATGTCGATGCCCACGAACTCGCGACCGAGCTCGCGCATGAAGGGCAGCTTGCGGTCGATGGCCTCCTCGCCCAGATGCCGGACGTCGAGGTTCATGTACTTGCCGTGCGGGCCCTCGAA
>DATMKM010000070.1:0-17305 GCA_035571315.1 Candidatus Acidiferrum sp.
TCCTCAACTTGCCAGACCACTACTGCGGCGATCTCGATCGGATTGCCTTCAGCGTCGTTGACCTTCGCCAGAGCGGTCTCATGATTGCGGATCCTGGTCGAGATCTTGATGCGCCGCGAGAGTGGATTCACCCAGCGCAAGCCGCTTCCTCTAATCGTGCCGGCGTAGCTGCCGAAGAGTTGAACCACGCGGGCTTCTCCAGGAGCAACTGCAATGAGTCCACGGATGGCCGCCATTCCCAACCCGATGAGTAGAAGCGCCGCCAGGTAGAAAGGCACGACATCAGCACCCCTGTGGTGCTGGATCAATTCTGACAACGCTCTCCCGACGAGCCCGGCACCACCGATGAGCGCCACAACCCCGACGACCAGCGTAGGTAGCCCTGCGAGGCCATTCACGCGGCGCTCCTGAAGAGGCGGACCTGGCATGTCGACGATAACGTCGTTTCTCATCGCAGGCACTCTGCTTCTCCTTTATGCACGGGGCGGATTAGGCCATCAGATGCTCGTAGAACCGCAACAACTTCACTCAACCTTGGACTCCGCTATCGCGAACGCAAGTAGAGATAAAGGCCCGCCGACAGCGCCAGCACTAGGTAGCCGGCGATCGCCACTGGGTTGTTCCTTTCGGTACGGCCGATCACTATGAGCACGGCGGATACAACCACACCGACTATCGGGACCACCTTCATAGCGCGGATGCTGACGCGCTCACGCGATCACCCTCCTCGGTAGAGGCTTTATGATGCGCCAGTCTATCAATTTGATATCAATTTGACAAACGCCTGAGATTTCGGAGCTGTACCAACGTGCCCCGTTAGTCCAAAAACACCATCACGTGGGTCGGACGCAGCGACTTTGAATTCAAGAACTGGTTCAGGACGGAGAGAATATTTGAACTTCCGTACTCCGGTCGGAAGCTCAAGAATCTTGGATTTTCTCAGGGCACCGCAACAAGGCTGCCAGCGAAGTCCAAAGCAACACCGGTCGCGTCGAACGTCTTCGAGATTCGGCCAATCAGGAGCCGTGGCACGTACTGCGGGCCACCTGGCCATCCGTGCCCACCTCTGAGGATGCGGTAGAGCGCAACTGGAAGCCGGCCGGGACTTGACCAGGTCAGCCTTTCAACTGGCGAATCGGTGGCGTTAGAGGCGAGCACATCCACCACGGGCTCCGGTCCGCAACCGTTGGCCAGAGCCCAGTCGGTGCAGATGGTTTCTGGTCCCACCGACTCGCGGTTCTCGGCATGGAGCAGCCAACGACGCGTTCGCCGACGCGCTATCCAGCCCGTCAATCCGGACGCCGGCCCACCACGATAGGGGACATTCGGATCGGCGGTTCCAGCTATGCAGAGAACGGCGCTTTCCTGGACCGGTTTGATCGCCGCGGCCCTGCTGACCGCTCGTGACGTGCCCGCGACGAGGACAATCCCGAGCGCTTTTACTACGCCATGACGCGCCAGGTGCTCGACGAAGGTGGCGCCGTTCGACAGACCCATAAGTATTGTTTGACCCCTTCGCACCGTGCCGTCGGCAGTCAGAGTCTCTATCAAAGTGCCGATAAAGCCGCCGTCGTCGGCTCCGTCAGTGCGGCCGAACCCAGTGTCGTCCCACAATTCGTGCAAACCCTCCGGGAAAACGGTCGCAAAGCCGGCCGCCGGTCCACGTCGGGCCAACCCGGTCCACTCAGCCATGACGGCTCCGTTGATACCCATGCCATGGAAGACCAACAGAAGAGGCGCCGATGGTGGCGCTCCGCGTGCCACTGCAAAAGTCCGTTCAATCCCTTTCACCTGGATGGATCGCCATTCCAGGGCTGATCGCTGCTCCGGCAACTTCGTGCTTCCGGTCACAGGACACATCCTGTCGATTCCGGTGGCTTGGAGTGCAGATTCAAGAAAGGAACTTTGGTCGGGGGGACGGGACACCATTTGGACCGCCGTTCTGAACTTGCGGCTGGCGTGCTCGACGTTCTAAGGAGTACATCTAGCAAGCCGTAGTTGCGCGGCGCACAACGAGCACGTCCTGCTGGGTCGACTGGCCGAAAGAGGTCAGCCGCCTAAGCACTCACCACTCCAGATCGACCTCGATGCCCGCGTGGTCGGACGCGAACAACATTCGACCGTCTGCGAGTTGGACGGGGTCTCGGAAGTGCAGCCGCGAAGTGACTGATACCTTCCTTTCGGGCCGCGGCCGGTAAAGCACATTGTCGATCCCGTGGTAGACCCGCCCGGTGGGTGACCAGGCAGCCCAATCGACAGCGCTAACCAAGCCGGCGGCTACCAGGAAGTCTTTGAACATGCGGCTAGGCGCCGGTACGTTGAAGTCTCCAGCCACCACCAGCCAACCCTCTAGCGGTATCCGGCGCAGCGACTGCGCCAACTGGTCGAGCTCGGCGGCCTGGCGTCTGGCGAAGCGATTGGTCTCGGACCAGTCTTCGTCGTAGTTGGCGGGAAGGTGTGTGTTCACCACTGTCAATGGTTCGCCGGCGTGGCGATATTGGGAGACAAGCAAGCCCATGCGACCCACCCAGGCCAGGCGTTCCAGCCACCCGTTCAGTGCGTATCTGTCGAAGGCTGTGCTCTCGATCGGGGCTGATGTCAGCGTGACCAGGCCTCCCATCACGAGCGGTCCCCTGGGTTGATAGGCCTTGTGGGTAGCGGGCAAGAGCGGCAGGTCCCGCTGCCAGAAGACCTCCTGCAGGCAGGTGACGTCAGCACCGATCTGTCCGAGCTGGCTGCCGATCACTCGAAGCCGGGCGCGGAGGTTGCCGACAAGGAGACAGTTGAGAGTCATGACCCGCAGCCGGCCGGATCCCATCAAGTGCGCAGCGTAGCCGCCGCAAGCTGGAGTCGCGCAGACCTAAGATGCCGCGGTGAGGCTCGGACGCGTGGACCGGGCGGTGCTGGATGCGCTGCTTCCCTCAGGAGCGAGCTCGCTGTTGCCGCAGGGCCTTGCGAACACCGGGTTCGAGGACTTCCTGGTCGAATTCGACGCGGCGGCGCCGGCTGACTTCCGCCGAGTCTTCTGGCTGGCGCTTGTCACCGCGGGCTGGGTCGCGCCACTTCTGATCGGCCGGTTACCCCCGATGTCGCGTCTCAATTCGCAGGACCGGGACAGAGCACTGGCTGCAATGGACAGGTCATCTCTTCCAGAGCTGCGTCAGCTCGTGATCGTCCTCAAGACCGTCGCCAGCCTGCACTACGGCGGTCTGTCAGAGGTGCGCCAGGCGATCGGCTATCACCGATGAGCGACGACTTCGACTACGTGATCGTCGGCTCAGGCGCAGCCGGGGCAACGGCGGCGCGAGTCCTCGCGGACAGCACGACCAGCGTGGCTGTGGTGGAAGAGGGGCCGGCTGTGGCGACCGATGAGTTTGTCGACCAAGCCTTCCCCACTCTGGCCAGGATCTACCGCCGCATGGGGGTCCAGGTGACACGTGGCCGAGCACCGATGCTGATCATCCAGGGTCGCTGCCTGGGCGGCAGCACGGTGATCAACTCGGCGATCATGCGGCGGCTGCCGGAGGATGTATGGAAAGAGTGGGCTGATCTTCACGGGCTCGGGTCTGCCCTGCCGTATGACGCCGTGGAGCGGGCCTCTGACAGCATCGATCGCGAGCTGCAGGCAGAGGCAACTCCGGAGCCAGTTTGGGGTGGCAACAACCGACTGCTGAACGCAGCGGCCATCAAAGCCAACCTGAGCGGCGGCCCGACGCGACGGAATGCGCCCGGCTGCCGCGGAAGTGCCCGATGCAACCTGGGCTGCCCGCACGGCGCGAAGCAGAGCATGCAGGTCAGCTACCTACCCTATGCGCGAAGCAAGGGAACCCAGCTCTTCACCGATGAGCGAGTGGAGCGCGTCATCTGGCGGGGCACGCGAGCGGCCGGTGTGCAGACCGCAAAGAGAACGCTGACCGCAAATAAGGCCGTGCTGATCGCCGCGTCGGCGGTGCAGACCCCGGGACTGTTGTGGCGCAGCGGCCTGCGAAATCGTCATCTCGGGCGACACTTTCAGGGGCATCCTGGAATGGCTGTCGTCGGGCTGTTCGATCACCCGGTCGGGCTCGGCGACGGCGCCACGCAGGGTTTCGAAGTCGACGGCTTGCGCGGCGACGCTCGCGTGAAGCTGGAGACTCTCGCCACCCCGCCGGAGACCTTCTTCGGCGGCATGCCCGGCACCGGTCGCGATTGGGTCGAGCTGATGGCGGAGTTCCCGCGAGCTGCAGTTTGGGTCTTGCCTCTTCGCGCGTATGGAGAAGGTGTGGTCACCAGGTCCGGCTCGCCCAGGTTCGAGCTCGACCCCCGGGACCTGCCGAATCTGCGACGTGGGTTGCGCAGAGCGGCCGACCTCATGTTCGAGGTGGGAGCACGAGACGTCGTGTGTCCGATTTACGGTTTGCCCCAGCGCCTGCACTTGGGGGAGTCCGCGCTCATCGAATCCGCGCCCGATGACCCCGCCGCATATCCCCTTGCGATGTCCCACCTTTTCGGGACGGCACGGATGAGCCCGATGCCCGAGGCCGGCGTGGTCGGTACCGACTTCCGGGTCCACGGCACAGAGAATCTGTACGTGGTCGATTCGTCGGTGTTCCCGACCAACCTGGGCGTCAATCCGCAACTGAGCATCATGGCGTTGGCCCGCCTGGCCGCTGAGAGACTGGTGGCGTGACCCTGGCGGAAATGCTCGGACCTGGAGTGGTGACGCGCGCGGATATCGCTGCGCACCTTGACAGACTGGAAGCGCGCATGCGAATCGCTGAATGCGTCGTCCTTTCAAAGGAGCAACAGAAGCGACTTTGGAAGATTTCCTCGGCCGAGCCCGGAGAGATACAGGAACTGGTGGACACGGGCGGGACCGCAGTCTTCGCGGGGCGCAACTCGCTGCGTTTCGTCTCGCGGTTCGAGAAGCGATTTGCCCATCGCGCCGGTGCTGTCATCGGGTACAACCAGCACCGCTTGAGCTGGCTGACCGGGCCGGGGTATTTCACCGCCGCCGTCGCGCCGTGCGGGTTTCTCTTCGATTACAGGGAGGTGCCCACCGAGGCCCCGGCCGGTTGGCCGCGCGTCAGCCCCAACACGCAGGGGTTTGCCGGCTCCGTGTACGGGGGTCTGCTCGACGATGTCGTTTGGGTAGCCCGTGACGTGCTCATCGGCTCCGCCCGCAGGGGCGACATTCCGCTCGATTCCTATTTCGTACTTGCACGCGCGTAACGCCGGCTCTGGTCGCCAGAGCGTTCGCATCCTGACCCTCAACTGCCTGTGGCATGGGAATGCTCGTGATCGCCTCGACGCGATCGGGCGTGTGCTCGATGAAGGCAATGTCGACTTTCTTTGCCTTCAAGAGGTTACCCGGCGGCGGAACATACGGCTGCTCGAGAAACGCCTCAAGACATACGGGCGAGCGGAATACCGACCCTACGGAATCGCTGTTACGGGCGGCCTCGTCAGCTTCTCCCGACGGCCGATCGAGCGAAGCTCCTATGAGGTCTTCCGAGGGCGAGGTCCGCACTTGACCCTGGGCTGGGCCGACCGACTCCTGCGCAAAGGCTTCCTGATCTCGTGGCTGCGGCTGGACTCGCTGCCCATGGTTGTGGTCAACACTCATTTCCTTGCGAACTACGACGAAGACTGGACGCCGAACAACAGGTTCGCTCGGGAGCAAAGGAACGACCTGACCCAGCTGGCAGAGGCCATTGCGCGGCTCGACCGTAGCGCGCTGGTCATTGTCGCCGGCGACCTGAACGTCCCTGCGACCAGCCCGATGCTCGAGGACTTCGTCTCACGTTGCGAGTTGCACGACGTCTTCGCCTGCGCGCCCAGCGCCGTTCCTTCGACAATCCGTCCGTCAACCGCGAACAGCCCCGCCCTTGCGATCGACCACATCCTGTACAGACACCCCTCGAACGAACCTTTGGCGGTGACTGCCCGACTGCGGTTTGATGAGCCGCTTCAACTCGCGAACTCTCGCCACGCGTTTGCCTCCGACCATCTGGCGGTGGAGGCTGAGATCGTCCTTGATTGATGAAGCGGCCTCGTCCGCCGGGACAGATAAGCGCGTTGGGGGCTTGCTCAGGATCGGCGCGGTCTGGGCTGGTTCGGGCGCCCTGGGGGCGATCCCTTATGCATTGCTGCCGCTCGGAGCCATGCTGGTCGCGGGAAACCAGGCCGACCTCCTCGTCGGCCGGGTCATTGCGGCGGGCAATCTCGTCGTACTGGCGATGCCGATTGCGGCGGGCGCCCTCAGCGATCGCACAGTGTCGCGCTGGGGGCGAAGGACGCCATGGCTCGTCGTGTTGTCGCTTGTCACCACGGCCGGCTTGCTGCTGCTCGGTCTCGCCGCCGCTCCCGTCGTTCTCGTGCTGTCGTTCTTGGTCTACCAGGTGGGGGCCAGCGGCACCGGTGGCATCTTCACCGCAATCCTCCCGGACCTCGTGCCGATCGAGGCGCGCGGCCTAGCCTCGGGCTTGCTCTCGACCATGCTTGGCGTGGGGGGCGTCGCCAGCCTGGCGATGATCACGGGGGTCCTGCTCCTGCGTGGCGAGAATCACGCGGGGCTGCTGGCGTCGTACGGGCTGCTCGCAGTCATCGTGCTGGCCGCGACCGCGATCACCGTTACAACTCTCAGGGAGCGGCCTTCCGTTCGTGTTGGCCGCGTGGCTTCGCCGTCCGCTCCGCTGTGGGTCTCGATCAGCCGCTTCCTCTCCGCGTTGCGGGATCGCGACTTCGCCTGGAGCGCTGTCAACCGGGCCCTTTTCAATTTCGGCTATTTCAGCGTCCAACCCTTCGTGGCCTTCTATTTCAAAGATGTCGGCCGGTCCAGCAGGCCTGCCACGAGCGCGGCGATTTGGGCGTTGTTCACGGTGCTGGCGGCGGTCGGCCCGGCGATCCTGGGCGGTCGCATGTCGGACCGAATACGTCGACGCAAGCCATTCCTCTATATGTCTGGAGCCGGCCAGGCCATCGTCGTTTCCGTGATGGTGATCGGTCTTCCATATTCGCCCTGGCTGGCCTATGGGGACGCCGCCGTGTTCGGAGTGTTCTATGGGCTGTACTACGCGGTTGATCTCGCCCTTGCGTGCGACGTCCTGCCCGATCGTTTGGCGGCAGGACGGGACATGGGCATCTGGCATGCGGCGCTGACCGTCCCCGCGGTCCTGGCCCCCGCGATTGCGGCGCCGGTGCTGCATTTCTTCAATCAGCCCGGTCAAACGGTCCTCGGGTTAGCAACAGGGTCGAACCTGGGCTATAGGGTCGTCTTCTTGAGTGCCGCCGCCTGGTTTGTGCTCGGCACGCTAGCGGTGACGCAAATCCGTCGCGTTCGCTAAATCTGCGTGCGGCACCTCGAGCGTTCCAGGAGCCTCTGACGCGGGGCCGCTCACGACAACCGCAGTAGCGTCCAGGTCGTGCCCTCCGGTGCCATAACGTCTCGCTCCAGCCTTAGATTCACTGGCGGACTAAGGTCGAGTTGAACACGATCGGACCTGGCAGCGCCGAAATGCCCTACCTCGTGCCCGATTCAATCGAGCAAAGTCGGCGGGAGGGGACACTGTTTGATCTCTCGAATTGAACTCGGCAGCGGCGTCCTCGACTTGATTAGGACCCATGGTGACCGGCTTCACCAGGCCGCCGCCGGCGTTTAGCCCGTCCGCTGGCGTTCGGCTGACCCGATTCTCGGCGTCTACGCAGGCTATGCGGAATAATGCGTTCCGCTTCGTGTAGGATCGTAGCGGAATGGAACATTCCGCTTAGCGATCTTGAGGAGCCTCCTTGTCCGATCTGAACACGCAACCCGCTCAGCCGTCCGAAAGGGAGCTGGCATGAAACTTCTGGTGTACGGGGCCGGGGTTACCGGCAGCCGGTTCGCCGTCCGCCTGCATGAGGCCGGGCACGACGTCTCGCTCCTCGCACGAGGCGAGCGCCTGACCGCCCTGCGAGAGCACGGCGTACTGCTCGCCGAGGGCGACAGTCCGGCCATCAGGCAGGTCCCTGTCCCCGTGGTTGAGCGCCCAGCCGGCCTCTACGACCTGACCGCCGTCTTCGTTCGCACACATCAGGTGGACGCCGTGCTCGAGTCCATCGCCGGGCTCGACGGCGACGTACTGTTCCTGCTCAATTGGGCGGCTGGTCCTGAGCCGCTGTGCGCGGCAATCGGCCGCGAGCGCGTGCTGCTCGGCTTCCCCACGGATGCCGGCACGATGGACGGGGAGGTGGTCCGCTACAGGGCGACCTCGCTGATGACTCGCCTGGTTACGATGCCGATCGGCGAACCCGATGGCCGTACCACTCCGCGACTGGAACGAATCGTGCAGACGTTCCGCTCCGCAGGAATCAACGCCAACGTTGAACCCAAGATGGACGCCTGGCTCAAGACGCACACCGCGTTCGCTGTGCCGCTCGGGCAGGCGGTGTACGCGGCTGGCGGCCCCGGGGCTCTCGCCGGCGACACGGACGCGATCCGCGACATGATCCGGCTCATGAGGCAGAACCTCGAGGTCATGCCGACGCGGCCGGTCCCGAGTGGCTTTAGCGCGTTGCGCATCCTGCCCGAAGGGGTACTCGTGGCCCTGTTCCGCCGGTTCCTGCGCAGCCCGACGGCTGCACACAGTGGTCTCAGCAACGCCTCGCCTGCGGAGTCAGCCGAACTCGAGCGGCTGGCCCAACAGATGCGCGCCTATGCGAGGGTCCGGTGACGACATTCCCGTCGGCGGGTGGAGTCCTCGGAAACGATAATCAGCTGATGCCCATCGACGAACATCTCGCGCGCGCCAAGCGGAAAGACGCGGCGCTGAATAACGAGCGCCTTGTGCAAGCGGCGCGCGAAGTGTTTGCTCGGCAAGGCCTTTCCGCAACGCTTGATGACATCGCCCAGCATGCGGGAGTTGGGGTCGGCACGATCTACCGAAATTTCGCCAGCAAACGAGAGATCGTCGAGACCATGTACGAGGAGGCAGTCGATTCTGCCCTAGCCGACGTGCAAACGGCGCTCGAGATCGATGACCCATGGGTAGCAATCGTGACCTTCTTTGAGGTCACTGCCGCAAATCAGGCGCAAGATCGCGGTTGGTGTGAGACATTCCTCGGATCCGAGGGCTTCGGTCCCAACGAGCACATCGCTGAGAAACTCGTCGCCGTTCTATCTCCTTTGTTCGACCGGGCCAGTAAAGCTGGAGCGCTCCGCGAAGGAGTAACCGTCACGGACATCGGCCCGATCTTCGCAATGCTCAACAGTGTCTACCGCATGAGCGATGCAAGTCCCGACCTGTGGCGACGATATCTGGCCCTCTTGCTCGACGGCCTACGTGCCAGCGACCGGCCAGCTCTTCCCGTACCTGCGTTGGATGTCGCTTCGTTTAAAACTGCACTCTCGGCAGGCGGCTGACTGCCCCGGCACCTGTTGGGGTGACTGCGATGCAGTTTTGGTCGGGGAGGGGGGATTTGAACCCCCGACCACCTGACCCCCAGTCAGGTGCGCTACCGAGCTGCGCTACTCCCCGACGCGGTGGTAATCGTACCCGGGGTCTTAGTTGCGGCCCGCGTAGGCGACCAGGCCTCTGTGCGTTGAGCTGAAGCCCGACTCACGCAGCATCGGGTAGACGGGCGAGTCCATCACCGGAACGCTGTCAACCTTCTGCACCTCAACTCTGCCGGCCAGAACAGCCATTCCGATCAATGCACGCAGATGCTCGGGCGTTACTTCGCCATTCGTGAGCAGCGAACGCCCGCCGCGCTCGAGGAAAAGCTTGAGAACCCCCTCGTCCAGCACGACGTACGCGCCGGCGGTTCGGCCCATCCGGCCGTCCGAGCGCGGCCACGAAAGCAACGCGCCGTATGCGTTTGCCGGATCGGTCGCTGCCAGCGCGACGATGCCACCGCCCGAGTCGCGTAGCCCGCGAAGCCTGTCGACAGCGCCGGGTAGCGCGAACTGCGAACCGCCCAGGCCCTCGACGAAGTAGCCGCGCCGGATGCGGCCTGACTCCTCCATCGCCCGCAGCACTGGGTAGAGCGCCGCGAACCCGCCCTGCCATCCCTCCGCGACAACGGTTTCGCGGGTGAGGACGCCAAACCGCTGCAGCAGGACCCCTGCCTCCGAATGAAGACGTTCAGTCGGCGCGGCCCCGTCGCCGACCAGATCCGCGACCAGCGACCAGCGGCCCGATGCGCGCGGCTGCGTGAGTCGCGGGAGGCGCGGCCGGTTTGGCGACCTTCGGGCGGCCGGACCGAGGAGACGGAGGGGCGCGAACGTGTCGTTCGTCACCTCGCCCGACCACACCAGATCCCAGAGCGCATCGAGGATCGTTTCCTCGTCGCCACCTCCGCCGGCGTTGTAGAGGTCGCGGAAGAAGCTCGCTCCGCGCGATTTGAGGTGCTCACGCAAACGTTGATGCAGCTCTCCATCGGGAGCGTCATCCGGCTGAGGGGCCAGACGCGGCGCATCTCCGCGCAAGTACAGCGCGACCTTTCCATCGGTCGCGCCCAGGGAACCGCAACCGACCCACACCACCTCGCCCATCGAGATGAGCTCGTCCAGCAGCCGCGGGCTGTAACCACCGATCCGCGCGGCTATGACGTCGCGCTCGATCACGCTCGCCGGTATAGCCGCACCCTGGAGCTGGAACACGACCTCGAGCAGCCTGTCCACCGCTGTCGCTTTCGCTCCGACGCCGTGCCAGGCCGGCAGGAAGCGCGCCACCGCTTCGGGCGGCACGGACTCCACCTCGTGGCGAAGCGCGGCCAGGGAGCGGCGTCGGAGGATCTTCAGCACCTCCGGGTGGCAGTACTCGCGACCTTCCCGCGCGCGCCGGAACTCGCCGGCCAGGACGTCCCCGCGCGCTGCCAGGCGAGTCAGGGCCGCTTCAACCGCCGCAGCGGGCAACCCCCACCGCCCCGCTGGATCGGCGGTGACGAAGGGCACGTGAGTGCGAGCCCAGCGTCGAAGCAGGGAATCGAGCGGGTCAGGGCCAGGCTCGAGAAAGACGTCAGGGAGACCGACGGGAAGACTTGCCCCCAGCGCCTCGCGATAGCGGCCCGCGTCTTCCGCGGCGATCCACCGCGACTCACCGGCCATGCGCACGGGAACGGCGCGCCGTTCGAGCTCAAGCTCCCTCAACCACTCATCGGAGATGCCGCGTGCCGCGGCCTCACCGGCGGAAAGATCGCCCAGCCGCACAAGGACGTCATGGGCATCGTCCGCGTCCCGCGGAAAACGCTGGGGCAGCAGTCCCTGCAGCTCCAGCTCGACGGCCGCGATCGCGTCTGGATCCAGCAGCTCGCGTAGGTCTTCGCTGCCGAGCAGCTCCGCCAGCAGGTCGCGGTCCAGCGTGAGCGCCTGCGCGCGGCGTTCTGCGAGCGGCGCGTCGCCCTCGTACATGAACTCGGCGACATACGCGAACAGCAGCGATGATGCAAAGGGCGACGCGCGCTCGGTGTCGACCACCACGACACGGATCTCTCGCGAGCGAATCGAGCTGAGCAGGCCTCTCAACGCGGGCATGTCGAAGTGATCGGTCATCACCTCGCGCCAAGTCTCGGCAAGGATAGGAAAGTCCGGATACTGGCCGGCGACCTGCAGCAATCCAGCGCTGCGCATGCGCTGCTGCCACAGCGGTGTGCGCTGACCCGGGCGGCGGCGAGGCAGGAGCAGCGAGCGCGCCGCGTTCTCGCGGAAGCGAGCCGCGAAGACGGCTGACGCCGGAAGCTGCTCTGACACGAGCGCCTCGACCTCCTCAGGGTCGAGCAACAGCTCGTCGAGCGAGGGAGGTGACTCGACCTCGGGTAGCTGCATCGCGATCCCGTCGTCGGTCCAGAGCGCGCGCACATCGACTCCGAGCCGTTCCCTCAGCCGAGCCTCGAGCGCGAGGGCGAGCGGAGCGTGGACCCGACCGCCGAACGGAGTGTGGATACACACCCGCCAGTCACCCACTTCGTCGCGAAACCTCTCCACCACGACCGTGCGGTCGTCCGGTACAGATCCAGTCGCGGCCGCCTGGTCGTCGAGATAGGCCAGCAAGTTCTTGATCGCCCGGTCGTCGAACCCGGCGCGCTCACGCAGGCGAGTGGCCGCGCCCTCGGGAGTCGCCGCGCGCAGTTCGCGGACCATCTTGCCAAGCGCGGCGCCGAGCTCGACCGGCCGGCTGGGCGCGTCCGCTTTCCAGAACGCGATCTTGCCCGGCTCGCCTGGCGCCGGGGTGACCAGCACCTGGGACGGCGTGATCTCGGCAATGCGCCAGGTCGACGCGCCCAACACGAAGTTCTCCCCTACGCGCGTCTCGTAGACCATCTCCTCGTCCAGCTCACCGACGCGCCTGCCGTCGCTGGCCAGGTTCACGGAGTAGAGCCCGCGATCCGGGATGGTCCCGGGGTTCGTCACGGCCAGGCGCTGGGCCCCAGCGCGTCCGCGCAGCTTGCCCGCCACGCGATCCCAGACGATGCGCGGCCGGAGCTCGACGAACTCGTCCGACGGGTAACGGCCACTGAGCATGTCGAGCACCGACTCGAACGCGCGCGGGCCCAGATCGCTGTACGGATAGGCGCGTCGGACCACGCGGCCGAGGTCTTCAACGCTCCACTCGTCCATCGCGCACATCGCGACCACCTGCTGCGCGAGGACGTCAAGCGGCTTGCGCGGCACACTTGTCGTTTCGATACGTCCTTCCAGCATGCCCTCGACAACGGCTGCCGATTCGAGGAGATCGCCGCGATATTTCGGCATGACGACGCCATGCGAGACCTCGCCGACCGAGTGGCCCGCACGGCCGACTCGCTGGATTCCCGCCGCGACACTGGGCGGCGCCTCGATCTGCAGCACGAGGTCGACCGCGCCCATGTCGATGCCGAGCTCGAGCGTGGACGTAGCGACCAGACCTTTGACGACACCGGCTTTGAGCTGGTCCTCGATGAGCATGCGCTGCTCGCGCGCGATCGATCCGTGGTGAGCGCGCACGAGCTCCTCGCCCGCCAGCTCGTTGACGCGGGCCGCGATTCGCTCAGCGAGCCGGCGCGAGTTGACGAAGACGATGGTCGAGCGATGCTCCTGGATCAGCTGAAGCAGGCGCGGGTAGATCGCGGGCCAGATGCTGTTGGCGGTGTTGCCCGTTTCGTCCTCGACCGCCAAGCGCGCCATGTCGTCGACGGGTACCTCCACCCGCACGTCCATGGTCTTCAACCTGCCGGCGTCCACGATCGCGACCTCCCGGTCGCTGCCGCCGAGAAACTTGCCCACCTCTTCGAGCGGGCGCTGTGTGGCCGACAGACCGATCCTCTGCGGCTCGGCTTTGGTCAGCGCGCTGAGCCTCTCGAGGCTCAAGGCAAGATGACTCCCGCGCTTGGTCGCCGCGACCGAGTGGATCTCGTCCACGATGACCCAGCGAACCGACGCCAGGATGCGGCGCGCGGCGCTGGTGAGGAGCAGGAACAGCGACTCGGGAGTTGTGATGAGGATGTCGGGCGGGTGGCGCTCCATCGACCGACGGACGTCGGTCGGAGTGTCGCCGGTGCGGATGGCGACCGTGATGTCCGGCGCCGTGCCACCCGCGGCCTCGATCTGGTGCCGGAGACCCACGAGCGGCGAGCGGAGGTTGCGATCCACGTCGTGGGCGAGCGCTTTCATCGGCGAGACATAAAGGACGCGGCAGCGCTCGGCCTCCGCCGGTATGGGCTCCGACGTCAGACGGTCGAGGCACCACAGGAATGCCGCCAGCGTCTTGCCGCTGCCCGTCGGCGCTGCCATGAGCACGTGTCGGCCGGAGGCGACCTCCCGCCAGCCGCGTTCCTGCACCTGCGTCGGCCCATCGAACGAGCTGCGGAACCACTCCCGAGTGGCCGGCGCGAACAGGTCCAGAGAGCTCCCCACAGGATCCAGTTTGACTGGTTCCCAGCGCACAAACAAGCGTTCGTAAACAGGGGAGCAGACTGGTGCGCAAGCACGCCATGTACCCGTTTGAACGCTTCACTGAAGACGGAAAAAGGGCGCTCACGCTGGCCCAGGAGGAGGCTGAGCGCTCCCATCATTCCTATATCGGAACCGAGCACCTGCTGCTCGGACTCATTCGAATTCAGTCTGGTGCCGCCCACCTGGCTTTCAAGGAATTGGGCATAACCGAGGCCTCTGTGCGCTCCCTCGTCGAGGCAGCAATCGGCAGAAACGAGCGGGTGCTCGTCGACGCAACTATCCCAACGTCGCGAGTGAAGACCGTCATCGAGATGTCCTTTGATGAAGCGCGCCGGATGGGCCACCATGAGGTTGACACGGGACACATCCTGATTGCGCTCGCGCTCGAGGCCAATGGCATTGCGGCTCATGTTCTTCAGGACCTTGGCGCCACAGCTGAACGTGTGGTTTCGGCAACTGAGCGTGCGTTTGGAGTTGACGAGAGCGGCCGAGGCCGAGATCGTCCCCGAGGTCAGACGTCGATCCTGGTTCCACCTGCAACCGACCGCGACATCAACAATCTGATGGCGATGCTCTTTCGACCTGACGGGCGAATCGCGCGTCTGCTCAGTTCCAGGGGGCTAGACGCGGCGACATTAAGGGAGCAGTTGCTTAGGCAACCCGACACAATCCGGCGCATCGCTGATTCTCTCAACGCGACTTCCGTGGAGCTGACCGCAGCCATCCAAACCCAAGACTTCGAACACGCCGCCCAGTTGCGCGACCAGGTGAGCGACCTGATGACAAAGCTCGAGACTGCCGAATCGGAGTGGCTCGACTCGCTTATCTGAAACGCCGTGGGATGATCGTCCCGGCGATGATCGATCCGCAGCGCTTCCGCGAGGTCATGGCCAGCTTTCCGAGCGGCGTCGTCGTGTTGACCGCGTTCGGCAACGACTCACTGCCGCGGGGCCTGACGGTCAGCGCGTTCTGCGCCGTCTCGCTCGAGCCGCCCCTCGCGCTGGCCTGCATCGACAAGACCTCCAAGACCCTGGCCGCGGTGCAGCACACGGGCGGGTTCACCGCAAACATCCTCGCCGCCGGCCGCGAACAGCTGGCGCACCGGATGGCGACCAAGGTCACGGACAAGTTCGACGCGATCCCGTGGCGGCGCCCCCAAAGCGTGATCGGCGGTCCGATCCTCGAGGACGACATTGCCGCCTACGCCGTGTGCACCCTACGCGACACGATCGAGGCGGGCGACCACTGGATCCTCATCGGCGTCGTCACCGAAGGCGCCCACAGCGAGGGAGTGACCCCGATGGTCTTCAGCCGCCGCGGCTACGCGTAGAAGCTCAGACCAGGAAGGGGATCAAGCGCTTGGTCCGCCGCATGTAGTCGCGGTACGGGGGACCGAGGTCTCTGGCCAGCGCCCGTTCTTCGATCCTGATCCGGTGCGCGTACCCGGCCAGAACGACAAGCAAGGCTAGGAAGGAAAGCCAGTTGACGCAGCACAGGAGCACGCCCAGGACGGTGATCAAGCCCCCGCTATAAGAAGGATGCCGGATCCACCGGTATGGTCCGGCTTGGATGACCTCCTGGCCGGGACGCGTGGAGACCTCGCATGTGAAGGACGTGCCGAGGACGCGGATCGAGTACCAGCGCAGGGCCATCCCGGCAACCATCAGGACCAGGCCGAGCACGAACCACCCGATGCGCCCGCTCCTGATCGCGGTGCCGGGAATCAGGAATGCGACCCACATGCCGATCGCCACGCTCGCCCACACGGAGCCGATCAGCCACCACTTCGAGCCGGAGTCGTAATCGGTCGCCCCCGCGGGCAGGCGTCTGCGCCGGGAACCAAGCAAGAGCTCGGTGCCGATCCAGGCGTAGAGGACGACCCAGAACACGACCAGCGACGCGACCGTCGCGTCCGAGCTGCCGAAGAACATCGGCGGTCGCACCCCTTCAGCGAGCCTCGATCAAAGAGTGGGGTTCGGCCACCCTGGAACGAGCTGGGACAGGCCGGCGGAGAGGATGGTCAGCTTGTTCGTCAGCAACAGCAGTCCCATGACGACCAGGATCGCCGCGGACGCCAGATCGATCGCGCGACGATGGCTGTTGACCAGGCGCACCAGCGGGCGCGCGCTCTCTAAGGCGAACGCGAGGACCACAAATGGAAGGCCCAGGCCCAGGCAGTACGCGACCATCAGGCCAAGACCCTGCGCCGTTGTTCCCGAGGTGACGGCCGAGCTGAGCACCGCGCTCAGCGTGACGCCGATGCACGGCGTCCACCCGCTCGCAAACCCCATGCCCAAGAGGAAGCCCCCCAGGACGCCACCCGATCGCGGCGCCTCCTTCATGGCCCGGTACTCGCCCATCAGGAACGGGATGCGGATCAAGCCCGCGACCTGCAGCGCCATCGCGATCACAAGGACCCCTGCGACGATCGGCACGTAGGCGCGTACGGGCTGAACGACCAGTGAGAAGACGTAGAAAAAGAGGATGAAGATCAGCGACAGCCCAGCGACGAAGCCGAGCCCAGCGGCCGCGACCGGCAGCGACGGCGAGGGTCGCTGGGCGACTATGGCCGCGCCTGGCCCATCCATCACCGCTACCGGCTGACCAGCCCGCGCTCCCAGATAGGCGAGATAAGCCGGCACCAAGGGCAGCACGCACGGCGACACGAATGAGACGAGGCCGGCCAGGACAGCGATCGGCGGGCTGATCCCGTCGAGCGCGCCGGCGGCCGCCAGGAAAACGGTCGGCATCTCGACTACTGGTGGCGAACGGGCGCGGACTGCTGCGTGAGCTTTTCGATGGCGTCCGCCAGCTCGGACCACACGCGCTCCGGGATGTCGTGGCCCATGCCCTGGACCTCGAGGAACCGCGCACCGGGCACCGCGGCGGCGACCCGGCGCCCGTTCTCAATCGGCACCAGCACATCGTCTGTGCCGTGGACCACAAGGGTCGGGACCCGGACGAGCTTCAGCCGTTCGAGGCGGCTCCCGGCGCCCAGGATAGCCACCAGCTGGCGTGCGACACCCAGCGGGTAGTAGGCGCGGTCCACGGCGCGTTCCGCGCGGGCTCGCTCGACCGCGTCGTCGAGCTGGTCGCCGGCTCCGGCGAGCGTCCGGTGGATTGTCATCGCAAGCTCGATTCGCTCTTCACGGGTGGCCGGTGGGGCTGTCATCAGAACAGCGGCACCCTCGGGTGTCGGTGCAACCTCGTCCGATCCGCCCGGGCCCGACATGATCGAGGTCAGCGACAGCACGCGCTCAGGGTGGTTGATCGCCACCAGCTGGGCGATGAAGCCACCCATCGAGGCGCCCACGAAGTGGGCGGCCGGGAGCCCGAGCGAGTCGAGAAGGCCGGCCACGTCATCGGCCATATCGTCGAGCTGGTACGCGGGGTGCCCTTCGCCACGGAACGCCGCAG
>DATMKM010000071.1:0-26916 GCA_035571315.1 Candidatus Acidiferrum sp.
TCGATGCTCGAGAGGTCGGCGCCGGCGCAAAAAACCCGGTCGCCTGCACCTGTCAGCACGGCCACGCGCACCTCGGGCTCTTGCTTGATCCACTCAAATGCGGCCCCGAGGTCGCTCAGCATCTGTCCCGAGAGGGGGTTGCGCTGCTCAGGACGGTTGAGCATGACGGTGGCCACGTGGTCTTCGGCAGAGAGCAGCACCTGCTCGAGGGCCGGCAACTCTGTCACGGGCTAATCCTAGGTCGGAGGCCTCCTAACCGAGGATGCCGGTTGCGATCGCGATGCCGACCAGGATAAGGACCGCTCCGCCGATCTCCTCGCTCCACTCCTCGACGCGCCTGCCCAACCGGTGGCCGAGCTCGAGACCGACTAAGGACATGGCGACGCTGATGGCGCCGATCGTTGCGGCGGCCACCAGGATATTGACCTCCAGGCCGCCCAACGCGAACCCGACCGCCAGGTTGTCGATGCTGAGGGCGAGGGCGGTGATGATCAGGCGATGCGTCTGAAGGCGCCGGGGAGCCTGGTCCTCGCTCTTGACCTGGCGGGCCTGAAAGATCGTGTAGAGGCCGGTCAGGATGAGGATGCCGCCGGCGACATAGCCCGCCAGATGGTGACCGATGTAGCCCGCGACGGCCTCTCCGAGGATCAGCCCGATCAGGGGCATGAGGGCTTCGAAGAAACCGAACGCGATCCCCACCCGGATCCTGGTCCGGGCATTGATCCCGCTCAGGCCGATCCCGATGGCGCCCGCGAAATTGCTGAGGCCCACAGACACGCTGACGAGCACGAGGCTGACCGCTGAGGCCACGGCCGTAACTATATGGGCGTGCTTGGCGTCGGCACTTCGCACTTAATACTTAACAAAAACTCATTGCCACCCCGCCAAATCGGATTCAGAATGGCACGGAATCTGCAACCGCCTCTGTCACCCAAAGTTAGGCCAACAGTCGCTTAAACCATACAAACCGTCCCGCCAAGAAAACTATGAAGCTCAGGCAGCGCGACCCTGTCGCGGCCACCGTCGTGGCCTCACAAGCCGGCACCATCGATCTGGACAAGCCGATCTTCACGCTCAGCGTGGCGTCCGAGATCCTGGAGGTGCATCCGCGCACTTTGATGATGTACGAGCACCTGAACATGATTCAGCCCAAGCGGACCGTGACCAATCGCCGGCGCTACTCCCGCCGCGACGTGATGAAGCTGCAAGCCATCCAGACGCTCACCCGCGAGCATCACGTCAACCTCGCCGGCGTCCGCTACATCCTGGCGCTCCTCAAGCGCCTCCACAACGCGGGTGTCGAAGCACCGGATGGCTTGAAAAACCTGGACGTGTCGCAGCTCGACGTCTGAATAACCCCCAGTTCCGGGTTGATGGAAGGTAAATGTCAAAGAAAAGAAGGCGCTTAGAGATCAAAGTCGAACCCCTGCCGGCCCCGTTTCAAATGGAGACAGCATCCTGCCCCGTGTGCGGGCGCGACTCGGCGGCGATCGGGAGACGCCATCTCCAGATCGTGTTTCGCTGCGATGGATGCAAGGTCGTCTTCAAACGCAACCGGAGCTGGCCCTACATCTACTAATAGGGCCTGACGCCCACAGCGTCGGCCTGCCGCGTTTCTCTACTGTGGAGACATGAGGCGCTCGGTTGGAAAAGCCGCGCTCTATGGCGCGCTTGTCGGACTGGCAACGGCGGCCGTGGTCGAGGCGGTGCGGCCGCGCGGCGGCACGACAGTGCTCGTCGACTGGGACCAGGTCAGGCGCACCGCGCGGGCTCGCCTCGACACGCCCTCGGTCAGTCGTGCTGAGCTCGCCTCCGCCGCCCTCGGCTATCGCAAGCTCGCGGCCGAGCTGCGCAAGCCACTGCTCGACTTCGTTGGTGGGTTGCCCAGGGGAGCGTCCCTACCGGAGTTCGAAGCTCTCGACCGCGCCGGATGGCTGGACTTGAACCTCGGCATCCTGCGCCGCGCCATCGATCCTGTTCTCGAATCCGGGCGCGTGCCGAACTCGCTGCTTGTCGAGGTCGGGCGCACCGGCGTCGACCACTACGTCGCGTTCATGCTGTCGTTCATCGGGCGCCGCGTGCTCGGCCAGTACGATCCGCAGCTCCTTGGCGCGGAGCCGATCGGCGGCGAGGGTCTTTACCTCGTCGAGACAAACGTCGAGGAGTGGGGACGCCGCGCCAACCTTCCGGACGACGACCTGCGGCGCTGGTTGATCCTCCACGAGATGACGCACGCCTGGCAGTTCGCGGCGCATTCGTGGCTGCGTCCCTACATGGAGAGCTCAATGCGAGCGCTGCTCGACTCGGTGAGAAAGGGTGCCGCGCCCGCCGCGCGCATCGCCGCATTCGCCGGCGTGCTGCCCGCCCAGTGGAAAGTGATGAGACGCGTCCAGGGCACGATGTCGGTGATCGAGGGATACAGCAACCTGGTCATGAACGAGCTCGGGGGCAAGCTCCTGCCTGGATTCGAGCAGCTCGAGAATGCATATCGCGACCGCAGCTCGGGCAAGAGCCCGCTCGAGGTTTTGATCTGGAAGCTCACGGGACTCGATCTCAAGCTGCAGCAGTACACACGGGGCGAGGCGTTCTGCAGAGCGATTTTCGACCAGCACGGCATGAAGGTGCTCAACCTGGTCTGGAAGAGCGAAGCGCACATGGCACGCCTCGACGAGCTGGCGCATCCGGACGCCTGGTACCGGCGGGTGGTCGTCTCGGGCGCTTAGTCCTTGAGCTCTTCCTGAGCCGTTTCCTCGGTGATCGGCATCACCGTCACCGGCAGGTCGGCGATGTCGAAGTAGCGCACCGTCTTGTTCATTCGCTTGGCGATTCCGACCTGCACCTTGACGCCCAACGAGAGGCGTCCGAAGACCCAGACCTCATCGCAGCGCGCCAGGAGGTTGTTCATCGCCTCTCGCACGATTTCCTTCGACACGGTGTGCATCAGGTAGTAGTCGAACAGCATGAAAGGGCTGACCGGAACGAGGCCCGAGTCGAGGACGAACTTCTGGATGTGCGCTCGCCAGTAGAAGACCTTGTTGGACATGGCGACGTAGACCAGTCGCTTGGGATGCCGCAATGTTTCTTCGGCCTGGTCCCGAGCGCTTGGCTTGGTGGTGGGTTGAAAGATCCGCTCGAGAATGTCCTCGGCCGCCTTCCCCGAGACTGCCATGCGACCGCCTATCGTATCAGTCGTGCCCGAAGGCTCCAGGTTCGACCTGACCGGCAGAGTCGCACTGATCACCGGCGCGAGCCGAGGAATCGGCAGCGCCATCGCCACCGCGCTGGTGGAGCAGGGCGCCCAGGTCGTTCTTTCCAGCCGCAAACAGGCGGACCTCGACGAGGAGGCGGCGCGGATCAACGCGCAGTACCCGCAGCGGGCCACAGCGATCGCGGCCCACGCCGGCCGTCAGGAGGATCTCGAGCGCCTGGTCAAGTCGGTGATGGAAACCCACACCCATATCGACATCCTGGTCAACAACGCGGCCACGAACCCCTACTTCGGGCCGGTGATCGGCGCCGACCTGGCCGCCTGGGACAAGACTTTCGAGGTCAACCTGCGTGGCGTTTTCATCCTGACGAAGCTCGTCTACGAAGCCTGGATGGAGTCGCACGGCGGCACGGTGGTCAACGTCGCCAGCGTGGGCGGCCTGCGTCCGGGCCTCGGCCTCGGCGTCTACAACGTCACGAAGGCGGGCGTGATCATGCTGACCAGGCAGCTGGCGCGCGAGCTGGGCGGCAAGGTCCGCGTCAACGCGGTCGCGCCCGGACTGGTCAAGACCCGGTTTGCCGAGGCCCTCTGGGGAAACCAGGAGATCCTTGACCGGGTGCTTGCGTCGAATCCGATGGGCCGGATCGGTATGCCGGACGAGATCGCAGGGGTCGTGGCCTTTTTAGCCTCGGACGCCGCGAGCTACGTCAACGGGGAAGTCATCGCTATCGATGGGGGCGGGGGCGAACCTTAGCCGGTCGATTCGCCACCGGCTCCGCCGCACCGTTTGACTCGCTCTCGCCGTTCTCGGAATCCATCTGGCGCGTGTGGATGAAGTCCTCCAGCTCTTTCTCGTATTGATAGGCGTGGCGATCAGGCGCGTAACGCAGCACGCGCCGCTGCTGGGTGAAGTCCTCGAACGCTGCGCGGGTGTCGCGAGCGGCGTGAAAGCCGAGCTGTCGCGCGGCTTTGGCAGTCGACAGTGAACGTCCCCAGCGCAGAAGGTCGAGGAGCTGTGGCGACAGGAACGCGATCCCTGCTTTGCGCACTGCCAACGCGGCAAGCTCCAGACCTATGGGGGGAAGCAGGGGAGCGTGCAGCTTGCCCACCGAATCGAGGAGCCTGGACAGGGGTTCCACACCCGGAGCGCCGATGTTGTATGCGCCGGCCGGGCCGCGCTTGGTCGCCAGGACCATGGCCGTTACGCAATCGTCGCGATGGATGAGCTGAAGCGAGGGATCGTAACCGGCGACCGTGGGCACGACCTCGAGGTCGAGGTAGCGCGCCAGCGGCTGCGGCTCGTCAGGGTTGAGGCTGTTGGCGAATCGAAGCGCCAGGATGTCGATCTTCGGATTGCGCAACCCGAAGTCGGTGACGTACGACTCGACCTCGACGATGTCGCGCACGAACTGATGTCGCGAGTTGCTGTCGAGGCGGTGGTCCTCGCGCAGCCCCGCAGGCAGGTCGAAGCGAGATCCGTAGACATGTCCGGAGGACTTGAGCACGAATCGCCGCACCGGGCTCCCTTCTCCCGCGCAACCGGCGAGGAGGTTGAGAGTGCCGATGACGTTCATCTCGTGGGCACGTCGCGGATCCATGTCGAATGAGTCGACGCGCGTCAGCGTGTGCACGACCGTGTCGATGCCGACGGCTCGCACGAGCTTGCCGATCAGCGAGTGCCGCACGTCGAGCTTGAGATAGTCGGCGCGGCCCAGGTCGTAGCGGGGCTCGCGGGTGTCGATGCCGATCACCTCGGCGACGTCCGGATCCTCGATCAGTCGCTGCACGACGAGGGCGCCCCACCAGCGCGCGACACCGGTGACGAGAATGCGTCGCTTCTTGGAGGCCATCGCTTTCTCAGTATGTGCGCTTGATGACGTCTCTTTCCATTTGCACCACCGCCCTCGACATGGTGTCCTGCAGCGGCGATTTCGCCGTCCGTACCGCCCACTCGAGCTGGCGGAGCATCGAGTACAGGCCCTTCATCGCCTTGATCGCGTCGCCGATGTCGACGTTGGGCGGGAGCGGGATCTTGTCGAGGGCTTCACCGGCCGCCCAGCGATAGGCGAAGTCGATGTAATCGTGTGACGGGGCGCGCAGGTTCGGCTCGTCGAGCTCGCTCTCCATGTCGGCGAACCGGAAGTACAGCGAGCGGACGAGGCGGGCGGTCTGCGCGATCGCGGGTGTTGGGTAGCGGCGCGGTCCTCGTGTCTGCCGGTCCCGTCCGCGCTCCCTGTCCTCGGCGGTAAGCATCACAAGCACTGCGCACAGCTCTTCCGGCGTCAGTCCCTCGAACCAGCCCAGCCAGACCGCCTCGGCCACCAGGATCGTGTTCTCTCCATACACGCGCGAAGCGAATAGCCCCTTGTCAGTGGGCCGATTGTCGGCCAGGAAACCCGCCTCGGTCAGGATCTTGCAGAGGCGGCGCAGCTTGCGCGGGTACTCGTCCATCTGGCCGCTCACCTCGCGCTGCCCGCCGTCTAGCTCCTTCTGCAAGGTGCGGATCTCGGCGTACCTCTGAAGCAGCTCGCCGAAGCGCGGCGAGCGCACGACCTTCAATTTTCGCTGCCGCTCCAGCAGCCCCTTCGCCTCGACCTCGAGCCGCTGCACGACGCGTCCAGTCGGTCCCATCGCCCGCGCGTTGCGCCCGCGGCGCCCCCTGCGCTCAGATCCCGCATCGCGCCTCAGGCGCTTCAGCTCGATGCGGATCGCGCGGCGCCGGTCTTCGAGCTTGAAGTATTGAGCGACGTCCTCGATCGAGACGTCCGGGTCGTCCCACATGCGGCGAATGTCCGTGAGCTGCTCGCGCACGTTGACGAGCCGCTCCTTGGTCTGTTCCGCGGCAAGGCGCTTTTGGAACTGGCCGAACGACCGCTGCATGAGCGCCTCCGCCTCCTCAGGGGTGTACACGCGAAGGAGGTTGAGGGCCATGTTGTAGCTGGGCAGGAACTTGGACTCGACCACGAGCGTCGGCCCCATCGCGACCTCATAGATGGTCCCGATCTCGACGTCCGACTCCTTGAGGATCACACCGTGGCCGATCACGTCGATCCCGCGCCGGCCGGCCCGGCCCATCAGCTGCGTCAGCTCGCCCGTCGTGAGGTGGGAGAAGTTGACGCCGTCGAACTTGGTGAACGACGAAACGACAACGCCGCGCGCGGGCATGTTGATCCCGAGCGATAGCGTCTCGGTCGCGAACACGACCTTGATGAGGCCGCGCTGAAAAAGCTCCTCGACCATCTCCTTGTGGTAGGGCAGCAGGCCGGCGTGATGCTCGGCGAGCCCGCGGCGCAACAGTCGCGCGTCGACCATGCGCCGGAAGAGCGCTTCCTCGTCATGGTCCGTCAGAGCTTGCAGTCGCTCGGCTGCGACGCGGTCGATGGCCTCCTTCTCGGCGGCGGTGGTGAGGTCGATCTCGTGATACGAACATCTCTGCAGCGCTTCGCGGCAGCCGCGGCGCGAGAAGATGAAATAGATCGCGGGCAGCATGTCGAGGCGGCGCAGCTCCGGCACCACATGCAGTAGGTCGTTCGACGGCAACGAGCGATAGCCGCCGATTCGATAGGACGCCTCCTCCTCCTGCGCACCCTTGCTCCAGGTCCGCTGATCGATGCCGCCGTCCTCTTTGAAGAGAGGCAGGAAGTGGTTGTTGATCGCGAGCCACATCTTCAGCTCGACCGGCCTGACGTCATGGAAGACCGTTTCCATGCCGCCACGGTTCTCGGCCATCCAATCGGCGATCTCTTGGTAGTTGCCGATCGTGGCGGAGAGCCCGACCAGCTTGATGCCGCGCGGCGCCTGGATGACGATCTCCTCCCAGACCGAGCCGCGCGGAAAGTCGTCGATGTAGTGGACCTCGTCGAGGATCACATAGCGGACGAGGTCCAGGCGCTTCGGGTCCTCGTAGATCAGGTTGCGCAGGATCTCAGTCGTCATCACGACGACCGGTGCGTCGTCGTTGATCGTGTTCTCGCCCGTGACAAGGCCGACCTGCGACTCGCCGTACAGGCGCACAAAGTCGTGGTACTTCTGGTTGGACAGGGCTTTGAGCGGGGTCGTGTAGAGAGCCTTCAGGCCGTCCTGCAGGGCCCGGAAGATCGCGTACTCGGCGACCATGGTCTTGCCGCTCGAGGTCGGCGCGCTGACCAGCACCCCGCCCGGACCTCGCTCCAGCTTGTCGATCGCCTCGCGCTGGAAGCCGTCGAGCTTGAAGGGTAGCCCGGCCGCGAATTCGTCCACCAGCGAATCGATGGTCTTCACAACCTGACGAGCTCGGTGGAGACGTCCGTGATGCGTGCGCCATCGCTGTGAGACTCGATGTAGGTGAGTACGGCCGCGAGCACCTCTTCAGCATGGCGCCCGTCCCCGCTGACGATCGCGATGGCGAGCTCCGCCCGCTGCCAAAAGTCGAGCTCCCCGACCTCCGCCGCGGAGACCTGGAACTCGGACCGAACCCGACGCAGCAGTCCGTGAACAACCTGGCGCTTCGCCTTCAATGAGCCGCTTTCGGGCAAGTGAAGGACAACCTTGGCGACGCCGATCGCCACGGAATGGGCCATCACAGCTTCTTTATGAACATCGGCCTTGCTGCCCAATATGATCGCCGGTGAGCAGGAGACAGCCGCAGGCTCGCTCCTGTCGGCTGTTCCCGTTGGGGATCCGTCGATTGAGCGCAACCGGGAGCGTGTGATCCCCCGGGGAGACGTCGCCTCTGTGGTCAATCCGCCCTCGGGTCGCCGCTTCCGCACTCGCTGCCCGCGAGCGCGACCGCATCGTGCAGACGACGAGTCGCTTCTCGAATCGTGGGTGATGAGGACCTGGCGGCCTGTTTCTATCCATTAGATTGGGGGGCGTGGCGGGCAACCCTGGCTGCTGAGCGGGACGAGCTGGCGCGCGACCTGGTCGCGGCCTCCTACCTCAAAGGCGATTTCGTGCTGCGCTCCGGCAAGCGGTCGAATCGATATTTCGACAAGTTTCTTTTCGAGACCGACCCCGCCTTGCTGCGCAGGCTTGGCAAGCATCTCGCGGCGCTGATTCCGCCGGCCACGCAGCGGCTCGCCGCGCCCGAGCTGGGCGCGGTCTTGTTAGGCGGAGCCGTCTCCATGGAGACCGGCCTGCCGCTTGTGCTGGTGCGCAAGGAGCCGAAGGGCTACGGGACGTCCAAGCAGATCGAGGGTCATCTCCTGCCGGGAGAGAAGGTCACGGTCATCGAGGACGTCGTGACGACCGGCGGCGACTCGCTCCGGTCGGCTCAGGTCCTGCGCGACGCCGGCGCGGACGTCATCAGGCTGGTCGTGGTGCTCGACCGCGGGGAAGGTGGTGAGGAGAACATCCGCACCGCGGGCATTCCGTACTCGCCGCTGTTCCGAGTCTCAGACCTCGACCTTGACTGAGCTGTTGATCCGTGGAGGCACGGTCTACGGGCCCGATGGTCCGGCGGAAACAGACGTGCGCGTCACCGACGGCGTGATCACCGGCGTCGAAGCCGGCGCGGCGGCTCCGGGCGGCGCCACGGTCATCGACGCGCGAGGCATGTACGTGATGCCGGGCGCGATCGACGTGCACGTGCACAGCCGCGACCCGGGATTTCCCGAGAAGGAGGATTTCGGAACCCTGACGGCGGCGGCCGCGATCGGGGGCGTGACCACCGTGATCGACATGCCCAACACGGTGCCCGCGGTCGACGCGGCCGGCGTGCTCGAGGCGAAGGCCGCGCTCGCCCGGCCCAAAGCACGCGTCGATTTCGGCCTATGGGCCCTGGTCCGCTCGAGCTCCACCGAAGATCAGCTGGAGGCGCTGGCCGCCGCCGGCGCCGTGGGGTTCAAGGCGTATCTCGGCTACAGCTTCAGCATGAGCGGAAAGCAGGTCCTGCAGAGATTCGACGCGGACGACCCGGACCTCGAGGCGCCGCCGGATTACGGAACGCTGGCCCGGCTGGCGCCGGCCATGGCGCGGCTCGGGTTGCCGCTGGCGATCCACGCGGAGGACCCCGCGGTCCTCGCCGCGTTCCGGCGCCCGCTCGAGACCTACGCGGACCTGCTCGAATCGCGGCCTGCCGAAGCCGAGGCGGTGGCCATCTCAGCTGCCGCCGCCATCGCTCGCGATTGCGGTGTGAGCCTGCACGTGGCCCACCTCTCCAGCGCGCTCGGCCTGCGGGCGGCGCAGGATGCGATGAGCACCGGCACGCGATTGACGCTCGAGACGTGCCCGCAGTACCTGTGGATCTCGGACAAGGATTTCGAGCGCCTGGGCACAGCGATGAAGGTGTTCCCGCCGGTCCGGACTGCGGCCGATCGGGAGGCCCTGGTCGAGGCGGCTGCCAACGGCGTGATCAGGATCGTGGCCACCGACCACGCGCCGCATACCGACGAGGAGAAGGCTCGGTCCTTCGAGCAAGCGCCCTCCGGCAGCCCGGGTGTGCAGCAGCTCTATCTGAGCTGCCTGGCTCTCGCGAGCCGTCTCGGCGATGTCTCTCTCGCGCCTCGATGGGTGAGTGAAGGTCCGGCGGCGCTCGCTGGACTTCAGCAGACCAAGGGTGCGATCGCGCCCGGCTTCGACGCCGACCTGGTCATCGTGGATCCAAATCGCACGACACTGATCCGCCCCGCGTTGATGCGGTCCAGACAGCGCCGCGGTGTCTTCGATGGCATGGACTTTCGTTTCGGGATCAGGGATGTGTTTCTACGGGGACGCTCGATCGTGCGCGACGGCAAGCTGACGGGCCGGCCATCGGGTCGTATGGTGCGGCCGGCGCGTTGATGACATGAAATGGGACCCCACGCTGCTTCGAGCATGAGATTCGCGTTCCGCGCGGCGACCGCCCTCTTTCTCCTGGTCATTCTCGCCGGCGCATCGGCCTGCCAACTTCCGGGCAGCTCTGCCGGGAACACCGCCAGCAGCAGCCGGCAGTCGTCATCGAATGCCGCCCCTTCACCGCCGGGTCAGCTCGACGCCGCGGTTCCCACGCCGGCGGGATTCCCGAGCGACGTGCCGGTCTACACCGGAGCGGTGCTGACGGCCGGTGCGGCCTTTTCGGCCAACGGGATCACCACCTGGGGCGTGGAGTGGGAGACGCTCGACTCGGTCGACAAGGTGAGGGCCTTCTACACGAATAAGCTGGCCCAGGGCGACTGGACGATCCAGTTCAGCGGCGCGTCCAACGGAACGTTCTCCGCCACGTTCAGCCGCAAGAGCAACTCGAAGTTCGCTGGAATCCTGGGCGCGGACGGGAGTTCGGGTGTGACGAAAATCTCGATGAGTCTGGCCGGGGCGTAACGCGCTAGCGGGGTGCCGGCGCGCCCCTGAAGATCGGGTTCTGCGCGAGCTCACGTTCCAGGCTGCTGGCCGGTCCATGGCCTGGGTAAAGCGCGGTCGTGAGCGGCAGGCGGAGCAGCTTGGTCCCGATGCTCATCATCTGCCGGCGCAGGTCGGTCTCAGGCGTCTGCTTGCCAATGCCGCCCGCCAGCAGCGTATCGCCGACGAAGGCATGGTTGGCGATGACAAAGCTCAGGCTGCCGGGCGTGTGGCCCGGGGTGTGCAGGACGGTCACCTTGAACTCGCCGAACTCGAGCTCGTCGCCATCGATCAGGTAGCGATCGGCCGAACGCAGGAACTGTTTCGCGTCCGCGGGGTGGAGGCCGGTCTCGCCGCCGACCAGCTCCTTCAGGTCGTCTTTGCCGGCGACGTGGCCGGGGTGGCAGTGCGTGGCGAGGATGTACCGGACCTTGAGGCCTTTCAGCTGCTCCGCGATCTTCTCGACCGGCAGCCCTGGGTCGATGACGATCGCCTCCTTGGTGCCCGAGCACGACAGGACATACCCGTTGACTTCGCGCTCGAGCTTGACTTTGACGATGGAGAGCTTGGCCACTGCATCACTATTTACCGCAATGGAGCAGTTGGCTGCAGTCGGCTTCGGTGCGGTGCTGGCTCTTGTGTGTCTTTTCTGGATCTTCGGCTACTTCAGAAGGCGGTCGAAGAAGCGTTACTGAGCGGCTACTCCTGAGGCCCCTGCACCTTCATGCGCAGCGCGTCCAGCGAATCGAACTTGTCGAGCGCAGGCTTCGCGCGGGGGCGGTCCGGGTACTTCGCTATCTGGATCGCTTCGAGCAGCAGTTCGATCTCTTCCGGCGTGAAGTTGAGGGTCCGGTAGACGACCTCCTTCACCTCGATGTGGCGGTCCACGGCGCCCTTGATCACGTCGTCCGTGTCCGTCACGACCTGCGGTCGCGTCGGCCGGAACAGTTCCTCAGATCCCGCGAGTGAAACGCGCTTGAAGGTTGGCATTACATGACTCCTCGGTGATTCTCTATGACTTTCGCTCCGAGCGCGCGGTAAGACTTCGCTCCGTCCGAGTCTTTCGCGTAAGTTAGGATCGACTGACCGGCCAGGGGCGTCTCGGCAAAACGGATCGAGTCGGTGATGCCGAACTCGTAGACCTTGTCGCCGTACTTCTCCCTGACCGCTGCCAGCACCTCCTGTGAGTGGAGCGCGCGCTGCTTGTACAGAGTCGGCAGAATTCCCAGCAGCTCGAGGCGCGGGTTCAACCGCCGCTTCACGCGTTCCATCGTGACGAGGAGCTCCTGCATTCCACGCAGAGCCAAGAACTCGGCCTGCAGGGGAACCAGCACCTCGTCGGCGGCCACGAGCGCATTGATGACGATCAGATCCAACGACGGCGGGCAGTCGATGATGATGAAGTCGTAGCGCTTCTGCGCCGGCTCGAGCTTGTCGCGCAGGATGCTCTCGCGGCCGATCTCGTTGATCATCTGGTTCTCCGCTCCCGCGAGCTCGATGTCGGCCGGAATGTAGTGCACGCCCATCTGCGGCGCCTCCTGCACGACATCCGTCACGGTCGTGTCCGGTTCCACCAGGAGGTGGTAGACAGTCTTCTCGATTTCAGCCGGAGGCTTCATGTAGAGCGTGAGGTGGCCCTGGGCGTCGAGGTCGATGAGGAGCACCCTCTGGCCCAGCTCTGCGAGGGCGGCCCCGAGGTTGACGGCGGTTGTCGTCTTGCCGACACCCCCCTTCTGCATGGCGACGGCTATCGTTCGGGCCAAGATTGGCCCGAGTCTAGCGGAACCCGGCGATTCTGGCCCAGAGCGGGCGGTTCATCAGCCCCATGTCTTTAGAATTGCGCCGGTGTTCGTCATCCCCCTGATCGCAGGTGCGGTCGGCGGTGCTTTCGCCGCCGTCGTGGCCCGCCAGTACCTGAACCGCCGGAAGGCTTACCAGGCCACCTGGGCTATCGCGCTCGCCATGTTCGCGGCGGCGGCCATCTTCGAGACCGCCGGCGAGGCCTTCGGATGGTCGGATCCCACTTACAAGGGCTACTACCTCTTCGGAGGCCTGCTCAACGTCGGGTGGCTCGGTCTTGGATCGCTCTTGCTACTGGTCGCGCCGCGCGCGGGCCGTATCGCAATAATCGCGATGGTCGTTATCTCCATCGTGGCCCTGGTCTCGGTCCTCATCGCGCACACCGATCCGGAGCTCCTCAGGGCGTCGGTTCCTGCGAGGGGCGCGATCGACGTGCCGGTCGCGCTGCCTCTGATCACAAACCTGGGCGGTTCCCTGTTGCTGATCGGCGGCGCGGCGTGGTCGGCGTGGAAGGCGGCGCGCGCGGGCGCTCCGGGTAACCGCGTGGTGGGCCTTGCGCTCCTGGCCGCGGGCGCCTTCATCGTGGCCGGGGGCCACAGCTACGCCCAGACGAAGGGCGTTTACGCGGCTCAGCCGATCAGCGAAGCGCTGGGTATCGGCGCGATGTTCGTTGGATACCTCGTGGTCGAGTCACGGATCGCGATCAAACGACCGAGCGCGGCATGAGGGTGCGGCGATGATCATCGATCTAGTCGTGGTGCTCGTGCTGATCGTTTCGCTGATCGTCGGCTATCAGCGAGGTGTGATCCAGCCCCTGCTTGCCGAGATCTTCTTCTTTGGCACGTTGCTCGTGGTGTTTCGGTTCCACGACCAGTACACGACCGAGATGCAGAAGCTCCTCCACCTCAATGCGGTGCTCGCCGTTTTCGTGGCGCTGATCATCGCTGTTGTGATGGGCGCGATCGGTGGTTCGATCGGCGGTGCGTTTCACCGCCTGGAGTCGATTCGCGGGATCGACGGTTTGCTTGGGGTAGTCGTGCACGGACTGGTGACGCTGATCATCGTGTACCTGGCGATCTCGGCTCTGGTGACGCTCGACAACGCGTTCGTGCCGGCGTTGAAGACCGCCAGCCTCACCCTGACGCAGGTCAACCAGCTCGAATCGGAGATCCTGTCCAATCCGATCACGTCGGCGATGGTGTCGAAGTCGGACATGGAGGCTCTGAAAACGGCCGCCGCCAAGTCATCTGGAGCGAACCTGAATTCGGTCGCCGGCATCCATCAGCTGCAGCAGATCTACAGTGACTTCCTCCAGCCGCAGCTCTACTCCTCGCGGACCGCGCCGGTCATCCTCAGTTTCGGCCAGCACCTGCCGGTGATCGGCCACGTGAAGCCGAGCGACCTGCACAACAGCACAGCCTCTCCCGCCCGCACCGCCACGCCCTCGCCCACCCCGAAGAAGTAGTACTAATACCAGCGAAGATGCTGGATCTCGCGCTCACGTCCGACCAGCTGCAGCTCGTCGCTACCGTGCGCGACTTCTGCGCGCGCGAGTTCGCTCCATCCATCGAGGCCGACGACCGGGCCGGACGCCACGACCCCGAGATCTTCGCCAAGCTGGCGTCGATCGGGCTGCCCGGCGTCTGCTTTCCCCAGCGCTACGGCGGGGTTGGGCTGGACTACCTGTCCCTAGGCCTGGTGTGCGAGGAGCTCGAATACGTCGACACCGTCTTCCGGACCGTGCTGTCCGTGCACGTCGGCCTGGTCGGGATGGGCCTCTACACCTGGGCCACGGAAGAGCAGAAGCAGCAGTGGCTCGTGCCCATGGCTTCCGGCCGGAAGCTGGCTTGCTACGGGCTCACCGAGCCCAACGCAGGCTCTGACGTGGCCTCCATGCAGGCGACCGCCCGGCGCACGGGTGGCGGCTACGTGCTGAACGGGCAGAAGATCTGGATCTCGGACGCGAACACCGCCGATTTCATGCTCGTCTTCGCCAAGACGGACGCGCAAGCCGGCTCGCGCGGCGTCTCCGCCTTCATGCTCGACCGCGCTGCATGCGGCAAGGCGTTGCGCACCGAGGTGATCGAGGGCCGGCTCGGCCTCCATGCGGGCGACGTCGGGTCCATCTTCATGACCGACCTCGAGGTGCCTGAGGCGAACCGCATCGGCGATGAGGGCGACGGCTTCAAGATCGCGATGAGCTGCCTGGACAACGGTCGCTATACGGTCGCGGCCGGAGCGACCGGAACGGTCCGCGCCTCGCTCGACGCGTCTGTGAAATACGCGCGCGAGCGGAAGACATTCGGCCAGGAGATCGGGCGCTACCAGCTCGTCCAGCAGATGATCGCCCGCATGTCGCGCGACTACGAGATCTGCAGACTTCTCTACTTCAAGGTCGCCTGGATGAAGAACACGGGGGCGCGCCACACCCGCGACGTTTCGATGGCGAAGCAGTACGCGACCGACGCGGCTTTCAACGCGGCACACGACGCGATCGAGGTGCACGGCGCCTACGGCTACTCGGCCGAGTACCCAGTCGAACGCTTTCTGCGCAACGCGAGGGCGCCGATCATCTACGAGGGGACGCGCGAGGTTCACACCATCCTGCAGGGCGAGTATGCGCTGGGCTACAGAGAGGACCGGCCGGTCAAGGCTTCGCTCCCTCCGTATCGGCCTGATTGATCGCCGATTGATCGGCGGGCGCTCGTCGCGCAGGCTCGGTCACCTCGACTTCGCCCTCCTCTCGGTCTACTGGGTCGCGATCGGCTACCTCTGGACAAGCCTCGGCGGGTTGATCATCCCCGACCTGGTCATCCAGCTGGTGGGCAGAAGGCACGAAGGAGTGGCCCTCGCCGTGCTGGAAGGAATCGGCTCCTTGATGGCGGTGATCTGGCAGCCGGTGGTCGGCGCTGTCTCGGATCGCACGCGGTCACGCTGGGGGCGCCGCCGGCCGTTCATCGTGATCGGGACAGCGGGCGATGTGATCTTCCTGGTCGGGCTTGCCCTTTCGGGTACCTACTGGCTCGTCGTGATCTTCTATTTCCTGCTGCAGACTGCTTCCAACACCGCCCAGGGCCCGTACCAGGGCCTGATGCCCGATGTCGTTCCCGTGTCGCAGCGCGGCACCGCCTCGGGCTACTACGGCATCTCAAATGTCATCGGGCTGCTGGCCGGGACGATCGGCGCCGGGTACATCCTCATGCACGCGGGGCGACTGGTGGCCATCTTGACCATCTGCGGGCTTCTGCTGGCGACCATGCTGCCGACGGTCCTCCTGATCCCTGACCGCGCGCAACCCATCACCGAACAGTTCACGGGCTTGCGGCAGGCTCTGAAAGCGACGTTTTCGCGACCGCTTCAATATCCAGACTTCATATGGCTGATGGCGTCGCGCCTGCTGATCCTGATGGGTCTCGTCGGGGTGCAGAGCTTTGTCTTCTTCTATTTCAGCAACGTTTTCTTCGCGGGCAACCGGCGCGCCACCATCGCCGCCAGCTACACGTTGCTTGCCCTGGTGGTCGTGTCCGCGCTCGTCGTCGCCCTGCCCGCGGCGCGCGCCTCGGATCGCTTCGGTCGCAGGCCGTTCATTCTCGTCGGAGGGCTGCTGGGGGCCGTCGGAGTTCTGCTGCTGGTCTTCAGCAACTACGAGCTGCTGCCCTCACGGCTCGTCGAGCCGATTTCCGACGGGCTCAAGGTTCCTGACCTCGCGGCGCAGGCGACCCTGGTGGGAATTCTCATTGGGATCGGCTATGGCTTGTTCTTTTCGGTCGATTGGGCTTTCATCCAGGACGTGATTCCGGTTGACGAGGCCGGACTGTTCATGGGTTTCAGCAACATTGCGACCGCGGGGTCTGGGATCATCGCCCGGTTCGTGGGCGGCTTCTTGCTCGATCCGTTCAACGCCGGGCCTCGCATTTTCGGGTTGCCCGGAGGGTTCCCTGTCATCTTTGCCTTGTTTTCGGCCTGGCTGCTGATTGGAGCGTTGCTGATCCTGAAGGTGCCTGAAAAGCGTGTTGCGCGAACTCCCGCCGGGTTGGCTCGGTGAACCTGGATGGCCTGAAGCAGTGGGCCGGGCTGGTGGGCGGATCGCCTGAATCCTCCGAGGTGGTCGTGGCCGGTATCGCGTATGACGGGTCGGCGGTCTACCGCAAGGGGGCGGCGCTGGCTCCGCAGAGACTGCGCAGCCTGTCGGCCGCGATACCTCCGGTCACCGAGGACGGCCGTCTGCTCACCGGGCTGCGAGTGGCTGACATCGGAGACCTCGACCCGGGGCCGGACATCGAGGCCGGGTGGTCGGCGGTGGCGGACCGGCTCTCGCAAGTCCCGACCTCGGCGTTCCTGACGGTGCTCGGTGGCGACCACTGCACTTTCATCTCCACGCTTTCCGCCCAGGTCCGGCGCCACCCCGGACTCGCCTTGTTGTGGGTCGATGCTCATCCCGACCTGTGCGAGTTCTCGCGGGGTGGCCGGTGGACGTGCGGGTGCGCGCTGCGCCGCGCCCTCGAAGTCTCGGGCCTGGATCCGGCGCGAGTCGTGATCGCCGGCGGTCGCGACTACGACCCGGAGGAGCTCGAGTTCATCGCCGCGCACGGGATCTTGCTGGTCTCGGCCCACGAGCTCGCGCGCGAACCGGAGCGTTCAGCACGGAAGATCGCGGAGCGGCTCGCCGGCCAGATGGTGCACGTCTCGTTCGACATCGACGCCCTCGATCCCGCATTTGCGCCCGGGACCGAGATTCCTTCCGCGGGCGGCCTTTCGACGCGGCAGGCCCTCGACCTCCTCGCGACCGCCACCGAGCGCGCCACGCTGGTCGGTCTCGACATCGTCGAGGTTTCGCCTCCGTTCGATAGCGGCGACATCACGACGTTCGCCGCGCTGAAACTGATCTTCGAGGTGTGGGGCATGGCGTGGAGCAGGCGAGGCGCGGCCGGCTCGCACGCGGCGGAAGGTCATGGAAAGCGCTGATGTAGTCATTGCGGGCGGCGGGATCATGGGTTGCGCGCTGGCCTACCAGCTGGCCAAGCGCGACGTGGACGTTTTGCTCCTCGAGCGCGCAACCCTGGGCTCCCAATCCACCGGCAAGTGCGCGGGGGGCGTGCGACAGCAGTTCTCGATGGAAGCCAACGTCCGCCTCCAGCGCCTGTCCGTGAAGCTGCTCGAAGGTTTCGAGGAGGAGACCGGACACCCGGCCGACTTCCGGCAGATCGGCTACCTCTTCGTACTCACGCTTCCGCAGCAGGTCGAGGACTTTCGCCACAACATGGAGATGTGGCATCGCATCGGCCTGACCGAGGCCCGGTGGATGGATGCGGCCGAAGCGTCGCGCATGGTGCCGGTGCTGAATGTTGACGACGTGCTCGGGTGCACGTTCTGCCCGACCGACGGCATCGCGAGCCCGGCTGACGTCACATCCGGATACGCGGCGGCCGCGAAGCGACACGGTGCGCGCCTCAAAGAAGGAGTCGAAATCGTCGGAGTGGATGTCTCGTCAGGGCGCGTGCAGGGCGTTCGCACGTCGACCGGAGACGTTGCGACCCGGCTCGTCTTCAACTGCGCGGGGGCCTGGTCCCCTTCGATCGGCCGGATGGCCGGCCTCGAGATCCCTGTCCTGCCGTACCGCCGCCACATCGCGGTCACCGGCCCCTTCCCGGCGGTGCCGCGCACCAACCCGATGACGGTGGATTTCAGGACCTCCCTTTATTTCCACCCGGAGGGGGACGGGGTGCTCATGGGCATGAGCGACCGCGAGGAGCCCCCGGGATTCGTCACCGACGTGAACTGGGAATTCCTCGAGAGGATGTTCGAGGAGGCCGCGCGTAGAGCGCCGGCCTTGGCCGGCGCCGGTGTCAAGACCGCGTGGGCGGGTCTTTACGAGTCGACTCCGGACCACCAGGCGATCCTCGGCCCGGTGCCCGAGGTCGAGGGTTTCTGGTGCGCGGCGGGGTTCAGCGGACACGGGTTCATGCAGGCGCCAGCGGCGGCGCTGCTGTTGAGCCAGCTCCTGCTGGACCGCTCCTCCGAGATCGACATAGCGCCGTTTGCGTTCACGCGCTTCGCCCAAGGCTCCTTGGTCAAAGAGAAAAACGTCATCTAACGCTGGAAGATGATCGCCAGGGTCATCAGTCCGATGCCGCCGAGCAGCAGCAACCCCGAGCAGCCGACCTGGACGATGGTGAATGCGATTCCGCCAGAGGCTCCGTACGTGTTCGCGTAGCTCGCCCTGCGGCGGCGGGTTCGCACCGCCGCAGCGACTCCCGCCAGGCCGATCAGGACGGCCAGCAGCCCAAGCCCGAATCCCCCGGCGGACTGCCCGAACACTGAAGCCCAGTATGCCAGCGGCTACGATTCACACTCGTGGCCAGGATCCTTCTGCTCGGCTCTACCGGCTTTTTCGGCCGCGGTGTCGCCCACAAGCTGATCGACGGGGGCCACCAGCTGAGGGTGCTGGTCCGCGACCCGATGAAGGCCGCGGCCTTCAAGGTCCGCGGGGCGCAGGTCGTGGTCGGAGATGCGCTGAACCAGGCGGCCGTGACCCAGGCCGCCCAGGGCGTGGAGCACGTGATCAGCCTGGTCGCGGTCCGCCGCAACCGCCCCCAGTCGTTCCTCGAGGTGAACGTCGACGGCCCCCGCATCCTGGGTGAGGCCTGCAAGGCCGCCGGCGTGCAGTCGGTGGTGCTGATCAGCGCGATCGGCGCACGGTTGGACGCTCACTACAAGTACCTGACCTCGCGCTGGATGGGTGAGCAGGAGCTGGCGAAGTCCGGGGTGGCGGGCACGATCCTCCGCTTTTCGTTCGTGCTCGCTGAAGAGGGCGGGGTGCTCAACGACTTCGAGCGCGCCGCAAATTTCGGACCGTTCCTGATCATCCCGGGCGATGGCCAGGCGCAGATGCAGCCGATCCTTCGTGAAGACGCCGCCCGATGCGTGGTCGAGACGATCGGCCGCCAGGAGCTCCTGGGCAAGATCGTCGAGCTCGGCGGCCCCGAGGTCGTCACCTACGAGACGATGTTCGACTGGTTCATCCAGGCACGGGGCATCAAGAAGCCCAAGCTGAAGCTCCCGGTAGCGCTCCTCATCCCGGGCGCGATGGCCATGGAAGCGCTCATCACGAACCCTGTAGCCACGCCGGACGAGATCAACACCATCCAGCTGGCAAACGTGGCGGACGGCATCGATTCTGTGAGCAGTCACTTTGGCTGGCGGCCGACCGCGCCGAGCAGCTGGGTTGTGACCAACTGGAAGAAGCCGGCGCGGCGCTGAAAGTCCGCGCGTTCTTCGGGCTGCCATTGCCCGATGATCAGCGCGGGCAGCTGGCGCCGTACCTCGCGGCGTGCGCGTCGGCTGCCCCCGAGTTTCGCTGGACTCCGGCCGCAAACCTGCACCTGACCGTCCGGTTCCTCGGCAGCGTCGAGCGCGCCGTCGTGGACCAGATTGCCGGCCGGCTGGAAGCGATGCCGCTGCGGGGCTTCGCTCTCGGGCTGAGCGGGCTCGGGACGTTCCAGCGCGGACGGCTGGTTCGCGTCGTCTGGCTGCAAGTCCGGACAGGCGTCGAGGAAGCCCGCGAACTCGCCTCTCAGGTCGAGGCCGAGTGTGTGCGCGCGGGCTTGGCGCCGGAGGCTCGCCCGTTTCAAGCCCACCTGACTGTGGCGCGCGCTAGAGCTCGTGACGGAGCCGCCCGTCCGCTCCTACCCGTACCCCCGGAGCCGGCGCCCTGGCGAGCGGAAGAGCTCGTGCTCTACAGCAGCCGGCTGGGTCGGGCGGGCGCGGTCTACGAGCCGCTGCGCACGATTACGTTGAGCTGAGGCCCGCCTCCGCGCACTCGAGGTCCTGCTCGGGCCGTCCCCCGCTGACGCCTACGGCGCCGAGCACCGTCCCCTCGCGCTTGATCAGCACCGAGCCAAGGCCCGGAACGATCGGCACCCGGACCAGGCGGTCGGCCACGCTGAAGAATCCGGGACGGTCCTTGGCCAGCTCTCCCAGCGACGCGCCGTCGCGGTGCAGCATCGCGGCGCCGACCGCTTTCGCCTCTGCGACCTGGGGTGTGAGCGGAGCAGCGCCATCCATGCGGGCGAGGGCGACGAGATGAGCTCCCTCGTCCACGACAGCGACCGTGACCCGGATGCCGAGCTCCGCCGCTTTGGCATGCGCGCGACCAATCAGCTCGTCGGCGTCCTCCAGACTCAGCGGCACGTCGAAAGTTTCGCAGCTTCGCGCCCAGCGCCGTCAGGCTCGGACGAGCCGAGTTCTTCCGGCTACTAGTGATTGGTTGGCGGCGAACTGACTTTCGCACTTGCACTGCTCCAGGTGTGGCTTTACTGTTTGCAACGGCCCCGAGGGAAACGTTCAAAAGGAAAGGAACAGGCCGCAAGGCCAGTACCGGTCCTGGAGAGGCGATCCGTCAGGGCCATTTCTATTTCCGGGCAAGCTGATCCCGGTCACGCGCGTTAACCTGCCTCAGTGACTGTCGCGCAGCGATCCACCAAGCGCGTTGACGCCACCGCTCCCCAAGCGGTCGAGGTATCGATCGTCATGCCGTGCTTGAACGAGGCCGAGACGCTGGCAGCCTGCATCCAGAAAGCTCAGCAGGCGATCGAGCGCGAAGGTCTCGCGGCCGAGATCATCGTCGCCGACAACGGCAGCACCGACGGTTCCCAGGTGATCGCGAAGGAGCTGGGCGCGCGCGTGGTCCAGGTCGCCAGGAAGGGCTATGGCAGCGCGCTGATCGGCGGCATCAACGCCGCGCGCGGTCGCTTTGTGATCATGGGCGACGCCGACGACAGCTACGACTTCAACGCGATTGCTCCGCTCATCGACAAACTGCGCGACGGTTGCGACCTCGTCGTGGGCAACCGCTTCATGGGCGGTATCGAGCCAGGCGCCATGCCGTGGTCGCACCGCTGGGTTGGCAACCCGGTCCTCACCTTGATCAGCCGGGTCTTCTTTCACACGCCGGTGGGCGACGCGCACTGCGGCCTTCGCGGGTTCCGCAAGGACGCCTACGAGCAGATGAGGCTGCGCGCCACGGGCATGGAGTTCGCCAGCGAGATGGTGATCAAGGCGTCGCTGAAGCGGATGAGAATCGCCGAGGTTCCGGTGACGCTGCGCCCAGATGGGCGCTCGCGACCCCCGCACCTGCGCACGTGGCGGGATGGCTGGCGGCATCTGCGCTTCATGCTCCTCTTCAGCCCCCGCTGGCTCTTCCTCTATCCGGGCCTCGTCCTGTTCGCGCTCGGGATCCTGCTCTCGCTGGTGCTTCTTCCTGGCGCGGTCTATGTAGGGAGCTTGCGACTGGACATTCACACCTTGCTGGTCGCCGGCTTTCTCGCTCTGCTCGGGTATCAGATGGTGCTGTTCGCCCTCTTCACGAAGATCTTCGCCATCAGGGCTGGATTTCATCCGCCGTACCCGCCGCTCGATTCGGTGGCTCGCTACGTGACGCTCGAGGTTGGTCTGGCCGCGGGCGCGCTGATGGTGCTGATCGGCGTGGTCGCGCTGATCGTGGCCGTCGCGAGCTGGAGCGCGGTGGGCTTCGGCAGTCTCGACCCGTCACTCACGATGCGAGAGGTGATCCCGGCCGTCGTGCTGCTGGCCCTCGGCTCGCAGACCGTTTTCGCGAGCTTCTTTATTTCGATTCTCTCGATCGACCGCGACTAGTAGACCGGCGACTCAGGGGTCACCGCTTCCAGCCACTTGCGGCACGAGGTCAGGAAGCGAGCCGCTTGCAGTCCGTCCAGCACGCGGTGGTCGAAGGAGAAGCAGAGGTACATCATCGGCTTGATTCCGATCATCCCGTTGACGGCCATCGGCCGGTCCACGATCGCCTCCATGGTCAGGATTCCCGCCTGGCCCGGGTTGATCACCGAGTAGCTGAACAGAGTCCCGAAGGTCCCGGAATTGTTCACGGTAAATGTCGCGCCGGCAAGGTCATCGGCCTTGAGCTGCTTGTTCTTGGCTCGCGAGGCGATGTCGTTGACCGCGCGCGCCAGGCCCGCGAGCGAAAGGCCATCCGCGCGGCGGACGACCGGCACCACAAGCGTGTCCTCCAGGCCTACCGACACGCCGAGGTTGATGTCGCGGTGGATGATGAGCTCGGTCTCGTTGAAGGTCGCGTTGACCTGCGGGTGCTCGCGCAGGGCTGAAGCGACAGCCGCCATCACGTAGGGCAGGTACGTGAGCGAGAAACCCTCCTGCTTCTGGAACGCCGCCTTGTTGGCCGCCCGGTTGGCGACGACGCCGGACATGTCGGCCTCCTGCGTCTGCCAGGCATGGGGGATGGTCGTCTTGGAGCGGACCATGTTCTCAGCGATCAACCGGCGCACCCGCGTCAGCTGGACGACCTCGTCCCCTTCTCCTGGCTTGACCGCGGGCGCAGGCGCGGGGGCGGCGGCCGGAGCCGCCTTGGCGTGCGCGGCGAAGTCCTGGACGTCTTTCTTGGTGACGCGCCCGCCGATGCCCGTACCGGCCACCTTGGTCAGGTCGACCTTCAGCTCCGAAGCCTGCATCTGCACCGCGGGTGAGTAGCGGTGTTGCCCGCTTTCGAGCGTGGGTGATGGCTGGGCGGATGGTGGCGGCGCGGCCGGCTGTGCGGCAGCCGGCGCCGGAGCCTCGGTTTGGGGCGGCGGTGCAACGACGGTAGCGGGCTTCGCCTCTGTAGCGGGCTTCGCCTCTGTAGCGGGCTTCGCCTCTGCAGCGGGCTTCGCCTCTGCAGCGGGCTTCGCGGCGGCCGGCGCTGCTGCTTCTGGCGCCGCCGTCACGTTTCCGTCTGCGCTCAACTCCACAATCGCGATCTCGGCTCCGGCCTGCACCGTCTCGCCTTCCTTCGCGAGGATCTCGCGCAGGATCCCGGTCACCGGCGCCGGCACCTCGGCGTTGACCTTGTCTGTGTCGACCTCGAGCATCGGCTCGAACTCGACGACCTTGTCTCCCGGCTTGACGAGCCATTTCGAGATGGTCCCTTCGTGCACCGACTCTCCGAGCTGCGGCATGACGACGCGGGTGGTGTTGGCCATCAGTAGGCCGCCAGGTCGCGGAGCGCCTTGGTGATCTTCTCCGGGGTCGGCATGAAGTACTCCTCCATCGGGATCGCGTAAGGCATCGAGGGCACGTCCAGGCCGCCGAAGCGCTTGACCGGCGCGTCCAGCCAGCTCCACGCCTCGTCGGCGATCAAGGCAGCCACTTCGGAACCGACCGAGACGCTGAAGTTGTCTTCGTAGAGGACCAGGCACTTGCCGGTCTTCTTCGCCGAGGCGACGATCGCCTCCTTGTCCAGCGGGTAAACGGTGCGCAGGTCGATGATCTCGACGCTGACGCCCTGAGCCTCGAGGTTCTTGGCAGCCTCGTTTGCGTAATGGACCATCAGCCCGTAGCAGAAGACGGAGATGTCAGATCCCTCGCGGTAGGTGCGCGCCTTCTGCAGCGGGATGATGTACTCGCCCTTCGGCACCGGCTCCTTGAACATCCGGTAGAGGCGCTTGTGCTCGAAGAAGAGGACGGGGTCGGGATCGCGAATCGCGGCCAGGAGCAGGCCTTTCGCCTCGTAAGGGCTGGACGGCACCACGATCTTCAGCCCTGGTGTGGCGAAGCGCGCCTCGATCGATTGCGAGTGATAGAGGGCGCCATGAGCGTGGCCGCCCATCGGCGCGCGCACGACCAGCGGCACCGACCAGTCTCCATCGCTGCGATAGCGGTACTTGGCGATCTCGTTGGTGATCGAGTTGAAAGCCATGTGCGCGAAGTCGGCGAACTGCATCTCGGCGACGGGCCGCTTGCCGTAGATCGCGAGGCCCAGGGCCACGCCGGCGATCGATGACTCGGCGAGTGGCGAGTCGATCACGCGGGTTTCGCCGAACTTGGCGCGCAGCCCATCAGTGACCAAAAAAACGCCGCCCTTCTGCCCCACGTCCTCGCCGATCACCATCACGCGCTCGTCCCGCTCCATCTCTTCGGTTAGAGCCGAGCGCAGCGCGGCCACCATGTTCATGCCCTCGGTCTCCACGCCGGCGGCGGGTTCCAGCGCAGCGGGCGCGCCCACGCCGTAGACGTTCGCGAGCGCGTCCTCGGGCTCGGGGTCGGGCGACTGCATGCCGTCCTGGGTCGCCTGTGACACCTCTTCCTTGACCCGCTCCTCGTACTCGGAGATCTCTTTGGCGCTCAGCACGCCCTCGTCGAGCAGCCGCTTCTTGAACAGTTCGAGGCAGTCGTTCTGCGCGAGCCGGTCGATCTCCTCCTGCGTTCGATACCGGCGCTGGTCGTCCTCGGACGAATGCGCCCCCAAACGGTCGACGAGGCATTCGATGAGCGTGGGCCCCTGGCCGGCGCGCGCGCGGGCGATCGCCTCATTCGCGACGACGTAGCAGGTCACCGGGTCGCGGCCGTCGACCGTCACGCCTGGGAACCCGTAGCCCGCCGCGCGCTGCGCGACGTAGTCGATCGCATATTCCTTGCGGATCGGAGTGGAGATCGCAAAGCCGTTGTTCTCGCACACGAACACCTCGGGCAGCCGGTAGATCGCGGCGAAGTTGAACGCTTCGTGCGCGTCGCCCTCTGACCCGGCGCCCTCGCCGTAGCACGTCATCAACACCTTGTCGGTGCCGTCCATCTTCAGCGCGTACGCGACCCCGGCCCCGCGCACCATCTGCGCTGCGACCGGCGATCCGCCCGACGTGATGTTGTGGCGCGAATCCGAGAAATGACCGGGCGTTTGCTTGCCCCCGGAGGCCGGGTCGGCGGCTTTCGCGAGCACCGACAGCATGAGGTCGAGCGGGGTCATGCCCATGCGCATGCACAGGACGACGTCGCGGTAATAGGGCGCAAGCCAGTCGTACTTGGGCTTGAGCGGCCAGCTGACGCCGATCTGGGCGGCCTCGTGGCCGGCGCACGAGATGATGAACGGCGCGCGGCCCTGGCGGTTCAAGACCTGGAAGCGGTAGTCGACCTGGCGTCCGAGCAGGATGTAGTTGAACCACTCCTTGAGCGTGTTCTCGTCGAGGTCGGTGTCGCGCCACGCGATCGGTTCCTGGAATCGCCACTCGGGCTTGAACTCGGGCTCTTTGGCCTTGGTTGCCGCTTCGCGAGGCTTGGTCGTGGACACTAGATATGTATCGCGTGGCCGTCGACGGCCAGCGCGGCCTCCATGACCGCCTCGCTGAGCGTTGGGTGCGGGTGGATGTTGCGGCCCATCTCCCAGGCGTCGCCCTGGAACAGCTGCGTGAGGGCAGGCTCCGCGATCAGCTCGGTCGCGCTGGCACCGACGATATGTGTGCCGAGCACCTGACCGGTCTTGGCATCGGCGACGACCTTCACGAACCCGCCCGTCTCGCCGTGGATGATGGCGCGGCCCAGGGCGGTGAACGGGAACTTGCCGATGCGCACCTCGTGACCTTTCTCTTTCGCCTGCTTCTCGGTCAGCCCGACCGACGCGATCTGCGGGTGCGAGTACGTGCAGCGCGTGACCAGGTCCTGGTCCATCGGGGCGACGCGTTGTCCGGCGATGTCCTCGACCGCCGTCATCCCTTCGTGGGAGGCGGCGTGAGCGAGCAGGAAGCCGCCGACCACGTCTCCGATCGCGTGCACCGACTCCGCGGACGTGCGCATCCACTCGTCGACTTTGATGAACCCGTTGGGATGCGTCGTCACGCCGACCTGTTCCAAACCGATGTCCTTCGAGCGCGGCGCGCGTCCCACCGCGACGAGCAGCTGGCGGGCCCAGACCTCGCCCTGATCCGTGTCCACGCTCACACCGTCACGGGCCTTCTTCGCACCTTTCACCTTCACGCTCAACCGGCAGTCGATGCCCGCTTTCTTGAACGCGGACAGCATCTCCTTGGATATCTCCTCGTCCTCGAGCGGCACCAGCCGGTCCATCGCCTCGATCAGCGTGACCTTGACGCCGAGCTCGTTGTAGAGAGTCGCGAACTCGACGCCCACCGCGCCCGCGCCGATGATGCAGATCGACTCGGGCAGCGTGGTGGCCAGGGTCGCGTGGTCCGACGAGATGATGAACTTGCCGTCGAACTCGAGCCCGGGGAGGGCTCTCACCGTGGAGCCGGTGGCGACGATCAGATGCTGCGCCTTGATCTGCTTGGCGCCGACATCGAGCGTGTTGCGGTCGCGCACCCGGCCACTGCCCGCAACCACCTCGATCTTGTTCTTCTTCATCAGGTACTGGACGCCCTTGTAGAGCTGCGCGACCACTGAGTCGCGACGGGCGGCGATCCGGCCGTAGTCGAACTGCACCTTCTCGGCGTCGACCCCGAACTCCGGCCCGCGCGCCGACACCCGGTGGTACAGCTCGGACGACTCGAGCAGTGCCTTGGTCGGGATACAGCCGATGTGCAGGCAGGTGCCGCCGAGCTTGTCGGCCTCCACCAGGGCAACCTTCAAGCCAAGCTGGGAGGCTCGGATAGCTGCTGGGTAACCACCCATCCCGCCGCCCAGAATCGCCACGTCAAAGTCAAATGCGGGCACTTGATCTAAGTGTAGAAGCCGGTTCGCGGCGGGTTCACTTGCAGCCCGGCCGCACCAGGTTGCCAATGGCGGTCTGATAATCGGCGCGGTCGATCACGGCCAGCGATGAGGTTGGGTTGCCGTACCGATCGACCGCCCGGTAGTAGAGC
>DATMKM010000072.1:0-2008 GCA_035571315.1 Candidatus Acidiferrum sp.
ATGTGGAGCAGGTCGCTCCTGCCGCGCTGCGCGAGGTAGTGCTCGAGCTCGAGCGAGCGGTCGAAATGGTCGACGATGGCCCGCTTGCCGCCGCCGGTGACCATGATCACCTGCTCGATGCCGCTGGCGATGGCCTCCTCGACGCCGTACTGGATCGTCGGCTTGTCGACGAGCGGCAGCATCTCCTTGGGCTGCGCCTTCGTGACCGGCAGAAAGCGTGTCCCAAGTCCCGCGGCCGGGAAGATCGCTTTTCTCACCGGGGGCATCGCCATTAGCGACAATCTATCGGTTGGCCACACTTGACGGCATCCGGCCGGGACTGGAGGGACGGCTCGAGCGGGTCGTCGAGGGTGAGCTCATCACGCGGCACGTCGGAGGCGCCGGCACGTTCGCGACGCCGGCCATGATCGGCCTGATGGAGATCACCAGCCACCGCTCGGTGGAAAGTCTGCTGCCGGACGGTCACACCACGGTGGGCTACGAGGTGCATGTGCGCCACCTCGCCCCCGCGGCTCCAGGGAGCAGCGTGCTCGTCACCACCACCCTGACCGAGGTCAAGGGCAACAAGCTCTACTTCGACGTCGAGTGCCGGCAGGGCGAAAAGCTGATCGGCTCGGGCATCCACAAGCGGGCCATCGTGCCTGCGTCGTTCTAGGCGTGCAGTACTGGGACATCGTCACGCGCTCGTTCAGGATCGCCTGGCGGCACAAGTACCTGTGGCTGCTCGCCGTGTTTGCGGGCGAAAGCGGCGGAGGAGCGAGCTTCAACTACAGCTCGCCTTACCAGCCGATCGGGAACGGTGGGAAGCTCCCGAACTTCACGACCGTCCCGCAACAGGTGGCCACCTGGCTGAGCCAGCATGTGGGCCTGATCGTGGCCGGCTCGGCCCTGTTCCTCGTTCTGGTAATCGCGTTCTTCCTACTCGCGGCGGTCTGCGAGGGCGCCCTCGTGCGTGGCTCTGCGGAGCACGACGCCGACCGGCCCTTCGGCCTGAGCCTGGCCTGGCGGACCGGTGTGTCGACGATGGGCGTCATCATCCGTTTCCGCCTCCTCCTGATCGCGCTCGGGCTGCCGGTCTTCATCGTCGTGGCGGCGCTGGTCGCGGGAGTGGTCCTCGCCATCCTCTCGCACGGCTACGGCCTGGCCGTGGCCCTCGGGCTCTTCGGCTTGTTGATCTTCCTGGCCGCGTTCGTATACCTGGTGTACCTGGGGTTCCTCGACCGGCTCGGAACGCGAGCCGCGGTGCTCGAGCAGGTCGGAGCGCGGGCCGCGCTGGTCCGGGCCCACCGCTTGCTGAAAAAGCGCCTCGGGCGCGTGCTCCTGGTCTGGCTGCTCTCGATCGCGGTCGGGATAGCGATCGGAATCTGCGCCGCCCTCATCCTGGGGATCGTGGTCTTACCCGTCACGGTCGCCGGCATTGCCGCCTACGCCACCGGGTCACCGCTTTTCTGGGTCGTCGTCATAGTCGGGACGCTGATCTTCCTGCCGGTCGCGCTGGTGGTCGAAGGATTTGTGATTGCACAGAGCTCGACCTACTGGACTTTGGCCTTCCGGCGGTTGGAGCTCGATCAGACGCCGGCCTTCGGTTATATCCCCGGGGCGCCGCCCGTCATCCCGTCCGCTTCCTAGTTCGCTTCTCGGCCAGGTGCTGCGCAAGCTTCTTCAGGCCGGGGTTGACAGCGATGACCTTGGGTCCTCTCACCTTCTTGTCGCGCGCCTTCGCGTGTGCGCTCTCGCGCGGCGATACGCGGTCCAGGTCGTCGCTCATTGTCAGATGGTAGCTTCGCGTTCTTGAGGCAAGTCGAATCGGACAAGGCGGGCGTCACCCCCGGTGACATAGAGCAAGCCGCGAAAGACCTGCGCGCCTACCTCTCGCCCACGCCGCTCCAGTACTCGCGCGCCTTCACCGACAAGGCGCGCTGCCACGTGCACCTGAAGATCGAATCGATCCAACCGATCCGCGCCTTCAAGGTGCGTGGCGCGCTCAACAAGCTCATCGGCATGAGCG